>CAXXTG010000126.1:0-21137 GCA_963666855.2 Vicinamibacterales bacterium
CTCGGAGAGGCGGCCGTCTCGTCGCAGGCGGCCGCGGGCGGGCCGACGCTCCTGCCGGTCGCCCTGCCCGACCTCGACCGCGCGCATGCGTCGGTTCGGGCGCAGCTTCGCGAGGCGTACGACGCGGTGACGGCGGCGGCGCCCGGGCGGCGCGGCGAGGCCTGGGGCGCGCTGGCCAAGCTGTTGATGGCCGGCGAGTTCCTCGACGAAGCCGAGCGCGGCTTCCGTAACGCGCAGGCGCTCGCTCCCGGCGACTTCCGCTGGCCGTATTACCTGGGGCACCTCTTCAGGAGCACGGGGCGGCTGGCCGAGGCCGTCGAGCACTTCGAGCAGACCCTGCGGCTGCGCCCCGACGATCTTGCGGCCCTGACGTGGCTGGGGCAGGTCCACATCGACGCCGGCCGGCCGGACGCGGCCGAGCCGCTGCTGACGCGGGCCCGTGCGCTGTATCCGGACACCCCGGCCGTGCTCTTCCAGCTCGGCCGGGGCCGCCGCGGCGCGGCGGGACTACGCCGGCGCGGTGGCCCTGTTCGAGGACGCGCTGCGGCTCGACCCCGCCGCGGCGGCTATCCGCTATCCGCTGGCCATGGCTTGGCGCGGTCTCGGCGACCTGCAGAAGGCGCGGTCGTACCTGGAGGGCGGGGGCGGTGCCGGGGCGGGGGGCGGCGTCGCCCTGCCCGATCCCCTGATGGCGGCGGTGAACACGGCGCTGCGGAGCCCGCAGGTCCACTGGGACCTCGGGCTGGTCGCCGGCGCGAGGGGCGACTGGCCCGAGGCGGCGCGGCAGTTCCGGGAGGCGGCCCGGCTCGCGCCCGAACTGCCGGTCGTGCGGCTGAACCTCGGCCTCGCCCTGAACCGCACGGGTGACGCCCGCGCCGCGCTCGACCAGCTCGAAGAGGCGGTGCGCCTCGACCCCCGGCTGGCCGCCGCGCACTTCGCGATGGGAACCCTCTACGAGCGGAGCGGCCGTGACGCGGAGGCGGTGGAGCGTTACACGCTGGCCGCGACCCACGACCCCAACCACGCCGAGGCGCACCTCAGGCTGGCTGACTCGCTCCGTCGAACCGACCGGCTCGAGGCGTCGCTGACGCCCTACCGGCGGGCGCTGGAACTCGACCCCGGCCGGAGGGAGGCACGGTTCGGCGAGGCGATGGCGCTCGTGCGCCTGGCCCGCTACCCGGAGGCCGTGCAGCGCCTCCGCGCGGCGATGGACCTCCATCCCGGGGAGCCGGCGTTCCCGCTGGCGGTGGCGCGGCTTCTCGCCGCCGCCCCCGACCCGCGGGTGCGGGACGGGTCAGAGGCGCTGGCGCTGGCGCGGGCGGTGGAGGAGACGCTCAAGACCACGGCCGTCGCCGAGACGATGGCGATGGCCCTCGCCGAGCTGGGCCGGTTCGCCGAGGCGGCCGAGTGGCAGCGCGCAGCGATGTCGGGCGCGGCGGCGGGGGGGCGGGCCGGGGCCTCGCAGCGGATGGCCGCCAACCTGGCCCTCTACCGCCTCGGCCGGCCCTGCCGCACGCCCTGGCGGGACGACGACCCCGAGCACCGGCCCGGCCCGGTCCCGGAGCCGGGACTCCTGGATCCGCCGCCTCCGTTCTGACCCTGATTCGGGCCGGGGGGAGAGATGCGGGAGCGCATCAGGGGATGTTTCCGTTGTCCGTGGGCATGGCCGCGACACCCGCCCGCGCGGACCCGACCTGAATTCGCGGCTGGTCGGACGCGTCCTCCGGCGGCCGGTAGGTCACCCGGTACTGATGGCTGGTGAGCCGGTGCCTCCGGGCGATGTCGGCGGCCATCTCCGGCAACAGCGTGCGGTACCGGGTGGAGACGACCATCTCTTCGTACCGGGCTCGCGTGGCCGCGGCGATGTCCGCGCCCCACTGTGCCTGGGCCCGGCCCAGGTTGCGGCCGACGCCGTAGGGGGACGTGAACAACAGCGTGTAGACGGTGGCCGCGTTGTCGTACAGGCGGTCCATCGTTCGCTGCACAGCGTCGCCGCGGGCCCGGCGGCTTCCCTCCGATCCGGCCGTCGCGACCATCACGACGGCGGAGACGTACTGCCGTTCCCGGTCGTCCTCGAGCCTCTCCGCCTCTTCGTAGAGCGCATCGAAGAAGGTCGCGGCGGCGCCCTCGCCGGCAAGCACGCCGATGGCGTCGGCGAGCTCCTGCCGGTCCGTAGTATGCGGCACGCGGAACTGCGGGCGTCCCGAAAGGGTCGCGATCGCCACCTCGATGTCCGGCGGGAGCGCGTTCAGGAAGAGCCTCAGCCCCTCGCGCATGTCCGGGAGGGCCGCCTGACTCTCTGTCGCGTTGTCGACGTACACGGTCACGCGAGCCGGCCAGTTGACGGGCTCCAGCTCGACGATGTCGCAGAGCGCCCCGTCCCACTGAATGACGACGTCGCCGGGTGTCATGTCGGTCACCGGCTCGCCGTTACCGTCGGCGAAAGCGATGTAGAGCGACTGCTCCTGCGCGGACGCCGTCCCGACCGCCCAGGGGGCTCCGCCCAGGACGAGGCTCCCCGCGACCACCGATCCGATGAGCCGACGACGGAGTGTGTGTGCTGTCATGTCCCGATTGTCCCACGTCACGATGACCACCGCTTGCCGCCCCTGCTTCGGCGCCCGCCGGCGGCATGCAACGAGGCGGACGTCGTTCCGCTCGATCTGCTCGTCGCCTCACGGCTTCGGCGCTCTGCCGGCGGCGTACAATGAGACGCTCGGACCGCGGGGGCGGTTCCTTCCCGCGCGACCAGCCGCCGCCCCCCCCGCGGGTGCACGGATACGGCGGAGACATCTCCCGACCGACCATCGATTCAGTAGACAACCCGCATACCGCATATCGTCCGCGGGCGCGCCGACGCGGTGGAGACATCCCATGGCCGAACCGTTCACCCTGGCGCCGACCGCGCCCGGCGACATCGAAGGGCTCAGCGCGGCGGTCGACGCGGTGGCCCGCGAGCGGCGCTACCTGGCGGCGGTGGAGGGCTTCGGCGTCGACGCGACCCGGTCGTTCGTCGAATCGCTCCTGAGCGGCGGCGGCGTGCAGCTCGTCGCGCGGGCCGGGGGGCGGGTGGTCGGCTGGTGCGACGTGCGGCGCCACCCCCATGAGGGGTCCCGGCACGGCGGGGTGCTGGGCATCGGCCTGCTGCCCGAATGGCGCGGACGGGGCGTGGGCGCGGCCCTCCTCGTCCGCACCCTGGAAGCGGCGGAGGCGGCCGGCATGACGCGGGTCGAGCTGGAGGTCTTCGCGTCGAACGTGCGCGCCATCCGCGCCTTCGAGGGCGCCGGATTCGTGCGCGAGGGCCTGAAGCGCCGCGCCCGCCGCATCGACGGGCGGGTCGACGACGTCGTGTGCATGGCCCGCCTGACCTGATCGACGGGCGGGTCGACGACGTCGTGTGCATGGCCCGTCTGACCTGAAGCGGGGCGGTCAGCCGTCCACCTGCCAGCCGTCGCGGAGCTGGATGATGCGGCCGCCGTAGGCGGCGTTGACGTCCGAGTGGGTGACCTGCACGATGGTCGTCCCCTCGGCGTTCAGCTTCGTGAACAGCTCCATGATCTCGCGGCCCTGGCCGGAGTGCAGGTTGCCGGTCGGCTCGTCGGCCAGTATCAGCTTCGGCTTGGCGATGAGGGCGCGCGCCACCCCCACGAGCTGCTGCTGCCCCCCCGAGAGCTGGCTCGGGTAGAGGTCCTTCTTCCCCACGATCTGGAACCGGTCGAGGGTGTCGGCCACCAGGCCCTGGCGCTCCGACCGGGGCACGTTCCGGTACGACAGCGGCACGTCGAGGTTCTCGGCTACCGTGAGGTCGTCGAGCAGGTGGTAGCTCTGGAACACGAACCCGATGTGGGCGCGGCCGAGGGCCTGGCGGTGCTTCGCCCGCAGGGCGTGGACGGGCTGGCCGAGGAAGTCGTACTCGCCGGTCCAGTCCGCGTCGTGCATGCCGAGGATGTGCAGCAGGGTCGACTTTCCGGCGCCGGACGGCCCCATGACGGAGACGAACTCGCCCTCGGCGATGTCCAGGGTGATGCGGCGCAGCACGAACGTCCGGCTGACGCCGTGGCGGAAGCTCTTCTCGACGTGGCGGAGCGCGATCAGGGGCTCGGGCATCGTGGGAGCTTACCGCAACTGGCCATGGTAGGATTTGGTAGCCATTGCTATCATTTGCGATCGAGTCAGGAGGCGCCATGCCGACCGTACAGGTGAATGCCCGTATCGACCGCGCGATCAAGGATGCGCTCGACACGTACTGTCGGACGCATGGCGTCGTGATGAATCGCTTCATCCAGGAGGCTATCGTCGATCGCCTGGAAGAGTTGGAGGACATCGAAGACCTGAAGCGCATCCGTCACGAGCCGACCCGGCCGCTCGAGGAGGTGCTCGCCGAGATCGAGCGTGATGGGCAGGTTTAGAATCCACGTCTCGGGCATGGCAGAACGGCAGTTGAAGAAGCTGCCTTCCGAGGCGCGCGACCGTGTGGTTCGCGCGGTTCGGGCGCTTGCGGACGACCCGGTTCCGAGAGGCAGCCGTAGACTGACCGGATACGACGACGTCTTTCGAGTCCGAATCGGACCCTACCGCGTGCTGTACAGCGTCGCCGCGTCGACCCTCACCATCCTCGTCCTCAAGATCGGCCACCGCAGGGACATCTATCGTTGAGCGGCGGCACCTCACGCGGGGGCCGGGGCGCAGGCTTCCAGGCGTCCGGCGGGCGTCGGGTCCGTTGCCGCGGCGGGAATCGCCGATGGCGCCTTGTTCTACAATCCCCCGCCATGAGAGCCATGCTGTGCAAGGCGTACGGCCCGCCGGAGAGTCTCGTCTGGGAGGAGGTCGAGCCCCCGGTCCTCGACGACGATGGCGTGCGCATCCGTGTCCGGGCGGCCGGGGTCAACTTCCCCGATCTGCTGATCATCGAGGGCAAGTACCAGTTCAAGCCGGACATGCCGTTCGCGCCGGGGGCGGAGGTCGCGGGCGAGGTCGTCGAGGTCGGGGCCGCGGTGACGCGGTTCGCGGCCGGCGACCGGGTCATCGGGATGACGCGCTGGAACGGCTACGCGGAAGAGGCGGTGGTGCCCGAGGAACGGTGTCTCGGCCTGCCCGCCGGCATGTCCTTCGAGACGGGGGCCGGCTTCCCGATGACCTACGGCACCAGCTTCCACGCCCTCGTGCAGCGGGGGCGGCTGCAGGCCGGGGAGACGCTGCTCGTGCACGGGGCGTCGGGCGGCGTGGGCACGGCCGCCGTGGAGATCGGCGGCTGCCTCGGCGCCCGCGTCATCGCGTCGGGCGGCAGCGACGACAAGCTGCGCGCCGTCGCCGAGCGCTACGCCGTGGCCGACGTCGTCAACTACCGGACCGACCCCGCGTGGAAGGACCGCGTGAAGGCCCTGACCGGCGGCGCCGGCGCCGACGTCATCTACGATCCCGGTCGGCGGCGAGGTCTTCGAGCAGTCGCTGCGCTGCGTCAACTGGGACGGCCGGCTCCTCGTGGTGGGCTTCGCGGGCGGCGCCATTCCCAGCGTGCGCGCCAACCTCGTGCTCCTCAAGGGCTGTCAGATCGTCGGGGTCTTCTGGGGCGCCTTCGTGCGGCGCGACCCCGAGGCGAACCGCGCCAACTTCGACCGGCTCTTCGCGTGGTTCGAGGCGGGCCGCCTGCGGCCGCTCGTGTCGCGCACGCTGCCTCTCGAACGGGCGCCGGAGGCCATGCGCATGCTCGCCCGCCGCGAGGTCGTCGGCAAGATCGTGCTGACGACCTGATCCGTCCGCCTGGCCGCACGTGCTACCGCGCCGGCTCCGGCAGGGCGAAGACGTACAGCGTGTTCGTCGCGCCCGGCACCCGGCCGCCGCCGACGGGGACGGCCAAATACTGCCGGCCGTCGACCGCGTAGGTGATGGGGAAGCCCTGCGGCGGCGACGGGAAGCGGGTGCGGAACAGCACGTCCCCGGTCTCGACATCCATGATGTAGAGGTACCGGTCGCCGTCGGCGGTCACCACGAGGCCGCCGGCGGTGGTGAGGGCGGCGGCGAGCGACCGCAGCCGGGTCGAGTGGCGCCAGCGCACCTCGCCGGTGTCGATGTCCATCGCCACGAGGTGGCCGTCGTGGTCGGGGCTCTCCGGGTGGGGGAGCCGTCCGGCCGATTGCCAGCCCGTCCACCGCGGGTTGCCGTAGTAGTAGAGGTCGCCGGTCGGGTGCGGCTCGCGCGCGACCTCGCTGAAGGTGCCGCGGACGCAGGTCGGGTGGATGGGGATGTAGAGCATGCCCGTCCCGGGGTGGTAGGCCGACGCGCGCCAGTTGCGGATGCCCTGGAAGTCGGGGCAGAACTCGAGCTCCTGGCCCGGCTCGGGGATGGTGCCCGGCCGGTAGGTGGCCCGGCCCGTCTCGGGGTCGACGTCGACCAGGGTTTGATAGCCGAGGTCGTGGGCGGCGACGAACCCGCCGGTGGCCCGATCGAGCTCCCACAGAATGCCCAGCTTGCCCATCTTGAACAGCGACCGCCTTCCGCGGTGATCGATTGTTCGCCTCCCAATCCTCGTCGTCGGCTCGCGTTTGCGCTGTCACCCCGCGGACCTCCGGGCCGTCACGCGTCGTCGCCGTCCGAGGGCGGATCCTGCCCATCCGCGTGCTCGCCGTCGGCCGCGGTTGTCCCGGCATCCCGCCGACCTCGGAGCGGTCATGCGTCGTCGCCGTCCGATGGCGGGTCCTGCCCATCCGCGTGCTCGCGCAGCGACGGTCCGTTTCCGTGCCTCAACCACCTCTCGTAATCGATCTTGCGCCTCGCGGGGTGGCTGTCCCCGTCGCCGTCGACGCACTCGGGGGTCAGATGGCACTCGTTGCGGTCGAGGTTGTGGCTCTCCGCGACGCCGTAGAGCCAGTCCGCCACGTCGCGGCACGGGAAGTAGGCGTCGGCGCTGGCTTCCGGTTCAAGGGTGCGCGGCAGCGGAGCGGCTCCGGGATCCGGGCCGAACAACTCGACGGCCTGCTCGGATGCGTCCAGGAGCCCGGCCGGCGGGTCGTCGTGGGGGGCGAGCTCGTCGCTCGTCCTCAGCCGTACGGCGGTCACCGTCAGCGGATTCGGCCCCGGGTTGGTGACGGTGACGCGGAGGAACTCCAGCCCGGACTGGCGGTGGCTGCGCCAGCTCCAGCGCACCGCCGGCGGCGCGGCGGGAACATCGGTCTCCGCCGGCGCGGGAGGCGCGTCGTCGACACGCGACTCCACCGCCGGCGGCGCGTCGTCGGGTTCCGGAGCCGGCGGCGTGCTGACGACGGGTGCATCCTGCACCGGCGGCGCGTCGTCGACACGCGGCTCCGCCGCCGGCGGCGTGTCGTCGAAAAGTGAATCCGCCGCCGGCGTGTCCTCGACGGGCGAATCCGGTGCTGGCGGCGTGGCGTTCGCATCCGGCGGCGCGGCGGGCGCGGCCGGGCCCTCTCGATCCTCGGGCGCGTCATCGAGGGGCGGCCGGGCCTCCGGGCGGTCCGGACCCGCGAGGCATCGGTTCCAGAACCACACGGCCGCGGTGGTCAACACGGCCGCCGTCAGCACGGCAACGATGTGCGCCAACTCTGTTTCCCCTGTTCAACGCCGGACTGTCGACGAAACCGATCGGCCATCATGTTCATGGTTCCCGCCGACGGCTCGACTCCGCCCGGTCGTGTCGGACTCCCGCCGATTCCGGAAGTCGGGCTGCGCCGTCCGGCGGCGACGTCGACCGGACCGATTAGGAAGCAGGCGCCCGCCCTCCGGCCGGGCGGCCCGCACGGTTCGACGGGTTCGGACCGCGGGCCGCCTTGCCGACGGCGTTACCGCGTTTCCGCCGCCCGCGCGGCCGTCACGACCAGGTCAGCGCGCCGGTGCTCTGGCCGAACGCGTCTGTCTCGACCCCCATCTTCTGCAGCAGGGTGACGTAGAGGTTGCACAGCGGCGCGTTGTGCCCGCCCTCGTGCGCCACGTGCTTGCCGTGCGCGAAGCCGCCGCCGGCGACGAGAATCGGCAGGTCGACCGGGGTGTGGGCGTTGGCGTTGCCGAGGTTGCTGCCGAACAGCACCGAGGTGTGGTCGAGTAGCGACCCGTCCGCGGCCCCGCGCCCCGCGAGGTCGTCGAGGAGGCCGCGGAAGGCCTGGACGATCTGGGTCTCGACCCTCCGGAGCTGATCGATCTTGGCCTCGTCCTGCCCGTGGTGCGACAGGCTGTGCTGGTCGCCGCTCACGCCCTGGACCTGGGGGACGACCCCGTGGTCGTGGATCATCAGGCTGACGACCCGCGACGAGTCCGTCTCGAGGATGAGGGGGATCATGCGCAGCATGAGGCCGATGCGGCCGATGAGGTCGGCGGGGTTCGGGATGTCGGTGGGCGGCTCGGCGTCGACCACCGGCTTCGGCCGGTCGAGCCACGCCTGCACCTCGGTCAGCTCCTGCTCGGCCGCCCGCACCGCGTCGAAGTAGGCGTCGAGCTTGCGGGTGTCGGCCGCACTGACCCGCCCGCGAAGGGCCGCCGTCTGCGACTTGAGCCGGTCGAGGATGCTGCCGCCGTCGTTCAGCCGCTGCGCCTCGCGCGCGACCTCCTCCGGCGTGCCCTGCAGGAACAGCTTGCCGAACAGGGCCGCCGGGCTCGTTTCGGCCGGCACCATCGCCCCGCTCGAGGTGAAGGACTGGCTTTGCGCGGACAACGTCCCCAGGACCACCGACGGGAACCGGGTCACGTAACCGAGATGGTTCGCGGCAACCTGGTCGAGCGAGATGGTGTTCCGGAACCCGTCGAGGCCGGGGCGCCTCGCCGCCGTCAGCCACGTGATCTCCGAGTTGTGGGGCTGGCGGCCGCTCTGCTCTTCGTGCGAGAAGCCCGAGAATACCGTGTAGCGCGACCGGTGGTCGTCGAGCAGCGCCAGGTACTCGGACGCCTCGTAGTCCGCGCCGGCGGTCTTCGGGAACCACGACGCCGAGTAGAGCCCGAGGGTGCTGCAGACGGTGACGAGCCGCTTCGGGCTCGCCGCGGCGGCGCGGGCCAGCGGCGGGGCCATCGACTCGAGCAGGGGCAGGGCCACGGCCACGCCGGAGGCGCGCAGGAACGTGCGGCGGTCGAGGGGGCGGGTCAACGTCATGGCTATCGGCTCCTGAAGAGATCGCTCTGCGCGACCTCGTGAATCATGCTCCTGACGGGGTAGCCGCGCCCGCCGAGCCGGGCCACGACGGTCTCCACCGCGTCGCGGTCCGCGAACTCGATCTCCGCCCCGGTCGAGTAGACCAGGAGCTGCGAGGCGAGGTGGCGGGCCACCTGCTCCAGGTCGTTCCGCAGCATCAGGTCCTTGTACTCGGCGATGTCGGCGAAGGCGTCGCCGGCCGGGGTGACGCCGCTCGGGTCGACCGGGGGACCTTCGGTGAACGGCAGCGGCACCGTGAAGCCGCCGAACTCGGCCTGGCCGCCCGTCGCCCGGTAGTGCGTCCGGAAGCCGCCGATGGGGTCGAACGACTCGAGGGCGAAGCCCGGCGGGTCGATGACGCGGTGGCAGCTCGCGCAGACGGGGTTCCCGCGGTGCGCGGTCAACTGCTCGCGGATCGTCGTCGTGCCCCGGGTGTCGGGCTCGAGCCCCTCGATGCCCGGCGGGGGCGGGGCCGGGGGCTGGCCGAGCAGGCTGGCGAGCACGAAGTTGCCGCGCGGCACCGGCGACGTCGTGGTGCCGTTCGCGGTCACCTTGAGGACGCTGGCGTGGGTCATCAGCCCGCCTCGGGGGCTGCCCTCGGGCAGGGCCACCCGGCGCATCTGCTGGCCCGCCACGCCGGACAGGCCGTAGTGCTCGGCGAGCCGCCGGTTCACGAAGGTGAAGTCGGCCGCGATCAGGTGATCGACCCCGTGGTTCTCGTCGACCAGCTCGCCCAGGAAAAGCTCGGTCTCGCGGGCCAGCGCCTGCCCCAAACGGTCGTCCCACTCGGGGTAGAGGCCGGCGTCGGGGGTGGTCGCCCGCAGCTCGTAGAGGCGGAACGCCTGCCCCGCGAAGTCCTGCACGAAGCGCTCGGACTTCGCGTCGTCGAGCATCCGGTCGACGTGCCCGGCGAGCACGGCGGGGTCGGACAGCCGGCCCGCCCGCGCCGCGTCGAAGAGCCTCGCGTCGGGCATGCTGCGCCAGAGGAAGTAGGACAGCCGCGACGCCAGCGCGAAGTCGTCGAGCTCGCCTGCGTCGCCCAGTTGGTAGAGGAAGGCGGGGGCGCTGAGAATCGCCCGCAACGGCACGCGGACCGCCTCGATAAACGGCCGCCCCGCGTCGAGCAGGGGCGCGGCGAGGCTGGCGTACGCCTCGAGCTCGCCGTCCTCGAGGGGCCGGCGGAAGGCGCGCGGCGCGAACCCGGCCACGACGTCGACGACGTGCTCGTAGGGGTCCTTGGTCAGGCGAACCTCGCCCCACTCGTCGAACTCGACCCCCGCCAGCAGCTCGCGGGTGCCCGCCGGCGGCCACGCGTCGCCGTCGAGGATCGGCCCGTCGAAGCTCAGCGACCGGAACGCGATGCCCTCGCCCGGGTAGTCCTTCATGCCGCCGTAGCCCTGGGAGGGATCGCCGGGCTGCAGGAGGGGCGCACCCTCGGGCGGCCCGTCGAGGTCGGCCACCGAGAGCCCGATGAGGTCGCCGGGGCGCATGTACGGCGTCAGCTCCACCGTCCGGGGACCCGTCAGGTCGAACGTGCCGATCAGCTCGTCGAGCGACGCCGCCACCCCCGCCATCTTCCCGCGGTACACCATGACCGTCACCGGCGTCTCCGCCTGGTAGGGATAGGCGTCGACGGTGACGCGGTAGCGGCCCGGCGCCGCCGTCAGGTAGCCCTCGGTGGCGCTGTGGAACGTGTAGGTCGAGCCGAAGTCGAAGAACGCCGCGAACGCGTCGTCGAGCTTCTTGACGATGCCGAGCCCCAGGGCCCGGGCGTTCTCGATGACCGGCAGGTACTGCGACTTCACGTACTCGATCTTGTGACGGACCGGCTCGGGGCGGGGGCCGGTCCGGATGGCCGCGTCGAGGGCGAGGTCGGCCGCCGCGAGGTACGACCGCACGTGCAGCGGCGACATGCTCTGGTTCGCCGCCACCGTGTCGAATCCGCCCGAGTCGGCCTCGGCCGGCAGGGTCTGGGACAGGTCGAGGCCGACCTCCTCGTCGACCCCCAGCAGGTCCTGGATGGTGTAGGCGTACTCGAGCCGCGTGAGCCGACGCAGGGGCGTGCGCGGGCCGTTCCGCGCCGCGAGGTTCGCCTTGACGAGCGCCCGCTTCAGCGACCCGAGGGCCGTCTCGACCACCGCCGCGTCGGGCCGCCGGACGCCGCGGGGCGGCATCTCGCCGTTCTCCACGCGCTCGTAGATGCGCTCCCACGCCCGGAAGGTGGCGCGGTCGCCCAGGTCGTGGCCGAGGCCGGAGATGTCGAGCGGCGTCGCCGTCCGCGGGCCGTGGCACGTCAGGCAGGACCCCTCGACCAGCGGCGCCACGTCCGCCTCGAACGACTGCGCGGCGGCGCCGCCGGACGCGGCCGCCGCCAGCGGCACCGCGAGACACACGAAGAGCGTTCGGTTCATGCCTTCACCTGTATTCGATGACGACTCGCGACTTCGGCCCGGCCCCGGGCCTCTCAGACGACAAACCGCAATGATATCGGAAATCCGCGGCCGGCGCATTCGGCGCACCGGGGCCTCGTGGGCGGTCAGAACGCGACCATGACGTACATCGCGGTGCGGTAATCGGGGAGAGCCACAGGCCCGGGGACGGTCCGCCACCGCCATCACCAGAGCACCGGCGCGGGATAGCGGGCGATTTCCGCATCGGGCGTCACGATCGTCATCCCGTGCAGGATCGCCTGCGACACCAGCCCGCGATCGAACGGATCGGCATGATGAGGCGGCAGCAGCACGTCGTGGGCCGCGCAGGCCTCGTCGAAGGCCAGCGGCTGAAGCCGCAGCCACTCGCGCCGGCCGACCACGTAACGGCCGGGCGGTTCCGGGAGCGGCAGCCGGCCGAGCCGGTGCTTGATCGCGATCTCCCAGGCCGAGAGCGAGCTGAAGAAGACGGCGTTGGCGGGGGATCGGCAGGCCGCCCGCGCAGGCTTCGACAGATCGGGACCGTCGGTCGCCAGCCACAGGAACGTGCAGGTGTCGACGAGGAGCTTCACGGCGGCCCGCCCGGCGCCCCGAACGCGCGCAGTACCTCGTCCGGCAGCGGCTCGAAGAAGCTCTCGGGTATCTTCATGCCGCGATCGATGCCGACGGGCCGCTCCTCGGCCGGCGGTGTGGGCAGGGCCCGGATCTCGGCGATCGGCACGTTGCGCCGGCACAGCACGACCGTCTCGCCCCGTTGGACGCTCTCCAGAACCGCCGAGAGACGGGCCTTCGCCTCGGCGATGTTGACCTTGAGCATGGTGGAATAATAGCTCCTATACATGGTCATATTCAAGTACCATTCCGTCCCCCGGACGCAGACCCGAGGCGGTCGCCGGAGCTTCGTCGGACAATGGGGCCGATGACCTACGCCAGGACCGCCTGTTGCAGGCCGGTCCGCGCTGCCGGCGCCTGCGGCGGCAAGCTCAGCGGCGCGGGTTGCGGGGGCGCCTGTTACCTGGTGTGCCGCGATGCCGCAAGCGCCGTGCGCGTCCTGGAGGCGATTCGCAATCAGGCAACGGTGGCGAGCCACGTCGTCGCGGGCAGTGGCACCACCCGGCTGGCATCCCCGGAATCGCGCCCGGCGACCGTGGGCCGGTGGCTCTATCGGGGTGGCCGGTGACCTGCGCCGTGCGACGTGGCACACTGGCGGCCGTGCGAGAACTGAGGATCGACGGCGACCGGCTGTGGGAGAGCCTGTCGCGTATGGGGAAAATCGGCGCCACGCCGGCCGGCGGCGTGAACCGGCAGACGCTTACCGACGGCGACCGAGCCGCGCGCGACCTGTTCATCGGCTGGTGCGGTGAGGCCGGGTGCCGCGTCAGAGTCGATTCGGTCGGCAACATCTTCGCGCGTCGGGCAGGGCGGCGCGGCGCCGTGCCGGCGGTGGCGGCGGGCAGCCACCTCGACAGCCAGCCGGCGGCCGGCCGCTTCGACGGAGCACTCGGAGTTCTGGCCGCGCTGGAGGTGGTGCGCACGCTCAACGACCACGGCGTGGTCACCGAGCTGCCCCTGGAACTGGTCTCGTGGACCAACGAGGAGGGCTGCCGCTTCGCCCCCTCGATGATGGGTTCGGGCGTGTTTACCGGACGCTTCGACGCGGCGCGCATGGCGGCCATCGCCGACGCCCAAGGGCGCACCTTCGGGGCGGAGCTGGAGCGGATCCGCTACCGCGGCAGCGACCGGATGACGGTAGCCGAGCTCGACGCCTGGTTCGAGTTGCACATCGAGCAGGGGCCGGTTCTGGAACGGGAAGGGACGACGATCGGGGTGGTGACCGGCACCCACGGGCTGCGCTGGTTCGACCTGGTCGTGACGGGCCGCGAGGCACACGCCGGACCGACACCCATGCCGGAGCGGCGCGATGCGCTGCTCGGCGCGGCGCGCATCGTGACGGCGGTGAACCGCATCGGCCATGCCCACCTGCCGGGCGCAAGCGCGACGGTAGGCTCGCTTGCCGTGCATCCCGACTCGCGCAACACCATCCCCGGCCGGGTCGCGTTCAGTGTCGATCTGCGCCACCAGGACGAGGAGCGGCTGGCGGCGATGAAGGATGCCCTGGAAGAGGAGGCGGCAGCGATCTGCACCGCCGGCAACCTGGAGCTGACCTTGCAGGAGATCGCGCACCAGCCGCCGTTGCGCTTCGATCCCGGTTGCATCGCGACGGTGCGAGGGGCCGCGGCCGCCCAGGGGCTGTCGTGGCGGGAGATGGTGTCCGGCGCGGGCCACGATGCCTGCCACCTCGCGGCGTGCGTACCGACCGCCATGATATTCATTCCGTGCGCGGACGGCATCAGCCACAGCGAGCAGGAGAACGCCACCCGCGAGGACTGCGCCGCCGGCGCCAACGTCCTGCTGCAGGCCGTGCTGGAGCGCGCCTCCGCCACCCGCTGAGGCGATGATTTATCGCGCTACGTCATGGCTCACGAAGCGCGCCGACAAAGCACGAGAATCTCTTTCGCCCGGTCGTCATATTCGTCCAGCGAATCATCCCATCGCCCTGCTCCAACGAATCGGCCCCACACGATGTCCAAGCCGGCTTCGTTGCACATGGCTTTGATCTCTTCGCTGGAGAATCGACGGTCACGGACGATCAATTCGGACGGTATGTCCCGTCCGCTGGTAAACTGCTCTCTTCGGTATACCAGGTTTTCATCCTCATCGAGGACGAAATAATCCGGATCGAATATGTCTCCGGAGGTCTCCATGATGTTGCTCGGGCGAAGTTCCAACAACCTGTTCGGTTCACGCTGTAACGAGAAGACGTGTCGCGCCAGCCGCTTGGTCAAAGTCAAGTTCATTACCGAGATCAATGCGAATCCTCCGGGCTTGAGGTGTCCCGAGAGATTGGCGAGCACCCTGGTGTTTTCTTCGCGGCCGGCATACGTGCCGACTACGTCGTAGAGACATACGGCGGCGTCAAAACATTCGTCGAGATTCACGTCGCGACAGTCGGCCGCCACGAACTCGGTTCCCGAAACACCCTCTTGCTGCGCCCTCGAGCGTGCCTCAGCGACGAATCCGGGCACGTAATCGATCCCGGTAACGCGCATCCCTGACCGCGCCAACGCTATCGAGTGTCGCCCCTTACCACAACCAAAATCAAGCACGGATTGACCCGGTACGATGCGACAGTATTCGATTATCCGCTGAGCCTCCCGGACGGTATGGCGCGCCCAAGCGTGATCGTCATTCAGCAGCATCCGCGCAAAGGCCTGTCTCGTGACTTGATCAGAGGCCTCCAACATGGACGCTATTTCCTCCGAACTCAGCGGGATCTGATCCTGGTCGGAGAAGGTGAAGGCGAACCACTCCCAGCCCTCTTGTATCTTCCCGAGATGCCACGGCTTCTCGGCAGTGGTCGCGCGTTCCAGCATTCGTCCCACGTCAGAGTGATCGAGGAAGAAGCTCGTCCGGATACGAGATCGGCCGGCGCCAACGTCGATCTCCGTCTGGGCGTCGACGTAAGGCACATGGGCGCATCCAAGCCGAAACAGCATCCGGCGGTGTTTCTTGATGCGAGCCGGCCGACACCGACGCCGGGTGACTCTCTCAAGTGCCCTTACCGCGTATGGATTCGCCGTCAAGATGCCCCACGCGAAGTGGTCGGACAGTCCCCAGATCGAAAACAGGAGCCTCTTCGCTACCTTTCGTTGTCTATAGTCCTCGTGAACAACGAGCTGCGCAACCCAGGACACGACGCCACATCGCGTTCTCATTTGAACCGAAATGGCGTACCCGACGAGTTCGGAACCTGAACGCGCGAGGGTAATCCGCGACTCGCCGGAGTCGAACCATCGCTTGAGTCGGTTTGGCGACAGGCGAACCCGCCTGCCCGCACGGGGTGAGCCTGCGCCCCAGCTACCGTAGTGGTTCGAATACAGTGCCGCGCACTCCTCAAGCAGGTCCCAATCTCCCTGCGCGAATCTGCCCGGCAACCAATCAAACTTGATCGAATCTAACGAAGACACCACTCGTGCAGCCCATGGTCAACTCGATGCCGCTGCCGCGCCGGCGGCGGAGCCCGCCGAGACGGCGGCGATCATCGCCGCCTGCTGGGCATCCAGGATCGCCTGGATCGACTGCAGCGCCGCCAGGTCGCCAGCGTTGCGCTCTCCCGCAATCTCCGCGTCGGCGGCCAACTCGATGCCCGCGGCCAGGGTGAACGCCACCGCCTTCTCCGGCCGCGGCTTGACGCCGCGCAGACGGTCGCGATGGTGCAAGACGCGATCTACCACGTCGCCCGGGGGCGCCTGAGTAAGCGCCAGCATGGCGATCTCGTCGTAGCGGCTCGCTCCTACTCGCTCATCTGCCGCCCCAAGCCGCTCGGCGACCGCGCGGAATCGTTGCACGCCGGTATCGGTGCCGCGCGGATCGACCGCCAACAGGTGAGAAACGAGCTGAAGCTGATTGCCGCGCCGGAACCCGGCGTCGTTCAGGCGAGTGTAGGCGCGCTCCACGTCTTCGGCCAGGACCTCTACCGGGATCTCGCGCACGGCATGCAACGCAGCCGCCGGCAAGTCGCTGGAGCTGGTCAGCCACCGATGTTCCCGGCGCCAGCGACGATAGATGGTCGCCAATCGTTCAATGTCTCGCGGCGGAACCGGACCCGCCTTGTAATGCAGTGCCAGCAACAGCGCCGCCAGCGTCGCACCGGTGCCGCGACCGGGGAGCTTGCGCACCTTGAAGGCATCGCGGGTCTCGAACACGCGGGCGTGGATGGCACCCGCGTCCTGCCCGCGGCGCAGGATCATCGCCGCCACCACGTAGCGGATCTCCGACTTCAGCGGGCTGGTCCAGCGCGCCCGCTTGCGCAGCTCGGCGGCCACCTCCTCCAGGCGGTCGTAGCTGATCGACGTTGCCGCCGCACCCAGACTCAGCGCGACGAACCGGAACGTTACCGAGTTCACCGACCAGCGCTTGCGCGCGCGCAGCCGCTCGAACGTCCGCAGGTAGTTCGCGATGGGATCGTCAGCCAGGTTCATGCCGCTGAGCATACGCTGACGCTCCGAGAAAGTCAGCGCGAGCCCTTGGCCGGAACGCCCGCGGCGCCGGGGTGGCGGCGGCGACAAGGCCACGCGGACCGTGCTACACACGGACGCACCGTGACACCGCTCCCCACAGCGCCGCCGATGATCAAGCCGCCACGACTGCGGCGCGGCAGCCGCGTGGCCGCGGTCTCCCTGTCCTGGGGCGGGCCGGGCGCGTTTCCCCACCGCTACGCCGCCGGCAAGCGGCAGCTCGAGGAGGAGTTCGGCGTGGTGGTGACCGAAACCGAGCACGCCCTGCGCGAGCCGGAGTGGCTGGCGCGCAACCCGCGGGCGCGGGCGGACGACCTGATGGCGGCGTTCGCCGACCCGGACATCGACGGCATCATCGCCACCATCGGCGGCAGCGACTCGATCCGCCTGCTGCCGCACCTCGATCTGAGCGTGATTCGGAACAACCCCAAGGTGTTCCTGGGGTACTCGGACACCACGGTCACGCACTGCGTGTGCCGCAAGGCCGGGCTGGTTTCCTTCTACGGTCCCTCCTTCATGGCGGGGTTCGCCGAGAACGGGGGCATGTTCCCCTACTTGGTGGAGTCGGTGCGCAGAACGCTCTTCGACGCCGGCCCGATCGGTCCGCTTCTGCCGAATGAGGACGGATGGACTGTCGAATATGCGGACTGGGCGGATCCCGCCAACCAGTCCGTGCGCCGCAAGCGCAATGCGTGCACCGCGTGGGTCTTCCATCAGCAGGAAGGCGCGGTCGAGGGCAGGTTGTTCGGCGGCTGTGTCGAGGTGCTGGACTGGCTCCGCGGAACGCCGGTGTTCCCGCCCGCGGATTCATTGGACGGCGCAGTTCTGTTTCTGGAGACCTCGGAAGAGGCACACCCCCCGGAGATGCTGAGGCAGTTCGTCCGCTCGCTGGCAGCGATGGGCTGTCTGGAGCCGCTGGCCGGAATACTGCTCGGGCGTCCGGGTGGGGAAGTCGATCCGGCGCTGTTCCCGACCTACGCGGACACGCTGTGCCGCACGGTGCGCGAGGAGTACGGCCTGGACGAACTGCCGATCGTCAGCAACCTGGACTTCGGCCACACCGACCCGATGCTGGTGCTGCCGCTGGGCGTGGGCCTGCGCATCGACTCCGGGCGCCGCCGACTCTCCATCCTCGAGCCGGCGGTGGTCTGAGGCAGCGGCGACCGGCACAGGTCAGGCGATCACGCTCCAGGCGAGACCCGCGAGGATGGAGCCGACGAACCCGATACCCAGGTAAGCGGCAAAGACGCGCCGCTTGACCAGCGCCCGGACGGCGATCGCCGCCGGGATGCAGCTCACGGCGCCGGCGATGACGAACGACATCGCCGCCCCGTTCGACATCCCCTGCTTCAGCAGCACGTCGACCAGCGGCACCGTGGCGAAGCCGTTGAGGTAAGCCGGTGCCCCGACGATCGCACCCAGGAGGATTGGCCACAGCCCCTCGCCGCCGAGCACCGTGGCGATCACCTCCGCCGGCACGTAATCCAGCATCAGCGCCTCCAGCAGGTAGGCCAGCAGCAGCCACTTCAGCAGAAACAGCGCGTTCCACGCCGCGGTGTCTCGAAACGTCCGGCGGCGCTCCGGCGTGCGCCAGAACGTCCACTGTGGACGGCCGGCCAACGGCTCGGGCCCGCATGCCGTCCCGCACCCCGACGCACCACTGCCGGCCGCCGGCTGCACCTTGAGCGGATCGGCAAACAGGCTGCTGCCGGCGCACGCTTTCACCAGCAGGCCGCCACCCAGGCCGAGCCCTACCGCCGCCACCGTCTTCGCCACCGCGAACCCGGTGCCCAGCGTGCCCGCGGTGATCAGGAACATCGCCGGGTCCATCAGCGGCGAGGCGAGCCAGAACGCCATCACCGCCGACAGTGGCGCCCCGACCGCCAGCAGCGCGGAGATGAACGGGATCACCTCGCAGGAACAGAACGGCGCCAGCCCGCCCACCAGCGCGCCCAGCAGGATCATGCGCGACTCGCGTCCCGTGAACACCCGGCTCAGCAGCGCCTCGGCGCCGGTCGCCCGCAACCAGGCCACCGCCAGCACCGCGCCGGCGATGAACATGCCGGTGTGCAGGATCGCGCCGCCGGCAAAGCGCAGGACGGGCAGCACCTGCGCGGGATCCAGCAACGCCAGCAGCAGCGGGACCAGCCCGATCGCCAGCCACGCCTTGTCGGCACGCCGCCACAGCCGGCGCACGTTCGGCGCAATTCGCGACGCATGCTCGGGAGTAGACACCGGCGCGGGCGTGTTGCCGCAGCCGCCCGACTCCGCCCTGGTGTCGGGTAGCGCAACGACCGGCTCACCGACCTGAACGTGCCGGCCATTGGAAGATGCCGTGGCATCGACTCTCATCGACTCGCGTGTCGCGGCGTTGTCGTGCCTACTCATGATGGGTTCCCGCGTGGGGGTGCGCGCTGTCGGTGCAGCACTCCGACAGCAGGTAGGCGGACAGAGCCTGCACCCGCGGATAGGCGACCGCGGCGCAGATGATCGAACGCCCGCGCTTGACCCGGTGCACCAAGCCGGCCTGCGCCAGAATGCGCACGTGATGGGTCAGGGTCGATCCGGTGACCCCGGTGCGCTTACCCAGCGTGCCGATCGGCAGGCCCTCCGGCCCGGCCCGTACCAGGGTGTTCAGCACCGTCAACCGCTGTTCTGACCCGAGCGCGGCAAAGGTGGAAGCGGCGTCCTCGACCGCCAGCGTACTGCCCGTGTCCATCTTCATGTTTATATATTTCGCGAAACATCGAACAAATTTCAACCCCCGGAGTGTGATAAGCTGCCATCATGAGCCGCGCAGCGCACCTGCTGGATCGCCGTACCATTTTCCGCCACGACCGCGACCACCCATGGAACGGCTGCGGCACCATCACCACCGACGGATCGACCATACTCGCCTCCTGGTATACCGGCGGGTACAAGGAGCCGCATCCCGACAACCACGTGGTGCTGAGCCGCTCGTTCGACGGCGGCGCCACCTGGGAATCGCCCGCCGTGGTCTCCGACCCACCCGGCGACCTGCGCGCCGGCGACCCGATGGCGTGGCGCGACGACCGCGGCGTCACCCATCTCACCTACGGTCACCACGACCAGTTCCGGGCCACGGGCGACTGGAGCTACTTTCACATGACCTGCCCCGACCTCGCCGCCGACCGGCTGCAGTGGTCGGCGCCGGCGCGGGTGCTGCCGGACGGCCCCGACTTCATGCTCAACAACAAGACGATCGCGCTGGTGGATGGATCGTATCTCGCCCCCATCGCCATTCGCACCGGACCGCGCCGGCTCAACCCCTATCACGAGGGGTTCACCCAGGCGGGTGCGCTGCTCACCCGCGATCGGGGTGCGAACTGGCAGCTCGTCGGGCGTACGCCGCACATGGCCCGCAGCGGCTACGGGCCGCCTGACGTCACGCTCTGGGAACCCGCCGTGATCGCCAACGAAGACGGCACGCTGCGCTTCTTCGTCCGCAATAGCTGGGGTCTGATCCACAGCGCGAAGTCGTTCGACGGCGGCGTGAGCTGGAGCGACTGGCAGCCCACCAACATGCCCAATCCCTCCTCCCGCTGCCACGTCCGCGCCCTGCCGGACGGTGTGGTGATCGCACTCAACAATCCCAATGCCGTGATGGAGTCGCTGCCGGGACGGGCACAGCGCAGCCCGCTCGCCCTGCATGTCTCCTACAGTGGCGGAGAGGAATTCTCGCGGATCGTGATTCTCGACCCCGGGGTGGGCATGTATCCCGATGCCGAACTCGACCCGGACGGCCGCACCCTGCACCTCCTCTACGAGGACCGGGTCGACGTCTTCTACGCCGCGCTCGACCTGAACGCGGTGCTGTAACTCCTGAACGAGCTACCCGGCGGCGGCAGTCCGGTACTGGACGGCAAGCGCATCAGAAAGTAGCCGCCGCGGTCGGGCGCCGCCCTGTGCGGTTGGGCGGTGCATCGACCGATAGTGAAAGTACGAGTACAACCCGTTCACTATCCCGGAGGATTCATGAAACCCGGTTTTCACCGTTCTCTTCGTCTCGCCGTCCTGTTCGTCGCGCTCGTCTCCGTCTGCGTCTACGCGCAGGAGACGAATCAGGGGTACGACAAGACCGCTCCGATCGTGCTCGCGGTGGGTGTGGAGTACGCCGGCTCCAGCGACGCCGACCGCGAACAACAGTACTTCATGGCGCCCGTCGAACCGGGCCTGGAGTATCGCATCGACATGACCGGGCTCGCGGCCGATCTCGACCTCTACTACAAGGGCTCGGACGCCACGTTCCTGCGCGATTCCCTGGCCCGCTCGACGAATTCCGACGCCAACGATGAGCGTATCCAGTTCACCCCCAAGAGCGATGCCGCCTACTTCGTGTTGCACAACTACGACTTCAAGGAGTCGGAGTTCAGGATTCTCCTGACCAGGAGCGAGGTGTACCTGGACCAGGTGCAGGCGCTGTCCCCCGTCTACCTTGACGGCGAGGTCTCCCATGAGGGACAGGTGGGAACCAGGTCC
>CAXXTG010000127.1:0-4285 GCA_963666855.2 Vicinamibacterales bacterium
CGGCGGCGACCGCGGCTCCGGCGGCGGCCGCGGCTCCGGAGCTGACGGAGTAACTCACCGACTTGGGGCCACTCACTTGAGACAGACCTCCCGTCGCCAAAGCGGCGAACCTCCCATCGCCAGGACGGGTGGCGGCACGCCGGGGGGCATGGGGCCGAGGTGCGGATCCTCGGCATTGCTTCCTACTGTCGGTTGATGCTCAGTCACTGGCCGATTCCGCTGTCGGAGCGGGGCAGGTAGCGGCCCGCCCGATCTGCGACGCGGCGGAAGATCTCCACCATCGCGTCGCGATTCTTGAAAAAATTCCATGCGGTCGAGAACGGGAGTAGCGCCAACGAGCGCGGCGGCGATCTGGCCGTCGGCTACGCACCGCCAACCTTCGGAGAGCAGATCTGCGTCATCGGGGCGGTCGCCGAGGTCCGTGGGTTCCGGTGTGGCGGTGCGCAACTCGGCGTCGTACGCCTTCCGCGCGCGCTGATCAAGGAGGACTTCCTTGATTTTCGGCACCAGTCCCAGGTTGCGTTCGGCCTCGGTTCGTTGTTCAGGCCGGGGCGCGTGCTGGCGCTGCATCCAGGCGTGGCGGCGGTCTTCGAGGCGGGCCTTGATGTCGTCGGCGGAGGCGTCCCGCGGCACGCCCAGCAGGCGGTAGTAGTCGGTGACTGCCATGGCGCATCCTCCTCCGTTCGGGGCAAGGTCCGGAAACCCGGCCGGACCGGAGCGAAAGACGACTCCGCGTGCGGTGTCGAGGGTCTCGTTTTCAGTTCAGCGTCGATGCCTCCACTCGATTCAGTGACATTTTAAGCACAGTTCACGCCGGGCGGGGGACATGACAAGCTTGTCGGCTCGGCGGACGTCGGCCACGCATGGCGGCACGTGGGGGCGGGTGCGTTGGTCGCCCGGTGGAATGGGCGGCGGGGCGGACGGCGGGGGAGTCTCTCGACACGCCCGTCGAACTCTCGGGCGGGGTCTCGATCGTTCGGGCGGTCCGGCGGGTGCGGTGCGGGGGGCGGGGGCATGCGGGGGCCGGTCGTCGCTCACTCACGAAACACGATGGCGGCCGGGTCGATCGACAGGCCGAAGCGGGTGTCGGGCCGCCGGCCCCGGCTGACGATCTGATAGGGGCGGCCGAGCCACGGGCCGAGGGCGATTCGGATGGCGCGGTTGACGCGGGCCTTGCGCTGTTCGAACCACAGGCGGTCGACGCCGTTCCGGAGGCGGCGGCGGACCCGGTCGACGTGGACCGCCCACTGGTCGGCGGTGGCCGCGGCGTACTCGCGCAGGTACTCGGTGACGAGGTCGGGGGTGCGGTGGTTGACGAAGTCGCGGCGCTCCGCGCGGCGGCGGGCCATGACGGCGTAGAAGGCGAGATCGGCGGGGGGCAGGTGCACGGTTTCGGGTCCGGCGGCCAGCAGCCGGCGGCGGAAGTGGATCTCGATGGGGGCCGGCGGAGCCGCGCCGGTCGCGGCGGTGTCGACCGCGCCGGGCGGCGGCAGCCCGTCGATGACGGCCGGCGGCAGGTGCCGGCGCAGGCGGAGAAACGGCACGTCGACCAGGGTGACGGGGGCGGTCGAGGCGTTCCTGGGGGGGCCGGAGGTCGGCGCGGAGGCGCGCGTCGGAGGGGCATACCGGGACCGGTCGGCGGCGGTGGACGGAGAATGGACCAGCGCGTGGGTCAGGCGGTCCTGGGGCCGGCCGTAGAGCGACAGGGCGTGGCCGAGGTAGAACGCCATCGTTCGGCGGCCGCCGGCGAGGGAGGCGTAGAGGGCGGTCCCGTCGTCGGCCGTCAGGCGGCGAACGAGGCGGACGAGCGTGGCGGCCACGGCGGCGTGGTCGGCCGTGGCGACGACGTCCTCCAGGGGGCGTCCGTCTCGTTGCGCGACGATGAACGACTCGTCGCCGAACGCGATCGAGCGGGGGTCGAGCCGGTGGTCGGCGCAGAACCGGAAGAAGCGCCCGGTTTCGGGGTCGAGCAGTTCGCGGCGCGCCACGTCCCGGCCGGCGGTGGTCGTCACGATCCGGACTTCGGTGGGGACGAACCGCGGGGCCCCGCGGTCGTCCGGAGAGGCCAGCGCGTAGAGCGTGTCGGTGAGGACCCGCGGGTTCAGACCGAGGACGGCGAGCAGGATCCTGCCCGGAAACTCGTGCGGCGCGCGCGTACCGACGCCGTTCGGTCCGTCGCTGGTGGCCATTTGCTGGCGCATGGTGCCAGAAACGCCGGCGTACATCGCGGTTGGCAAGCTTGTCGCCCAGGAGTCTGCGCCGTAGAACGGTGCAGACTCCCAGCGGGTTGGTTGGGCGGCGAGCGGAGCCGTAGGCGACGCTCTCCGGGCTAGGGGCTAGGTCCTCGATGAGCCCGGATGGCCTGGCGGGGGCGGACTGCGCCCGTGATGGCATTCGAAGAGGGGCTGGCCGGTGAGGAACGATGTGGGACACTATGGACCGCCCCGCATGAGGGCTTCATGCCGGTGCCGGTCGTCCGGCGCCGGGTCCGGGTCGCCGGCGGGACGGGAGAATCGGCTCCAACCCAGCCGGCCGGGAACCGCGGGCGAACCCGCGCCGCGATTCGCGCCGCGCTGACCGGGCCGGCCGTAACGTATGATCGAGCGCCTGTCACGCGTTCTGTTCAACGCCCTCGCGGCGAGCGCCGGGGTGAAGCGGCTCGCGTCGCGCTACGGCATGCGCGAGGGCCGGTTCGCCCGGCGGTTCATCGCCGGCGAACGGGTCGGCGAGGCGCTCGACGCCGCCCGCGCGCTGGCCGACCGCGGCATCGGCTGCACCCTGAACCATCTCGGCGAGAGCGTCACCGCCGCGGCGGCGGCGCGGGCCGCGGCCGACGGCTACGCCGGCTTGGTGCGGGACGTCCGCGACGCCGGCCTGACGTGCCAGCTCTCCGTCAAGCCGACCCAGCTCGGCCTCGCCGTCGATCCCGCCGTCTGCGAGGCCAACCTGCGGCGGGTGCTGGACGCGGCCGGCGACGGGTGCTTCGTCCGCATCGACATGGAGCAGTCGCGGTGGGTCGGCCCGACGCTCGACCTGTTCGAGCGGGTCTGGCGGGACGGCCGGCGCAACGTCGGCGTGGTGCTGCAGTCCTACCTCTACCGGACCGCCGACGACCTCGCCCGGGTGAACGCCCTCGGCGCCCGCGTCCGGCTGTGCAAGGGCGCGTACCGCGAGCCCCCGGCCGTCGCGTGGCCGCGCAAGGCCGACGTGAACGCGTCGTTCATCCGGCTGATGCGGTCGCTGCTGGAGGACGGCGTCGACCCCGCGTTCGCCACCCACGACCCGGAGATGTTGGCCGCCACCCGCGGCCACGCCCGCGGCCTCGGCCTCGCGGCGGAGCGGTTCGAGTTCCAACTGTTGTACGGCGTGCGGCGCGACCTGCAGGCCCGGCTCGTCGAGCAGGGGCACCGGGTCCGCGTCTACGTGCCGTTCGGGGGCGAGTGGTTCCCCTACTTCATGCGGCGACTGGGGGAGCGGCCGGCCAACGTGCTGTTCGTGCTCAGGAGCCTCCTCCACGAAGGGCGGGCCTGAGCGGCCGGCGGCCCGGTTCCGGCCGGGCGGCGGCTTCGGCGGCCGCGGCGGGCTCGTCGTGGACGCGCGCCGCGTAGGGCGCGCTCTCTTCCCGGACCCGCACGCTCGCGCGCCGGCGGCGGCGTACGATGCGGGCCACGGCCTCGGTGCGCTCGTCGCGGGTCAGGCTGCGCCGCATGCCGTTCACGGCTTCGCGCACATCGGCGGGCGTGAGGCCGCCGAGGACGTCCGAGGCCGCGAGCCGCCGGGGGGCGGCGCGGGCGCGCAGGGCGAGGAAGTCGACCTCCGGGTTGTCCTCGCCGTCGCGGGGGCGGAACAGCCACAGCTCGCGCACGCCCAGGTCGGCGTACCGCGCGATCTTGCCTCGGGCCGCGCTCGTGATCTCGACTTCGACCACCAGGTCCGGCGGGGTCTCCGCGAAGAACGCGTCGGCCGCGGCCCTGCCCTCGGCGAGAGCCGCCTGATAGGCACGGGCGCGCCCGCCGACGTAGAACGCGCAGTCGGGCTCCAGGCCGGTCCCGGGCGGGGCCCCCGGTTCGCGGAGGCGGGAGGCGAGCAGCCCCTTGACCGCGCCCCCGAGGGTGCCGGCGGCGATGTCCACGAGGTGGTCGAGCATCGTCGTCAGCTCTTCGTGGAGGCGCGACGGCGTCATCAGAACGATGAGCCCGCCGACGGGGTCGAGGCAGACGCGGCGGAACGAACGGTTCCAGTCGATGGCCGCGAGTTCCGCGATGGTGCCTGCCTCGGCGCGCAG
>CAXXTG010000128.1:0-11631 GCA_963666855.2 Vicinamibacterales bacterium
GGGACGAGTGCCGCGCCGCCCCCCCGACGGCCCGAAAGCCGCGTTCTGCGCAGAGTGGCACCTGCACCGGACGCCGTGTTAACATGGCGTACATGGAATTGTTCGCCGCCGTTACAGACACGATCGGGAATATCGCCGCGGTGGTCGCCGCCGTCGGCGTGCTGTTCGTCAACGCCAAGCTTGACCGCTTGACCGGCCGGGTGAACGAGCAGGGAGACACCCTGCGGATGCACGTCAACTCGCCCGGACTGCACCGGACCGTCTGACGCCCCCCCCGAGCGGTGCCGCGGCCGTACGGCCGGATCATTCCCGGCGCCCGCGCAGCCCCCTGTAGAAGACCGCCCGCCGTCGGTCGGTCGGGCCGGCCCAAGAGCGCGGTTCCAGACCCGGCGCAACCGGAAAAGGCACCGGATCATGCCAGCCCCCGCGCCCGTCGGTAGCCCCATTCGCCGACCACGAGCAGCAGGAACGCCAGCAGCACCGCGGGCATGTCCCACAGGTCGCGCTCTTCGATGACGGTGACCCCGCCGCCCACCGTCTGGATGTCTTCGGCGAGCCCGTCGACCGTGTCGGCGGTGTAGAAGCGCCCCCCCGTCTCGTCGGCGATGCGCTCGAGGAACGCGGTGCGCCGCGTCGAGTCGTAGTACTCGGCGTCGCTCGGGGCGACCCGCACCCAGGTGGTGTCGGTGCCGAGGAGCTCGCCGTCCTGCGTGGCCTCGACCCGCACCTCGTAGAGGCCCTCCTTGCGGGGGGTCAGGCTGGCCCGGTACTCGCCGTCGCGGTCGGCGGTCCAGTCCATGGGGACCTCGAACAGCTCGTCGTCGGGATCGGTGATCCACGCCGACACCTGGCTCGTGTTGATCTCCTCGTAGTTCGCGTCGTCGACCTCAGCCCCCAGGGTCAGGGGCTCGTCGAGCTCGACCCGCTCGGCCGGCACGTCCGCCACCACCTGGTCGGGCACGCCGTCGACCATCCACCGCAGGAGGCGCCGCCACAGGGTCTCGTGGGTCTGGTCCTCGACGTCGATGTCGGCGTGCATCTGCCACATCCACGAGTCCTGGATCGGGAACGCCAGGGCCTTGCCCGCCCCGTAGCGCTGGAACGCCAGCACCACCAGCGACTCGTCGGCGCTCGTCAGCAGGGTGGTCGCCCCCGGCTTGACATCGCGGACGGCGTTCACCAAGGTGATCGGCGGCAGCTCGAGCCAGCGCGCGGCCGACGCCTGTTCGGTCTCGGCGATCTGGGTCGCGGGATGGGTCTGTCCGGGACGGGTCGGCCGCACCGCGGTCTCGACGAAGAAGCGGTTCTGGTCGTCGGCCGGCTGCTCCGGGATCACCACCGGGAGGACGTCGGCCACCGGGGTGCCGGCGTAGCCCCCCTCGGCGAACGAGCGGCGGCTGCCGAGCATCAGCAGCCCCCCGCCGCGCTCGCCCACGAAGTCGGCGATCATCCGAAGCTGGTCGGGGGTGAAGTGGTTGGCCTCGATGCCGCCGAGGACGAGGGCGCGGTACTGGAAGAGCTCGGCCCGGGTGCGGGGGAAGCCGCCGACGAGGTCCTCGGCCGACTCGACCCCCATCCGCATGAACTTGTTCTCGGCGGTGCGCTGCAGGACGGCGAGCTGGAGGTTCTCGTCGTCGGCGACGGCGCGGCGCAGGAACTTGACCTCCCACCGCGGCTCGCCCTCGAAGTAGAGGACCTTCTCGGCGGTGTCCTCGACCACGATGAGCACGTTCTGCTCGTTGTTCTGCGTCACCATCTCGTCCGGCTCGGGGGCGATGCGGAAGCTGAAGAGCCGCGGCCCCGCGTCGGCGGCGGTGAAGCGGACCCGCACCGTGGTGGGCTCGCCGTCGGCGGGCAGGGTGACGGTCTCGTCGGCGACGATGCGGCCCTCGTCCTCGACCACGAGGCTGACCCGTTCGCCGCGGTAGCCGGTCTGGGCGACGACGACGTCGACGACCAGGGCCGCCCCCCGCAGGACGGAGCGCGGCGTGTCGACCCGGCTGATCTGGATGTCCTGCGAGTATTCCTCGCGCCCGAGCCCCACCGTGAACACCGGAACCCCCGCCGCCTGCAGGGGCAGCAGCGTCTCTTCGATGGCCCCGTCGGCGTTGTCGGCGCCGTCGGTGACGAGCACGAGGCCGGACAGGGGCACGCCGGAGAGCTCCTCCCACGCCCGCGTCAGGGCCTCGCCGACGTCGGTCCGGGTCCCGTCGTGGGCGAGTTCGCCCATCGAGCCGACGCGGGCGGTGCCCGACGAGAAGCCGAACAGGCGCACCGCGAACCGGTCGCGGAGGGCGGCGAGCAGCGGGCTCTCGTCGCCGAGCTCCCGCCGGATGACGTCGGCGCGCGACCCGCCCTCGACGTCCGCAATCTGCATGCTGCGCGAGTCGTCGACGAGCACGCCGAGGAAGTTCTGCTGCGGCTCGACCTGCGACAGCACCAGCACCGGCCGCCACAGACAGACGACCAACAGGGCGAGGACGGCGAACCGGATGCCGGTGAGGATGCCGCGGTCGAGGGGGCGGCTGTTCGCCCGCACCTGCCGGTAGGTGCGCAGCGTGACGACCGCCGCCGCGATCACCAGCAGCGTCGCCACGTACGTCGCCGCCGTCGGGCGGAACGCGAACACGCCCTCTTCGAACGCCAGGGGTCGGTACTTGAACAGGAATTCGAACATTAGTGGCTCATCGCGTAGACGATGATGTTGATCGTGATCTCGATGGCGTACGTCGAATACCGCAGCGGGTAGTAGGGGCTCTCGGCCCACTCCCACGCGTCGCCGATGTCGGTGTTCCAGTTGATGATCACCATCAACCGGCCGTCGTCGTCGAAGATCCCCTTGACCTGCGGCTCGTAGCCGTCACGCTCCCACGTCGGGCCGCCCTGGGCGTTGCCGATCGAGGGGACCTGCACGATCTCCTCGATGTTGTACACGGTGTTGAAGATGGGGTGCTCGAGGGGGATGTCGACGATCGGGTGCTCGGGCAGCACCCGCCGGATCTCCGACTCGAACTGCGCCCACTCCCAGGTCCCCCAGAAGTCGTCGATCATGAGGAACCCGCCCGCGAGCAGGTAGTCGCGGAGCCCCTGCGCCTCGGCCTCGCTCATGTACATGTCCCCGACCTCGAGGGCGTACAGGAACGGGAACCGGCGCACGTTGGGGTCGTCGAGCCGGACCGCGTTCTCGGCCTCGTAGGCGTCGAGGTCGATCAGCCGGTCGAGGATGATCAGGAACTGGCGGTCGGCCTTGGGGTAGTCGGTGGCCCAGGCGCTCCAGCGGTAGCCGCTGTTGTACACGGCCCGCGTGAAGAAGAACTCGCGGGCGTCGGCGTTGAGGTTCCCGCGGGAAGACCGCCGGATGTCGCTGCGCCGGAAGATCGGCTGCCGCTGCGCGGCCGGCGGCCCAGCGGCGCGGCGGGCCACGCCCGCGAGGCGGGGCGGCGCGGGAACAGCCGCCGCGGGAACGGCCGCCGACACCCTCTCGGCCCCGACGTGCATGCCCGTCGATCTGGAGGCGGGAACGGCCGCCGCGGGAACGGCCGCCGACACCCGAGCCTCAGGAGCGGCGGCCGCCAAGCGGACCGATTCGGGGTCCATCGGCGGCGCGAGGTGTTCGGCCGCCCACAGGGCCGCCCATCCGACGGCGACCAAGGCCGCCGCCATCACTCCGGCGCGCGCGAATACCGGTAGCCGCACTCGAATGCTCCAGGTTGAAGTGGCCCGTCGCGACCCGCGCAGCCCGTTGCGGTGGAAGCCCCCGCGATGTCGCAGCAGCTTCACGATTCGAGGGGCAGCATAGCACAGCCGGGAATCGGTCAAACCCCGGCGTCGATCGCCTCAGTACGGCCGCGCGCCCGCGACGTGTTCCGCCCGTCGCGCTCTCGCCGTACCCCGGCGTACGACGCTCCTGCCGGCCGTCAGCCCCGCCAGGCTGGAGACGGTGACGAGAATCCCGCTGCAAGTCGAGCAGAGCGGGGTCTGCCAAGGGCTGCTAGTCGTCCTCGACGAAGCGCACCTCGAACATCTTCGGCCACCACTTGCCGGTGATGTAGAAGGTGCCGGCCTCGGGGTCCCAGGCGATGCCGTTCAGCACCTCAGCCCCGAGACGGTCGGCGCCCCGCAGCAGGCCGGCCGCGTCGATGTAGTCGGTGACCCGGCCGTCCGCGGGGTCGATGCGCACGATGAAGTCGGTCTGCCAGACGTTGGCGTACACCGCCCCGTCGACGCATTCCAGCTCGTTCAGCTCGTACAGCGGCTGTCCCCGCAGCCGCACCCGCCGCTCGCCGATCGGCTCGAAGGTCACGGGGTCGCGGAAGGTCAGCCGGTCGCTGCCGTCGCTCATGACCAGCCGGTCGCCGTCGTGGCAGAGGCCCCAGCCCTCGCCCCGGTAGCGGAAGGTGTCGAGCTGCTCGAACGAGTCGCGGTCGAAGCTGAACGCGCGCTGCGCCCGCCACGTCAGCATGATCAGCCGGCGGTCGACGAGGGCCAGCCCCTCGCCGAAGTACTGCGGCGGGATGTCGATGCGCCGCTCCACCCGCCCCGTCCGCGGGTCGAGCCGCCGCAGGGTCGACTCGCCCTCCCGGCCGGTGCTCTCGAAGAGCACGCCGTCCCACCACACCAGCCCCTGCGTATAGGCGTCCCGCTCGTGCGACAGCTCGCGCAGCACCTCGACGCGCCGCAGGCGGACGTCCGGCTCGGGCTCCGCGGCGGTGGAGGCCGGTGACGCGGCGGCGGGGGTGGACGTCGGCGCCGCCGCCACGGCGGCGGACTCGCCGCGTGCCGCCTGCGGCGCCGGGGGAGCGCGCCACACCAGGACGCCGCCGCCGAGCAGCAGCGACGCCGTCGCGACGACCCAGACCCAGGACGGCCGCGGCGGCGGTGCCGGCCCGGGAGCGCGCCCCGCCGCCGGTCCATGTCTCGTGCGTCGTTTCCTGCCCACCGCGCGAACTCCTATCCCGCAAAGCCGCCGCCCGGCGGCGGCGTCTCCCGGCCAAGCGAGGCCCCGAAGTCCGCGTCCTTCGGCGCGCAGACTCCCTTAGCACCCGATTATATGCGGGCATCGCCTCTCCGCGGGGGACCCGGATCCGGAGGGCGAATCGGACGGGGCACGGTGACCGCCGTGGTGCTACGATGAACGGAATGGGTCACCATCGGGCGGCCTCGGTGCAAGCAGCCTCCGAACCGAGCCATTCGTCGAAAAGACGAACCAGGAGAGCGGATGCAGGGAGAGCGACCATGAGCGCACGCCTGCGGCTGCGGGTATCGGTCGTCGTCGAGGCCGACGGTGACGGCTACCACGCGTACTGCCCGGCCTTCAAGGGACTGCATGCGGCCGGCGACAGCGAAGACGCCGCCGTCGAGGGGGCGCGGGCGGCGGCACTCGCGTACCTCGAGAGCATGGTCGCTCATGGCGACCCCATCCCGGTGGGACCCGATTGCGAAGTCGCAAGGACGGGCGAGAGCGAGCCCATCCCGGCGTCGGCCGTACTGAAGCCCCTGGAGTTGTCGTGGCCTTCTCCCGACCCGTCTGGAATCAGTTGAAGGGACTGACCCTCAAGGAACTCGCCAAGGCGCTGAGGCGGGACGGATGGATCGAAGAATCGCGGGCGGGGGCGACCATCGGGTTCATCAAGGCCGCAGGCAACGGGGCTGCGGCCCGACGTCGTGTCGTGCCGCACGTGCATCCAGGAAAGAGCTTCGGCCCCCGTCTTCTGAAGACGCTGCTCGATGACATCGGCTGGTCGGAAAACGATCTGGTCCGACTGAAGCTCATCCGGAAGCCGTCTCCGGCAGATCGGTGAACGGGCCGCCGGCGCGGAAGCCCTTCACACCCGCATGAGCACCCCGCGGGTCGGGCCGTCCGTCGCCCGCGCCACCATGTCGGCGTATATCTGCACTTGGCGGCGATAGACGTCGAGGGCCGCCTCGAGCTCCTGGTCGGTCTTGAAGTCCACCACGACCCAGGCGGCACCGTCGCGGAACGCGAGGTCGACCACGCCCTCGACGAGCACCCCGTCGTCGCCCCGCATCGTCACCGGCGCCTCGCGCCGGCACTCGCCGGCCGCCGCCGCGCGTCGAACGCGGTCGAAGAGGGGATGGGCGAGCCCCGCCGCCGCCGCGTCCGCCGCCGCCGCGACCTCGCTCTCCGACGCCCCCAGCAGCCGGCCCTGCAGCCGGGCGACCTGCCCGAGCGCGTCCCGGTCCGCGTCGAGGGGCGCCGCCGCCAGCACCGCGTGCACGAGGGCGCCGAACCGGGGGCCGGCCGGCCGGCGGCGGCCGCGCTCGAGCTCCAGCAGCTCGGGCTCGGCCGTCGGCGCCGGCACGAGATCGGCGATCTGGCGGCGGGCGAGCTCGGTCACGGTGATCACCTCAACGCTCGGGACCGACGCCTTCGCCACAATCTCGTCCCGGCGCCGCCGCCAGGCGCGGTAGCGGGCGAGGTCGCCGTCGACAACGTCCTGGGGGACGTCCTTCGCCAACAGCTCTGCCTGCCGGATGCCGAACCGCGCCTCGACATTGAGGGCGAGCACGGCGGGGTCCCACCACACAACGGAATAGCGGGCCGCGGGGTCGCCGGCGTCGACCCGTGATGCGGACGCCCCGGAGGCCGCAGGCGCCGCGGGCGCGGACGCCCTGGAGGCCGCAGGCGCGGACGCTCCGGAGCCGGCAGGCGCGGACGCCCCGGGGCCCGCCAGCGCGGACGCTTCGGATCCGGCGGGCGCCGAGCCCCCGGCGGCGGGCGCGGACGCCCCCGGCCCGGGGCGCGGGCCGGGGGCGGGAAACGGGACCACGGCCGCGCCTCCGGCCTCCTCGTCGAAACGGTACCCGCCGGGGGCGACGGAGTCGGGGCCCGGGGGACCGTCCTCCGCCCGCTCCAGCACGCTGTCGCGGCCGAACCGCGGGCAGCCGGGGGCCGGGCCGGGGTCCCGGCGTCCGGCCGCCGGGGGGTAGACGGCGGGGTTGAGCGGATCGAGCCATCCCCCCTCGTACGGCCCGTCGCCGACGGCGGGCACCACGAGCAGGTCGCGGGCCCGGGTCGCGGCGACGTAGGCGAGCCGGACGCCCTCCTGGCGGTCCCGCTCCACCTCGTCGGCCTCGTGGTCGAGGAGGTCCAGGGGCGGCCAGCCGGCGAGCCGCAGCGCGCACAGTCCGCGGGACGGGTCGATGAAGCGGCCGGCCGTTCTGCGGTGGAGGCGGCAGGTCGGATCGGCGAGGACCACCACCGGGAACTCGAGCCCCTTGGCCCGATGCACGGTCATGATGCGCACGCCGTCGCTCCCCTCTTCAAGGATCGACGCCTCCCCCGCCTGCCCGGCCAGGGCCTCGTCCTCGAGCTGCTCGACGAACCCGCGGAACGAGAGCCCGCCCCCCGCCTCGTAGCGCCGCGCCAGCTCCGCGACGAGGAGCACGTTGGCGAGGGCCTGCTCGCCCCCCGGCCGCATGACGAAGCCGGCGTGGGCGCGGGTCGCCTCGAGCAGCCGGCCGACGGTCTCCGCGACGGGCACGACGTTGCGCCGCCGGTGGGCGCCCTTCAGTACCTCCAGCGCGTCGGCGATCGGCCCCAGCCGCCCGCGCAGGCCGGCGTCGCCGCCTTCTCCGGCCGCGAGCTCGGCGGGGATGCGGAACGGGTGCAGCCGGCCGTACCGCTGGTGGTACTCGAGGAGGGCCGCGTCGTCGACCGCGAACAGCGACCCCCGGAGGGTGGCGAACACGGAGAGCTCGTCGTCCGGGTGCTCGACGGCGGCGAGGGCGGCGCGCATCGTCGTCACTTCCTCGCGGTCGTGGAAGCCCCGGCCGCCCACGAGGAGATGCGGCAGGTCCCGGGCCTCGAGGGCATCGACGTAAGGACGGGTCATGTCCCGGCCGAACGTCTCGAACCGCCGGAACAGGATGCAGACGTGCCGCGCCGCCACCGGGACCCCCGCCGCCTCCGAGCCGCCGCCCGGTTCCTCCCCCGGCGACGGTCGTTCCGTCACCCGCCAGCCGCTCTCGGCGACGAGCCACCGGACGAAGGCGCCGACGGCGTCGGGCAACGAGCGCTCGATGGCGGAGGCGGCGACCCGCCACCGGCCGTAGGGGCGGGGGACGGGCAGCACGACGACGCCGGGCTGCCGCGCCGGGTCGCCCCGATGCGGAGACAGCGGCACGTAGTCGGCCTGGTGCGGACCGTTGCCGGCGGGCGGGCGGGCGGAGCCGCGCGCCGCGCCGCCGTCCGCGGCATCGGGGCGCGGGCCCGCGGCGCCGCCGGCGGGCGGCTGACGGGCGCCGGACATCACCGGCGCGAAGGCGCGGTTCACGAGGCGCTGGATCGCGGGCACGGCGCGGAAGCTGGTGGTGAGGGCGAGGGCGGGCACCCCCGCCGCCTCGAGCTGGCGCTTGACCTCCCAGTACACGCCGACGTCGGCCCGCCGGAACCGGTAGATCGACTGCTTGGGGTCGCCGACGATGAACAGCTTCCCCGGCGCCGGCCGCACCCGGCGCCAGTCCCGCTCGGCCGGATCGCCGGCCGCTAGCAGCAGGAGGATCTCGGCCTGCAGGGGGTCGGTGTCCTGGAACTCGTCGACGAAGATGCGGGTGAACCGGCGCTGGAAGTCGGCGCGGACCGCGTCGCAGTCGCGCACGAGGTTCCGCGCCTCGATGAGGAGGTCGACGAAGTCGAGGCGGCCGGCGTCGCGCTTGAGTTCGCCGAAGCGGTCGATCGGCCCCTGCAGCTCGTCCCGGAGGAGCGCGGCGAGGTCCGCGTCGGCCACGCGCCGGAAGTCCTTCAGCACGTCCACGATCCGGCCGTGCTGATCGAGCACCGTCTCGCGCAGAACGTCCTCGCCGTATCGAGCCCCCGATCCCTTTCGCGGGTTGGTGAACCTGCGGTTGCCGGCCAGTTCGACGAGGTCCGCCTCGAGGGCGTCGTAGTCGCGTCCGTCCCGCTCCAGCGCGTCCCGCCCCCGGATCTCGCGCGCCAGCAGCAGGCCCGGGCGCACGTCCAGGTACAGGCGGTCGCCGCGGTTCGTCGCCCGTTCCGCCAGCTCCGCGAAATCGGCGAGGTGGCCGACGATCCGATCGATGATGGCGGGCCGGTCGAAGCGCTCGCGGCGCCACGGAGCCTGGAAGTCGCGCCACTCGGCGAGGCTCGACGCCGCGGCGAGGAGCCGCTCGGTGGGCCGCTCCCTCGCCCCCGGCTCGCCGAAGCCGCCCGCGGAACGACGGCTCAACGCCCGCCGGAGCCCCTCCGGGGGATCGGTCAGGGACGCCTGGAGCCAGGCGTCGAAGGCCTGCCCGAAGACGGGCCCGGGGTCGGCGAGCACCTCGAAGCGGGGGTCGACCCCCGCCTCGACCGGCCGCTCGCGCAGCAGGTCGGCGCAGAACCCGTGGATGGTGCTGACCTGGGCCTCCTCGAGATGGGCGATGGCGTGCTCGACGTTCCTGCGGCCGCCGGCGCCTCCCCCGGCGGCGGCGGCGCCGGACCCCGGCGCGTGACGCGCGCGCTCGAGCCCCTCCCGCAGGCGGAGCTTCAACTCGCCGGCCGCCTTCTCGGTGAACGTCACCGCGAGGATCTGGCCGACCTCGGCGGCGCCCGTCGCCAGCACGTTGACGATGCGGGTCACCAGCTCCGACGTCTTGCCGGTGCCGGCCGCCGCCTCCACGAGGAGGCTTTCGTCGAGCGAGTTCCGGATGCGCTCGCGCGCCGCGGCGTCGACCAGCTCGGGCTCCGTCATGACTCGCGGCCCCGCTGGGCGGCGGCTCTCACGGCAGCCTCCGCAGCGCCTGCAGATCGACCAGCTTCGTGTCGTCCTTGCGCCGTGCGCGGACCTCCTCCCACGGCCCGCACACTACGCGGTAGTCGCACCACCGGCAGGCGTCCCGGCGCGGGGCGGGCAGGATCACCCCCTGTTCGACGGCCCTGTCGACGATCGAGAGCACCTCGGCGCCGTAGCCCCGCGCCGTGTCGTCGAGGGGCACCGACCGTACGCCGTAGCCTCCCGCCAGGGTCGCGAAGAAGAGCCGCGACTCGGCGACGGGGCGCCCCAGCGCCCGCTCGACGGCCAGCCCGTACAACACCGGCTGCAGCACCTCGCCGTGCCCGACCACCATCCGGTCCGCGGTGCGGTCCCCGCCCCGTCTTGTGGTCGGTCACCCGCAGCTCGCCGGCCGCCGTCGGCCGGGGCCCGGGCCTCGACGAGGTCGACGACGCCGTGCAGCTTCCAGCCGCCGTCGAGCCGCACCGGCTCGGCCTCGCTCCGGGGGTCGCGCCCCCCGCCGGGCGCGAAGCCGAACCCGAGCTCGGCCCGAATCGGCACCCACCCGCCGTCCCTCGTCCGCCACCCTGCTGGAGCCAGCCCTTCAGGTCGAGACGCAGTTTCTCGATCTCGTCGCCCCACACACCGGTCGATGGCGGGGGCCCAGATCGTCATGGTAGCGGGCGGCCAGACCGTCCAGGGTCTCGTCGAGGAGGGCCCACGCCTCGGCGAGATGCTCCCGGGTGACGGGCAGCCGCCGGCGGGCCTCGAGCCGGCGCGTCATCTCGGCCTGCACCTCGTGGAACATCCGCCCCCGCGTCAGGGGGGTCGAGCCGTTCCAGCGGCGCGATCTCCTCGCGCGGCTGCAGGCGGTGGACGGCGGCCAGCAGGAACTGGTACGGGCACGCCGCGAAACGCTGGAGCGCGGTCACCGAGTACGGCCGCGCCGTCAGCCGATGCGCGTCGAGGGCGGCCCGTGCCCCCGCCTCCGGCCGGTAGAGGCCGTCATAGCGGCTCCAGGCGCGCGTCGTCCAGCGCGCCCAGCGGGTCAGCAGAGACCGGCGCAGGGCCGGCTCGAGGGCCAGGAGATAGCGCGCCCGCCCCCTCGGCTCGGGCGCCTCCTGCTGCCGCACCAGCGGCCCGAGGACCGCGAGATCGTGCTCGATGTCGTCGATGGCGTCGTCGGCGTCGCGCGGGGCCGGCCACGCCAGCCGCGACGCGACGCGCTCGTACGCCTCGCGCTCGGTGATCGCGAAGTCGGGCACGCGCCCGGTGCGGGGCGCGCTCCAGGTCGAGGGGCGTAGAAGGACGGCACGCGCGGGCGCGACTCGCCGAGCTCGAGGCGGGGGTACGACAGGTGGAGCCGCCGGGCGGCGGCGCCGACGGCTAGGCGCAGCAGCAGCCGTTCCTGCGCCGCGCGATCGTCGAGCACCGGGAGGCCGAGGGGGTCCGCATCCGCGCCGCGTGCCGGCGCGGACTCCGGGGGCGTTGGTTGGGCACACGGCGGCCCCTCTCGGCGACGCCCTTCGGGCGCGGCGTCTGCGCCGGCCAGCGGGGCGTTCAGGCGTCGGCGGACCTCATCGAGGAGGATGGGATCCTGCCGGGGCTTCTGGGGGAACATGCGCTCGGCGAGCCCCGGCACGAAGACGATGTCGAAGACGCGGCCCCGGACGTGCTCGGGGCCGCCGACGAAGACCCGGCCGTAGCGCCGGGCGGGCGGCTCCGCCTGCAGCTCGGTGAGCCGCTCCGCCAGCACGTCCCGCACCTCGGTCAGCGAGACGGGGCCGACGCGGGCCATCGGACGCAGCTCGCCGAGGGTCGCCAGCACCCGGTCGGGCCGGCGCAGGACCATCGGGGCGAGGGCCTCGAGCCGGTCGAGCCAGTCTCCCCAGGGAGC
>CAXXTG010000129.1:0-5999 GCA_963666855.2 Vicinamibacterales bacterium
CGGTGCCGAACGTGCCCTCCCGGAGCCGCCAGCCGTAGTTGGCGCCGGGCACGCCCAGGTTGACCTCTTCCACGACGTTCTGACCGATGTCGCCCATGAACATCCGGCCGTCCGCGTCCCACGAGAACTGCTGCGCGTGCCGCAGCCCGTAGGCCCAGATCTCGGGGGCGACGCCCGCCTCGCCCACGAAGGGGTTGTCCGCGGGAACGCCGTAGCCCCGGCCGCCGTCGCCGCCGAGGGGGTCGATGCGGATGATCGCGCCGTGGGGCGCGGCGAGGGACTGGCCGAAGTCGCGGGGATCGTGGGCCGCCCCGGCGTCCCCGAGGCTGGCGTAGAGCAGCCCGTACTCCGGCGATCCCGGGGCCGCGTTCGGATTGAACGCGATGGTGCCGACGTTGTGGTTGGGGGCGAACTGGCCGATGCGGAAGACCTCGCGCGAGGTGCCGCTGAATGCGTTCGCCGCCGGATCGTCGACCGTCCACTCGCGGATCACGCTCTCGTGGCTCCCCGCGTCGTCGTCCAGGTAGTCGGCGGTGCCGCTGTCCGACCGGGCGCTGTACGCCGTGTAGAACTTGCGGAACCCCGGCGCGCCGGCGTCGGCGAACTGCGGGTGGAACGCCACCCCCACGAGGCCGGTCTCGTTGGGGAACATCGAGTCGTCGAAGCCGACGTCGAGGGTGCGGATGTCCATGAACGTGACCGGCTCCATGCCGTTCTCGTCGGTCATGTACAGCAGCCCGCGCAGGTCGTTGAGGACGAGGCGCCCCGAGCCGTCCCCGACCGGCGTCAGGTACTGGATGCGGGCGTAGGCCTCGTTCGTCATCGCGTCCACCGCCGAATCCGCGGTCCGCGGGGCGCGGATGAACGGGGTCGCCTCCACGACGATGTCGCCCTTGAGGATCGGGTCGGGAATGGGGTCGGCCAGGGGTTCGACCTGCGCCGCGGCCGGGAGGGCGGCGGCGAGGACGAGGGCGGTCGTTCCGAGCGATAGTGCGAAGTGCATCAGCGGGCTCCGTTGGCTGTGTGGTGGATGGCGACGTCGCGGATGGTCGTCACGGGTCGTGGCGAACCTGCCGATCATATCGCCAGTCGCGGCAGTGGGGAACCCGCGCGTCGACGGCAACCCGTGGCGAAAGTCTCCCCTGCATTCGAGCGGCGATGCATCCTTCCTGGCGGGTTGGTTGGGGCGCCAAGCGGAGCCGCAGGCGGGTATTGGCGGGCCAGAGGGGCGGTCGACCGGAGACGTCTACTCTGTCCGGAGCGCCACGAGCGGATCCACCCGGCTCGCGCGCCGCGCCGGGGACCACGCGGCGGCCGCGGCCACCGCGAGCAGGAGCAGCGACACCCCGCCGAGGGTCGCGGCGTCGAACGGGGCGACGTCGAAGAGCAGGCCGGCGAGGGCCCGCGAGAACAGCAGCGACGCGAGCAGCCCCGCCGCGACCCCGGATGCGGCGAGGCCGACGGCGCCGCGGACGACCATCCACACGACGTTCCGCGGCTGGGCCCCCATCGCGATGCGCAGGCCGACCTCGCGGGTGCGCTGGGCGGTGGCGACCGCGATCACCCCGTAGATGCCGAGGCCGGCCAGGGTCAGGGCGGCCAGGCCGAAGAGCGCGAGCAGGGTCGTCGTGAACCGCCGCGTCGCGAGCGTGTCCGACAGGAGCGCGTCGACGGTCGAGACGCTGTAGAAGGCGAGGTCCGGGGCGGCGGTCCAGACCGCGCTCTGGATGGCGGGGATGCTCGCCGCGGGATCCCCCTCCGTGCGGACGACGTAGGTCATCGCGCCGTTCGGCGCCTGCGCGTGGGGGAGGTACAGCTCGGGGCGCAGGGGGCTGTCGAAGCCCCGCGGGCGCGTCGCGCCGACGACGCCGACGATCTCCACCTCGAAGTCCCCCGTGAACGCCTGCCCCCTCGAGAGCCGCACGGTCACCCGGCGCGTGATCGGATCCGCGTCCGGCCAGTGCCGCCGCGCCAGCGTCTCGTTGACGACGGCGACGGCGGGCCCTTCGGCGTCGTCGCGCTCGTCGAACCAGCGCCCCGCCCGGAGGGGGATGCGCATCGCGTCGAGGTAGCCGGGGGTGGCCATGGAGACGGTCGTCGTCGGCTCCTCGCCGGACGGGGGCGGCGGCCGGTCGTGCAGGGTCAGGGGGCTCTGGATGGTCATGTCGGCGAGGCCGAGCGGGAACGCCGAGGTGGCGCCCGCGGCGGCGACGCCGGGGAGGGCGCGGATGCCTTCGAGGGTGTCGCGGTAGAAGTTCGGGGTGGCTTCGGCGCCGGAGTCGTCGTCGGCATAGTGGAACGCCTGCAGGGTCGCGGCGTTCCCGGGGGCGAACCCCAGGTCCACGTTCACCAGCCGCACGAAGCTCTGCAGCAGCAGACCCGCGCCGGCCAGCAGCACCAGGGCGAGGGCGACCTCGGCCGCCACCAGCAGGCGCCGCAGCCGCTGCTGGCCCCGGGTGTCGCCGGCGCGGCGCCCTCCCCGGCCGAGCGAGCTGTTGACGTCCTGCCGGAGTATCCGGACCGCGGGCGCGCACCCGAACCCCAGGGCGGTCAGGACGACGAGGCCGGCCGTGAACCCCAGGACCCGCCCGTTCACCGCGATCCGCGCGAGGCGCGGGACGTCGGCGGGCATGATCGCCACCAGCAGGTCGAGCGCGTAGGCGGTCGCCGCGAGGCCGCCGATCCCGCCCAGGGCCGCGATCACCACGCTCTCGGTCAGAAGCTGGCGCAGCAGGCGCGCGGGCCCGCCGCCCACCGCCGCGCGGACCGCGAACTCCTGCTGGCGCCGGGCGTAGCGGGCCAGCATGAGGTTGGCGACGTTCACGCAGGCGATGAGGAGGACGAACACCACCGCGCCCCACAGCAGCAGCAGGACCGGCCGCACCCCTTCGACCTGGCGGGTCTGCAGCGGGATGACCCGCGCCCCGACCCCCGCGTTGGTGCGCGGATGGTCGGCGGCGAGCCGGCCCGCGACGGCGTCCATCTCGGCCTGCGCCTCGGCGAGGGTGACGTCCGGACGCATCCGTCCCACCACCGGCCACCAGCCGCCGGCGCGTATGAACGTCTCGTACTCCTCGACGGGCTTGGGCAGGAAGAAGTCGCGGTCGCCGCGGCCGGCCTCGAGGCGGAGCTCGAAGCCCGGGGCGAGCACCCCCACCACCGTGTGGGGCTCGCCGTCCAGCACCAGCGACCGGCCGACGATGCCGGGGTCGCCGCCGAAGCGGCGCCGCCACAGCCCGTCGGTCAGGACGACGACGCCGCTGCCCGGGCGGTGCTCGTCGGGCAGGAACGTCCGGCCGCGGGCGGCGCCGGCCCCGAGCGTCTCGAAGAAGCCTTCCGTGACCCGCCACCCGTAGAGCACCTCGGGGGTGTCGCCGCCCGTCAAGTCGACCGACCACGGGTCGAGGGCCGCGACGCCCTCGAAGCTCGTCGCCTGCCCGCGCCAATCGAGGAAGTTCGCGGGGGCGGCCTCGGTGGGCCGGTTGCCGTTCTCCGGGTCGGTCTGCCACAGCGTGACGAGACGGTCCGGCTGGGGGAAGGACGGCGGCTGCAGCAGCACCGCGTCGACCACCGAGAAGGTCGCGGTGGTCGCGCTGATGGCCAGGGTCAGGGTGAGGACGGTGGTGGCGGTGAAGCCCGGGTTCCGCCGCAGGACCCGCAGGACGTAGCGGACGTCCTGGGCCAGATGCTCGAACGCCGCCCCGAACCGCGCGTCGCGGACGTGGTTCCGCGCCGACTCGAGACCGCCGAGGGTCGCGAGCGCCTGCCGCCGCGCCTCGCCCGGCGGGACGCCCCGCGCGCGTCGCGCCTCGGTTTCCAGCGCCACGTGATGCCGCAGCTCGTCGTCCAGCTCGCGGTCGGCGCGGTCGCGGTCGAGGAGGGCCCGCAGCCGGACCCGCCATGCGTAGAGCCATCGCTCGAAGGACATGATCCGCCTCCGTCGGTCAACCGCCCCGTGCAGCCGGTTCGACGGTCCCGTCATCGGGAGGGTTGTCTTGCCGCCCGTCGTCCTCTCGGTTACCGTGTCATGGTCGCATAACTGCTCTCGGTAAGCAAGGGTAGAAGCGGCCTGCGAGCCGCACGCGACGGGAAAGGCAGGCGGCGGGGAACATCCATTTATCGTTGAATATCTCACTATAATAGTTGGATATGCGACAACAAATCGCGCGCCCAGCTCTGATCGACGCCGTCGTCGGCGGGCTCTCCGAGGCGCCCGCCGTGGCTCTGCTGGGAGCTAGGCAGGTCGGCAAGACGACGCTGGCCCGACAGGTGGTGACGGCGTGGCGCGGACCGTCGGCGGTGTTCGACCTGGAAGTCTCGTCCGACCGCGCGGCGCTGTCCGCCGCGCCCGAGCGGCTGCTTCGGGCCGGCGAGGGGCTGGTCGTTCTCGACGAGGTGCAGCGGATGCCGGGCCTGTTCGAGGTGCTGCGCCCGATCTGCGACGACCCCGGCCGGCGCGCGGTCTTCCTGCTCCTGGGCAGCGCCTCTCTCGATCTGGTCAAGGGCGTGTCGGAGACGCTGGCGGGACGAATGCTCTTCATCGAGGTGGGCGGCTTCTCGCTGGCCGAGGGCGGGGGCGACCGGCAGGACCGGCTCTGGATGCGCGGCGGCTTTCCGCGGGCCTTCCTGGCACCGTCCGCGGCGGCGTGGACGCGATGGATGGAGTTGTTCTCCCGCACGTTCCTTGAGCGGGACATCCCGGGGCTGGGTTCGAGGGTGTCTCCGACGGCTCTCGGGCGGTTCTGGCGGATGCTCGCGCACGGGCACGGGCAGGTCTGGAACGCCGCGGACCTGGCGCGCTCGATGGACGTGAGCGTGACCGCGGTGAACCGCTACCGCGACCTGCTGGCGGGGGCGTTCATGGTTCGGGTGCTGCCGCCCTGGTTCGAGAACCTCGGCAAGCGTCTCGTCAAGTCGCCCAAGGTCTACCTGCGCGACAGCGGGGTGCTGCACTTCCTGCTGGGCGTTGAGGCGATGCGCGACCTGACGGCGCACCCGCGTTTCGGCGCGAGCTGGGAGGGGTTCGCCATCGAGCAGATACTGTTGGCGCACGGCGAGCGCGACGCGTACTTCTACGCCACTCACCGCGGCGCCGAGCTCGATCTGCTGCTGCTGCGTCGCGGCCGGCGCTGGGGCTTCGAGTTCAAGTGCGCGGACGCACCGCGCACCACGAAGTCGATGCACATCGTCATCGACGACCTGGGACTCGAGCACCTTTGGGTGGTCTATCCCGGCGAGCGGGAGTATCCGCTCGCCGACGCCATTACCGCCCTGCCCTTGAGAAACATCCGCGCGATTGAGATGCGACCGGACCCGTGACGCGGCCGGGGCGTGCCGGGGCCGCCTTCCAGCAGAAGAGCGGCCGGGGTGCGCCGGGGCCGGCTTCCAGTAAAGGGAGCGATCGGGGCGTGCCGGGGCCGGTTTCCAGCAAGGGAACCCGCCCGTCGGTTGGTCGCTATACTGTCTGGACTGACTGGGACCGTCGGCCGGCCGGCGGCCGGCCGCTTCCGGTGCGCCCACGGGGCCGCCGCGGCGGCCGGGATCGTCGGACGCGCCGCGGCGGTCCGCCACGACGGACGACCATGACCATCACCCCGACCGGAGCTGCCCAGCGGCTCAACGACGCTCACTGTCACTTCTTCTCGGCCCGCTTCTTCGAGACGCTGGCCGGAGATCCGGCCGCGCCGCGCACGGCCGACCCCGCCGTGGATCTGCCGGCGCGGCTGGGCTGGGACGCGCCGGGAAGCCCCGCCGCCCTCGCGGACCGCTGGGTGGACGAGTTGGACCGGCACGGCGTGGCGCGGGCGGCGCTGATGGCGAGCGTCCCCGGCGACGAGGCGTCGGTCGCCGCGGCGGTGGCGCGGCATCCGGCGCGGCTCGCGGGCAGCTTCATGTTCGACCCGACGGCGCCGGACGCGGCCGGGCGCCTCGGCCGGGCGTTCGGCGGGCACGGGTTGCGGTGCGCCTGCCTCTTTCCGGCCATGCACGGCTTCGCGCTC
>CAXXTG010000130.1:0-2540 GCA_963666855.2 Vicinamibacterales bacterium
CCCACAACTCGGGGAAGCCCCACGCCTCGTACAGCCCCAGCTTGCCCCGCCGCACGTCCGTCGTGTGATCGACCTCCAGCACCACGTCGGGGAAGTCGTGCTCGCCCGCCACCATGGCTTTGGCGCCCGGCAGGCGCGCGGTGCGGGGATGCACGTACACGGATTCGTCGGCCTGCAGGATGCGCCTCGGCGTTCCGTCCTCGTCGATCTGCATCAGGTCCATCGAGCCGTAGCACTCGATGGGCGAGCCGCGTTCCGCGGCAATGCGGTCGACCAACTGGGTCAGCTTGCGCGACGGCCGCTCGTGATAGGGGGTGGTGGGCTCGGCGACCAGCGCGGTCTCGGTGTCGCGGTCCCAGTACTCGATGCGGCCCTCGAAGGTCTCGATGGCGCTCAGCGGCAGGTGCCGGCGCGTGCAGCCGGGCCAGTCGGCGGCCCGCGCCGCCGGCGTGTCGAGGCGCGGAACCTGGGGCCGGTGCGATTGCGGTTCGAAATCGGCCATGCCTCCATTCTATGGCGGATGTCGCTGGGCGGGCTCCGTTTGGCTCCGTTTGATTCCGTATCCCCCCGCTCGTGCGTCCATCGGCACGCCGGGGCCGGCCTCCTCTCCGGCCGCCTCTCAATGCCGCGCACAACGTGCGCCGGGCTCGGTGCCCGCGGCGAAGGCCCCCGCGATCCGCCGGGGGCAGCCCGCGGAGGCCGGGAGGCCGGTGTCGGCGCAGACGTCCACGAGCGTGACACGGGGCGGCGGCACGAAGCCCGGCAGCTTCCGCTCGGCGAGGGCGCCGCGCATGAACGCGGCCCAGATGGGCAGGGCCGCCTCGGACCCGGTGAGGCCGAGCGGGCTGTCGTCGTCCATGCCCACCCACACCACCGCCAGCAGGTTGGGCGTGAAGCCCGCGAACCACGCGTCGCGCAGGTCGTTCGACGTCCCGGTCTTGCCCGCCGCGTCGTGGGCGAAGCCGTTGCGGCGCGCCGCCGCCGCGGTGCCGGTGTCGAGGGTGCTGCGCAGCATCGAGGTCACGAGGAACGCGGTGTCGGCGCGGGCCGCCGGCTGCGGCCGGGCGTCGGCGCGGTGAACCACCTCGTCGCCGGCGGTGACCCGGCTGACCGCGTGCAGGGGCGCGCGGGCGCCCCGGTTCGCGAGCACCGTGTAGGCGGCGGCGACCTCCAGCGGGGTGCTCTCGAAGGCGCCGAGGACGATCGAGGGGTAGGCGGGCGGGGTCGTGCCGCCGGAAGCGGCGGCCCAGAGCCCCGCGACCGCCCCGAACCCCGCCAGCTCGCCGACCTTGACCGCGGCCACGTTGCGCGACCCGGCGAGGGCCGCGCGGGCGGTGACGGGGCCGTCGTAGACGCCGCCGTAGTTGGTCGGCCGCCAGGGCCGCCCCCCGAAGCGGAACGTGGTGGGGCGGTCGTCGATCACCGACGCGGGCGTGAAGCGGACCCCCGGCTCGCGGGCCGCCCGCTCGAGGGCCGCGAGATAGACGAACGGCTTGACGACCGACCCCGGCTGCCGGCGCGCGTGCTCGGCGCGGTTGAACTGGGACTCGGGGTAGGACCGGCCGCCGACCATGGCCCGGATCGCGCCGCTGCGCGGATCGACCGCCACCAGCGCGGCCTGAGGCGGGTTCCCGGGGCTCGCGCCGCGGCGGTCGGCGACGCGGTCCAGCCCCTCCCGCACCGCGGCTTCCGCCAGGCGCTGCAGGTGCAGGTCGACCGTCGTCTCGATGCGGAGGGCCCGGCCGCCGCCCCGCCAGTCGTCCAGCTTGTCCGCGATCCGGGCCCGGACGAAGTCGACGAGGTACGGCGCCTCCCGGTCCGCGGGGTCGGTGACGGCGGTCAGCGGCTCGCGGGCCGCGACCATCGCCCGGTCGGGGGTGACCAGCCCGAGGTCGACCATCGCCTGCAGCACGCCGTTGCGCCGGGTCAGCGCGCGTTCCGGATGGCGGTGCGGCAGGTGGGTCTGCGGCGCCCGGATGAGTCCCGCCAGGGTGGCCGCCTCGCCGAGGGTCAGGTTCCGCAGGTCCTTGCCGAACAGGGCCCGCGCGCCCTGGGCGACGCCGTGGATGGCGAACGAGCCCCGGTGGCCGAGATAGACCTCGTTCAGGTACAGCTCGAGGATGCGGGGCTTCGTCAGGCGCCGCTCCAGCAGGAGGGCCAGGGCCTGCTCGCGGAGCTTCCGTCGCAGCGTCTGCTCGGGGCTCAGCAGGGTGTTCTTGATGAGTTGCTGGGTCAGGGTGCTCGCGCCGACCAGATAAGGGCGGTTGCCGGTCAGGTTGGTGACCGCGGCGCCCGCGATGCGGACCGCGTCGATGCCGGGGTGGTCGAAGAAGCGGTGGTCCTCGGCCGCCAGCACCGCCCGCACCACGTCGTCGGGCATCTCCGCCAGCGGCACCGTCCGCCGCCGCCGGCGGTCCCCGCCGTGCAGGGTGGACAGGTGGGGGGCGTCGAGGACGAGGCGCTCGGCCCGCCGGCCGGGCGGGGACCTCGACGGCCGCCACGTGCCCGCCGTCGGCGCCGTCGGCCGCCGCGAACCGGAC
>CAXXTG010000131.1:0-17712 GCA_963666855.2 Vicinamibacterales bacterium
GTCAACATCCGACGCCGCGACGGCGGCGGCGCCGCCGTCCGCCGAAACGGCCATGCCGGCGCGCCCCGCGGAAGCGGCGACCACGACGCACGCGTCTACGGACTCTTCCGCGACGGCGGCGTCTGGACGGCGGCCGGGCTACGGACGGCTGGCCGCCGTACCGGTGCTCGTCGTCCTGGCCGGCGGGATCCTGCTGGGGCTGAGCTGGATGTCATCGCTGTCCCGGGACGACGCGCTGTCGGCGGCCGCCGCCCCTTCCTCCCCCGAATCCGAGCCCGTCGAGGCCGGTGCGGCCACATCGTCGTCCACGGGGTCTTCCGTCGTCGGGTCGTCCGCGTCGGCATCGTCCGCGTCGGGGTCGTCGGAGGCGGCGGGCGGCCGACGAGAGAGCGGGGCCGCGGTGCCGGGTCCTCCCGCCGCGGCGCCCCCACCCGCGCCGGCGGCAGCGGTCCGCCCGCCCTCCCCGCCGGCGGCTCCGGCGGCGCCCGATCCCGCCCCGTTGGCGGCGGCGGTCCGCCCGTCTTCCCCGCCGGCGGCTCCGGGGGCCCTCGACCCCGCCCTCGGCGCGAAGGATCTGTATTACGCGGCCACGTGGCCCGGCCCGGGTGCTTCGGCGGCGGAGGCGCCGCCGGGGACGGTCGCCCCGGCCGGCGCCGGCAGGGCGGGCATCAAGTACAGGATCCTCCGCCGGGGGCCGAACGGCGACGCCGCGGAAGTCGATGCCGACACCCTGTTCCGTTCCGGCGACCGCATCCGGTTCGCGTTCGAGCCCAACATCGACGGCTTTCTGTACGTGCTCCAGCGCGGCTCGACGGGCCGTTGGTCCGTCCTCCTGCCCCACCCGGGGATCCAAGGCGGCCGGAATTCGGTGACGCGGTTCGACGAGGTCCTCATTCCCCCGGCTGGGGTGGGCTGGTTCAGATTCGACGAGAATCCGGGATCGGAGACGCTCTTCGTCTACCTGAGCGAAAAACCCCTCGCCACGCTTCCCTGGGGTGGCGGGTCGGTGGCGAGCGCGCAGTCACTCGACCAGCCGACGGTCATCTCGCTGGCCAACTCCGTGAGGTCCAGGGACCTCGTGTTCGAGAAGGAGGACGCGCCGGGGGGCGCGGATCCGGCCGCCTATGTCGTCAATCAGGGCGGAGCCGGCGCCGTGGCGTGGACCGTCGAGCTGCGTCACCGGTGAGCCCCGTGGCCGAGGGAGCCGCGGCCGGGGTCGGCGGACGGCATTTGGCTTCCTCCTCGTTTCCTGCGAAAGTGAGACCTCCGATGCGCACTGTCTGCGCCCGGACGCCGCAGCGTCCACGCCGCCGTGGATCGCTTGTCAGGAGGCATCGAATGAACCCCCTCTCTCGGCGGGCGGCTATCCCGTGCTTCACGGCGTTCCTCTGCGCGGCGGTGCCGGCGGGGTCGTGGGGCGGGCCCGGCGGAACCCCGCAGACCGCGCAGGACGCGACGCGCGGTCGGGATCTGGTCTTCGAGACCGAGGATCGCCGGACCGTGCTGCTCTCCCCACGATACCGCGCGGCTATGCCCTCGTCGTCGGGGTCGGGGAGTACCGCAACCTCGACGAGTCCCGGCAACTGCTGTTCGCGCAGAGCGACGCCGAGGCGATGTACCGCGTTCTCATCAGCCACGAAGGCGGGGCGTTCCCGCCCGAGAACGTGCGGTTGCTGACCGGCGCGCAGGCCACGCTGTCCAACATCCGGGAGGCCCTCGAGGAATGGCTGCCGTCGGTGACGGCGCCGGCCGACCGCGTGGTCGTCTACTTCGCGGGGCACGGGTTCGTGCAGAACGGCCGCGGGTATCTGGCTCCGACGGACGTCGATCCGCGGGACCTCGAGGGGACGGCGTACTCGATGGCGGCGCTCGGCGACGTCATGGCGAACCGCGTGCGGGCCCACTGGAAGGTGCTCCTGACCGACTCGTGCCACTCGGGCAAGATCAACGCGGAAACGACGAACGAAGCGCTCGACCAGCAGTACAGCAGCCTGCCGCGGAGCTTCCTGACCCTGACCGCGACCCGGGAGCGGGAGATGAGCCATGAAGACCCGAACTTGTCGACGGGGTTCGGATTCTTCACCTACTTCCTGACCCAGGCTTGGCGGGGCCACGCCGACAACGACCCCTGCGACGGCCGAATCACGGCCGACGAGGTCATCGAGTACGTCCGGGCCAACGTGAGGCGGTACGCCAGAGACCGGCAGCTTTCCCAGACGCCGACGGCGCGGGGCGACTACGACCCCGCGATGCTGCTCGGCGTCGGCACGGTGTGCCTGGGAACGGCCGCCCCCGAGTCGCCGGCCCTGCTGGAACGGCGATCGTCGAGGCCAACATGAACGACGTGGATCTCTATATCGACGGCGGGCTCGTCGGGACCGTCTCCCGGGACCGGCCGCTGACGATTCCGCGGCTGTCGTCGGGGATGCACGAGTTCATGGGCGTGCGCGAGGGCTACGAGCCGGACACCAAGCAGATCATGATCGCGCCGGGCCAGGAGGTCACCGTCACCCTGCGCATCCGCTACGTGCGGCGGATCAACGAGGCGGCCCTGGAGTTGAACGAACGCGGCGAGCGCCTGCTGTTCACGCGCCGCTCCGCGGTGAATCCGCTGAACCTGCTGCCGATCGCGCGGGAGCAGAGCAGGGAGGACCTCGAGGAGGCCCGCGACCTGTTCGAGGCGGCGCTGTCGGAGGATCCGGAGTACGGCAAGGCGGCCTATCACCTCGGCCAGGTCCGGCAGCTCCTGGGCGACCACCGGGGGAGCCGGGAGGCCTACCGCCGGGCGTTGCGGATCGATGCGAGCGACCGTCGACGCCCGCGTGCAGCTCGCCGCCGTGCTGCTCGAGTCGGGGGATCCGGACGCGGCGATTCGGGAGCTGACGGACGCGGCGCGGCTGGAGGCCACCGACGAGCTCTACGCGATGCTGGCGCGGGCGTACTGGGACAAGGGCGTCTGGGAGGACGCCGTCGAGTGGGCGACGGAGGCCATCGCGCGCAACGAATCGAACGCTCAGGCGCACCTCTGGAAGGCCGACGCCCTGCGTCAGATGGCGGCGGCGGCGCGGCCGGGAACGGGGCGGCTGGCCCTGTACCGGGACGCCCGCGACGACTACCGGGCGTTCCTGAATCTCACCAACTTCGAGTCGTCCCTCGGCGAGAGGCTCGCGTTCCACTTCATCGGCTTCGGCGTCGGCCGGCGTCGGCACGCCGACCGCGAGGAGGCCTGGCGGAACCTGCGCACGTCGGGGTACCTGGGCCTCTGCATCACCGAGCAGCGGACGGGCAACCCGTTGCGGGCTCGAGAGTACTGCCGGCGCGCCGTCGACTACGACGACCGGAACCCCATCGCCCACTTCCTGCTCGGCAACGTGAACCGCGACCTGTTCAACGTCTACCAGACGTGCGAGTACCTCAGGGCGGCCGCCGGGAGCTACAGCCGGATGCTCGAGATCAACGAGCACTTGGCCGAGTCGGACAACGCCCGGAACTACCGCGAGCAGATTACCGCGTTCGCCAGGCAGCTCCGCTGCTGATCCGCCGTTCCGCCGGCGGACATCCCGCCGGGACCGGCGGCGCCCGGGACCCGGCCAGCGAGGTACGCATGCGGAATCATGTTCGAACCGCGGCGGCGCTGTCGTGCGCGGGGCTGCTGTCAGTGGCGGCGGTCGACCTTCGCGCCCAGGACCCCGCGCCGCTGCTGACCCTGCGCGAGGCGGTGCTGGCGGCGCTGGCCAGCAACGACCGGATGTCGAGCTCCCGGGAGACCATCGAGCAGGCCCGGCTCGGCCGCACCGTGGCCGAGTCCGCGTTCGGGACCCGGGTCACGCCCAACGTTCTCGGCTCGTTCGGGCAGTCCGACGTCCGCAACCAGACGTACGGCCTCGGGGCGTCGAAACGGTTCACGACGGGAACCGAGGTCCGGATGGATGTCGGGGCGTCGACGTTCCGCAACCAGATCGGCAGCTTCTACGCGGCCGACACGACGCTGCTCGTCAGTCAATCGCTGCTCCGGGGCTTCGGCGCGGCCGTGGGACGTCGGCAGATCGACCGGGCCGACCATCAGATCGCGAGCACGGAACGCCAGCACCTGCTCGCGGAGCAGCAGCTCGCCATCGACGTCGCGGGGACCTACTACCGCCTGATCGCCCAGCGCGAGCTGGCCGTCGCGGCCCGCGCCGCGCTGGCGAACGCGCGGCGGTTGCTGGCCGCCTCCGAGGCCAAGCTGCAGGCCAACCTGGTGTCGCAGTTGGACGTGTTCCGGGCGCGGCAGCTCGTGGCCGAAGCCGAAGCGCAGCGCTTCGACGTCGAGGGCGTGGCCGAGGACCTGAAGGACCAACTGCGTTTCCTCATGGACCGCGACATCGACTACGACTTCCGCGTCGCCGCGGCGATCGAGGCCCGGGCCGAACCGCTGGCCCCGGACGTCGCGGTGGCGACGGCGCTGGAGAATCGGATCGAGCTTCTCGACGCCGACGCCGCGGTCGATCAGGCCGAGCGCGAAGTCGGCTACGCGCGCCACCAGATGCTCCCCCAGGTCGACGTGAGTCTGGCGCTGACGCGTCGCGAGACCGCCGACAACCTGCGGGGCGCCTTCGGCGTCGACCGCTTCGAGCCGGTCACCTTCTTTTCGGTCTCGACGCCGCTGGACCGTACCGCGGAGGCCGCGGGGGTCCGGACCGCGGCGATCGAGCGCAACCGCCGCGTCCGCGCCCGCGACACCCTGCGGCGGCGCATCGCGCAGGAGGCCCGGCGGGCGCTCCGTCTGCAGCAGCGGCTCGCCAACCGGCTCGAGAACGCGGCGGTGACGGTGGAGTTCGCGGAGCGCGAGGTGGAGCTGGCCGACCTGCGGTTCCAGCGGGGGCTGTCCAACAACCTCGACGTGGTCAACGCGCAGGCGGCCCTGTTGAACGCGACCACCCGCCGGCTCGCGGTGCTGGCGGACCTGGCCGTCGCCCGGCTCGCCCTGCGCGCCGCGCTCGGCACACTCGACGTCCGCGCGGACGTGCGGTAGAGTCGCGTATGGCCCCGATTCGGCGGCGGGCGTTCGGCGTCGTCGGCGTGGGGGCGGTCTGCGCGGTCGCGCTGCTGGCGACGCGGGCCGCACCGGGCGACGATGCCGCGCTGGCGTGGACCGTGGACCGCGGCGATGTCGTCGCCGACCTCGTCCAGCCGGGGACGCTCCGGGCGGCGGGCTCCATCACCTACCGATCGCCCGTGAACGGCCGCGAGCTGGAGGTCGTTCATCTCGCGGCGGAAGGGCTGCTCGTCGAGGCGGGCGACCTGATCGCGCGTCTGGAGACGCGCGACCTGGAAGCGGACCTGCAGCAGGCCCAGGACAACGTCCACGACGTCGAGTTCGCCCGGCAGGTGGCGGACCTCGAGCTGCTCGAGGCGACGGCGGACTACGAATCGACGATCGACGGCGAAGACGCGCTGGCGCTGGAGGAGAGCCGGACCAGCCTGGCCCTGACGGAGAGGAGGGTCGAACGGCTGCGGCGCGAGGTGCGGAACCTCGAGCCCCTGCTCGAGAAGGGGTTCATCACCGGCGACGAGCTCGAGCGCTCGCAGGCCGAGCTCGAGGCCGCCGAGGCCGACTTGGCGATCGCCCGCCGCCGCGCCGGCGTGCTCGTCGAACAGACCCACCCCCTCAACCAGCGCCGCGCCGAGCTGCAGTTGGCCCAGAAGCGGGCGCAGCGGGACGGCGTGAACCGCCGGCTGACCGCGGCTCGTCGGCGGGTGGCGGAGATCACCGCGTTGATCGAGCGGTCCGCCATCCACGCCGTCAGCCCGGGGCTGGTCGTCCACGAAGAGTTCATGGCGTCGTCGCCGCGGCGGAAGGTCCGGCTCGGCGACCGGGTGACGCCGAGCCAGGGAATCGTGCGGGTCGTCGAGGTGGACCGGATGTTGGTCGACACGTCCGTGCCGGAGCGGTCCGTCCATCGGGTACGCGCGGGACAGCCGGTGACGGTCCGGCTCGAGGCGTTTCCGGATCTGCAGTTGTCGGGCCGGGTCACGACCATGGGCGTGCTGGCGCGCACGACGCGGGACCGGATGGTCGAGACCAAGCGCTTCGACGTGACGGTCGCGCTCGACCCGACCGATGCGGAGCTGCGGCCCGAGATGACGGCCCGGGTCGACATCCGGGTGGGCGAGCGGCGCGGCGTCGTCCGGCTGCCCGTCAACGCGCTCTTCGGACGCGACGGCCTCACCCTGGTGAACGTCCTGCGCGGCGGCCGGGTCGAGACCCGGCGGATCGAGATCGGAGAACAGAACCAGCGGTACGTCGAGGTGCGCGCGGGCGTCGCGGAAGGCGAGCGCGTGATGCTCGTGGGGGGGGCGGCGGTCGGCGACGCTCCGCCGGCGCCGATGGACCCGGCCGGCGCGCTCGGTGCGCTGGCGCGGGGTCCGTTGTAGCGGCTCCCGACCGTTCCCCGGACAGACCGCGATGGCCGGCTGGGATCGACGTTCGGAGGTGCTCCGAATCAGCTTGGAGGCGCTGGGCCGGTACCGGCTTCGGACCGCCCTGAGCACCTTGGGCATCGTCCTCGGCATCGCCGCGGTCATCGCGATGCTGTCGGTCGGGGAGGGGGCCCGTCAAGATGTGCTCCGGCAGGTGGAGCAGCTCGGCCTCGACAACGTCATCGTGCGGTCGCGCGGTCTCGGCGGGGAGGCCGCGCTTCACCTGGAGGACGCCGAGCTCCTGGGCGACCTGCTGCCGCGGGTGGTCGCCGTCAGTCCGCTGGTCGATCGCCCGGTCGTCGCGTCGGGTCCGGTCGCGGCCCGGCGCACCTCCCTGCTCGGCGTCACGCCGGTCTACGGGACGGTCCTGGAATTGGACGTCGAGCACGGACGGTTTCTCGCCCCCTTCGACCGGCGGGCCGCTTCGCCGGTGTGCGTGCTCGGCGCCCGGTTGCGCGGCGCGCTCTTCGGCTACCGCGATCCCGTCGGCGAACACGTGCGGCTCGATCGGGCCTGGTGCGAGGTCGTCGGCGTGCTCGCCCCCCGATCGACGGGGGGGCGCGCGGGACGGACCGCGGCCGCGCGGGACCTCGACGAGGTCGTGATCACGCCGATCTCCGGCGCACTCCCCGTCAGCTCGTCCGTCGCGCCGGGACAGCGCGTCGACGAAGTCTGGATTCAGGTCGCGGACGGCGACGACGTGCCGGCCGTCGCGGGCTCGATCGCGCGCACGCTGACCCGGGCCCGCGGCGTCGCGCCCGAGATCGACGTTCTCGTGCCGCGCGACCTGCTGAATCAACGGGTGCGGACCCAACGGACCTTCAACGTGGTCGTCGGCAGCGTGGCCGTGTTGTCGTTGCTGGTGGGCGGCATCGGCATCATGAACACCATGCTGACGTCCGTGCTCGAGCGCACGCGGGAGATAGGACTGCGCCGGGTGGTCGGGGCGACGGCCCGCGACATCGCGGTGCAGTTTCTCACCGAGAGCCTGATGGTGACGATGACCGGCGGCGCCGTGGGGATTGCGGTCGGCGTCGCCACGTCGTACGCCATCACCGCCTATGCGGGGTGGAACACCAGCGTCTCGTCCGCCGCCGTCGCGCTGGCCTTCGGCGTCGCGGCGGCGGTGGGGCTGGCGTTCGGCATCTATCCCGCCATGCAGGCGGCGAGGCTCCAGCCGGTCGACGCTGTCCGGTACGAGTAGCCTCGCGTCCTCCGACTCCCGGCCTCCGGTGACGGTTGGGGCGTCGCCGCCGGCAAGCCGCCTTCCCCCCCCTCGGTCGGCCGCGGACTCCCGCGCGTCCCCGCGCGTCAACGTCGGGCTCGGCGACCGCCAGCGACGTCCTGCTCGCCCGCGCGCGTCACGACAAGCTTGTCAGCGGCGCGGAAGACCGCCGTTCCGCCTATGATGCACGTTACCCGGCGATGCGGCCTAGCCGTCATGCGGCCGCACCGCAAGAGGTCGTTTTCGAACGGGGGTCTTGTTCTCGGTGGGTCGGGTTCCTCGACCGGCATCAAGTAGAATCTGCCGATGGGCAACGACACGACGCGGATCGTCGGCGCAGCGCTGTTGGTCGCCGGCATGTTCCCGGCGCCGGTCGCGAGCGGCCCGGCGGTCCCGCCGCAGGCGGCCGGTCAGGACGGGGGCCTGCGCATCGTCGTCATCGAGGGCGAGGACAGCGTCAACATCATCGGCCAGGGGACGGCGGTGCCGACGGTGGTCGAGGTGCGCGACCGCAACGACCTGCCGGTGTCGGGCGCGTCCGTGCTGTTCCTGCTCGGCGAGGGAGGTGCGGCGACGCTCAACGCGGGTCTGTCGCAGGTCGCGGTGACGACGAACGCGTTGGGGCAGGCGGCGGTGACGGTGAACCCCTTGGCCAGCGGGGCCGTGCAGTTGTCGGTGAACGCGACGTTTCAGGGGCAGACGGCGGCCGCGACCATCCTGCAGACCAACGCGGTGTCGGCGGCGGCGGCGGGAGCCGGGGGCGGCGCCGCGGGCGGGGGCGGCGGCGCGGGCGGCGGTGCGGGCGGTGGTGCGGCGGGCGGGGCCGGCGGTGGTGCGGGCGGGGCCGGCGGCGCCGCGACGGGCGCGGCGGCGGGCGGGGCCGCCGGCGGCGGGCTGGGTACCGGCGCCATCGTCGGCGTCGTGGGCGCCGGGGCGGGGGCGGCGGCGGCCGGTGTCGCGGTGGCGGGGGGCGGCGGCACGGACGGCGGAACGCCGCAGAACGCGCCGGTGGCGGCGCTGAGCATCTCGCCCACCGGGACGGGGATGGCGGGGGCGACCCGGTACCGCTTCGACGCTGGCGGATCGTCCGACCCGGACCGCGACACGCTCACCTATGCCTGGGACTTCGGCGACGGCAAGCAGCGGCACGGGGGAGACCACGACGCACGCGTACGCCGCGGCCGGCGCCTACACCGTCACCTTGACGGTGAGCGACGGCAGGAACCAGACGACCGCGACGGGGTCGGTCACGGTCGCCCGGAATCTCGACGGCGGCCGTTTCGTCGGCTCGGGCGAGGTGGCCGCGCTCGACCCGGTGCTGGAGCTGACCCAAACCGGCTCGTCGTTGAGCGGCCGGTTCTCCCGGGAGACGTCGTCGACCAACACGGAGCGCCGCTCGTGGTCCATCAGCGGCCGGCTGACGGGCCCCGACGACTTCGTGTGTCCGTGCAGCCTGGAGATGACGTTCCTCGGCGCGACGGCGGGCACGGCCGACCAGGACTACCGCGGCACCGTGAACGAGGATGCCTCGGCCATCGAGCTGGCCGTCGGCGAAGGGGGCGGCGCCTGGATGTTCACCCGGCGGTGAGCGGTGGACGCGGCGCGGAGGTTGAGAGGCATGGGCGGGAAGGCGCGGACCGCGGGGCCGGCTCGCCGGCCGGGACGTCGCTGGCGGCGCGTGCTGCTCGTCGGCCTGATGGCGGCGGGTCCGGGCGCGCCGCCGGGGGACGTCCGCGCGCAGGGCAGCGTGCAGACGGACCGGGCGGCCCTGGAAGCCCTGTACCGGGCCACCGACGGTCCGAACTGGACGGACAACACGAACTGGCTGACCGACGCCCCGCTGGGCGACTGGTACGGGGTCGAGACGGACCGGGACGGCCGCGTCACATCGCTCTTGCTGGGCGACTGGGACGACGTGCTGAGGGAACACGTGGGCAACGGCCTGAGTGGGTCGATCCCACCCGAGGTGGGCAATCTGCCTCGCCTTCGTTACCTGCGGTTGCATGGCCATGAAGATCGGGATCCCGAAGAGCAACGAGATGATCCGCCGCGGGTGTTGACGGGACCGATTCCCGACTCGCTGGCCCGCCTCGCCAATCTCGAGCGGCTGGATCTCGGCCACAACGAGTTGACGGGGTCCATCCCGTCCTGGCTGGGCCGCTTGACCAACCTCCGGGGTCTCAGTTTGCGCTACAACGCCCTGACTGGATCGATCCCGGACGAGCTGAGCGGCCTGACCCGCCTCGAGTGGCTGTGGCTCTCGGGAGACATGTGGACCGGGGAAGGGCCGCCCCCGGCGTGGCTGGGCACCCTGACTAATCTGTACAGTCTCGATCTCGGTGGACACCACTTCACGGGCGAGATTCCCGACTGGTTGCTGAACCTGAGCAATCTCCGGTTCCTGTCCCTCCGACGAAACGACCTGACCGGGCCGATCCCGGACTGGCTGGCGACCCTCCACAATCTCGAGCGCCTGCGCCTGAGCGACAATCAGTTGACGGGAACGATTCCAGACTGGTTGGGGTCCCTCGACAACCTCAAGGAACTGTCTCTCTGGGGGAATCAGTTGACGGGGACGATTCCCAGCGCCCTGGGAACCCTCGATAACCTTGAGGACCTGTACCTGGGCGACAATCAGTTGACGGGAACGATTCCGGACTGGTTGGGGTCCCTCGACAACCTCGAGGAACTGTCTCTCTGGAGGAACCAGTTGACGGGAACGATTCCCAGCTCCCTGGTTACCCTCGATAACCTTGAGTATCTGAATCTCGGGGGCAATCAGTTGAGCGGGACCATTCCGGACTGGTTGGGCTCCCTGGCCAACCTCTACGGGCTGTCTCTCTGGGGGAATCAGTTGACGGGAACGATTCCCATCGCCCTGGGAACCCTCGACAACCTCGAATGGCTGAGCCTCGACGGCAATCAGTTGAGCGGGACCATTCCGAGCGCGTTGGGCTCCCTGGCCAACCTCGAACGGCTGTATCTCGACAACAATCAGTTCAGCGGAGCCATCCCGAGCGCGTTGGGCTCCCTGGCCAACCTCGAACGGCTGTATCTCCACGACAATCCGTTGACCGGGCCTTTTCCGGGCAGTCTGACGGCCCTGTCGCTCGAGAGGTTCTCGCTCGACATCTGCGTGCCGCCGCTGTACGTGGCCTGGGTCGAGACGATCGCCGACTTCCGCGGGACCGTCTGCGGGGCCCTGCCGCACATGCCGGGCATCCGGACACCCGGCGGCGCGGGCGTCCGCGGGCCGGGTGTCCGCGCCGGGGCCGGTGCCCCGGTGGTCGCGCGGCCATGAACGAAACGCCCGGCCGCCGGGCGCGGAGGTTCGACCGATGACGCTCTGCCCACCGAAGGAGTCCCCCCAGCGGGGTCGCGCGCATCCGGGCCTGCGCGTCCGCGCCGTTCTCCCGGGGCGTCTCCTGCCGCGCCGGCCGGCGGCCGGACGCGGCGGGCCGGACGCCGGTGGGGGCGCCGCCTGCTTGCCGGCGCGGTCGCCGTCGGTCTCGGTGCGCCGCCGGGGGACGCCCGCGCGCAGGGGAGCGTTCAGACCGACCGGGCGGCCCTCGAAGCGCTGTACCGCGCCACCGACGGTCCGAACTGGACGACCGCGACAAACTGGCTGACCGGCGCGCCGCTGGGCGACTGGTACGGGGTGGAGACGGACGGAGACGGCCGCGTCACGTCGCTGGAACTCGGCTACTGGGACGACGTGTTGTGGGAGCCTGTCGGCAACGGCCTGAGCGGGTCGATCCCGCCCGAGCTGGGGAACTTGGCCCGCCTGAGCAGCCTGAGACTGTATGGCCATGAGGACAGGAACTCCGAAGCCCGAGCCGATTCAGCTCCGGTGTTGACGGGACCGATTCCGGAAGCGCTGGCCTCGCTCGACAACCTCGAGTGGCTGGATCTCGGCAGGAACGAGTTGACGGGGCCGATCCCGTCCTGGCTGGGCGGCCTGACCAACCTCCGGGGTCTCCGTTTGGGCGGCAACGCCCTGACCGGATCGATCCCGGACGAGTTGAGCGACCTGACCCGCCTTGAGTCGCTGTCGCTCTGGGGACACTCGTGGACCGGGGGAGGGCCGCCCCCGGCGTGGCTGGGCACCCTGACCAATCTGCGAAGTCTCGATCTCGGGGGACACCTCTTCACGGGGGGGATTCCCGACTGGTTGCTGAACCTGAGCAATCTCCGGAACCTGTACCTCTGGGGGAACGACCTGACCGGGCCGATTCCGGCGTGGCTGGGCTCCTTGACCGGGCTGAGGAGGCTCTGGCTTAGCGACAACGCCCTGACGGGGCCGATCCCCAGCGCCCTGTCCGCCCTGGACGACCTCCGGGAGCTGGGGCTCGGCGGCAATCCGTTGACGGGAGGAACGATTCCCGACTGGCTGGCCACCCTCGACAATCTCGAGGAGCTGTCTCTTTGGGGCAATCAGTTGACGGGAGCGATCCCCAGCTCCCTGGCGGCTCTCGACCAGCTCGTGCATCTGAATCTCAGCGGCAATCAGTTGACAGGAACGATTCCCGGCTCCCTCGCGGCCGTCGACCAGCTCGAACGGCTGTATCTCGGCGGCAATCAGTTGAGCGGGACCCTGCCGAGCGTGTTGGTGTCCCTCGCCGGCCTCGAGCGGTTGCATCTCGACGACAATCAGTTCAGCGGGCCGATTCCGAGTTGGCTGGGGTCCCTCGACAACCTCGAGTACCTGTATCTCCACGACAATCCGTTGACCGGGCCTTTTCCGGGCAGCCTGACGGTCCTGTCGCTGGAGGGGTTCTCGCTCGACATCTGCGTGCCGCCGCTGTACGTGGCCTGGGTCGAGACGATCGACTACTTCCGCGGGACCGTCTGCGGGGCCCTGCCGCACATGCCGGGCATCGTCGGGCCGAGGGGCGCTGGCGCCCGCGGGCCGGGTGTCCGCGCCGGCGCCCCGGCGTTCACCCGGCCATGACCGGCGGCGTGGACCGGGGGGAGATCGCGCCGGGGGTCGTGCGCGGCTCGTGGTGGCACGCCCTCGACGACGGCCGGGTGCAGTGCGATCTGTGCCCGCGCTTCTGCAAGCTCCACGACGGGCAGAAGGCGTTCTGCTACGTGCGGGAGGCGCGGGACGGCGGGGTCGTCCTCGCCGGCTACGGCCGGGCCAGCGGCTTCTGCATCGACCCCATCGAGAAGAAGCCGCTCAGCCACTTCTACCCGGGGTCGAGCGTGCTGTCGTTCGGCACCGCCGGGTGCAACCTCGGCTGCCGCTTCTGCCAGAACTGGGACATCTCGAAGGCGCGGGAGGACGACGCGCTGTCGGCCGCGGCGTCGCCGGCCGGGGTGGCCGGGGCCGCCGCCCGCGCCGGCTGCGCCAGCGTCGCGTTCACCTACAACGACCCGATCATCTTCGCCGAGTACGCCATCGACTGCGCGAAGGCGGCCCGCGCGCGCGGCGTCAAGAGCGTCGCGGTGTCGAGCGGCTACGTGTCGCCGGCCGCCCGCGGGGACCTCTTCGCCCAGATGGACGCGGCGAACATCGACCTGAAGGCGTTCACCGAGACGTTCTACCACCGCATCTGCTTCGCCCACCTGCGGCCGGTGCTCGACACCCTCGAGTGGCTCGTGCGCGAGACCGAGGTCTGGCTCGAGATCACGACCCTGCTCATCCCCGGCCAGAACGACTCGCCCGACGAGGTCGACCGCCTCTGCGGCTGGCTCGTCGAGCACCTCGGCCCCGACGTGCCCCTGCACTTCACCGCGTTCCACCCCGACTTCAGGATGCGCGACACGCCCCCCACGCCGCCCGACACCGTCCGGCGGGCGCGCGGGCAGGGCCTGCGGGCGGGGCTGCGCTACGTCTACACCGGCAACATCCGCGACGAGGAGGGGCAGTCGACCCGCTGTCCGGGCTGCGGGGACGTGCTGATCGGCCGCGACGGCTACCGCATCACCCGGTGGCGTCTCGACCCCGGGGGGCGCTGCCCGGCCTGCGCGGCGGCGCTGCCGGGGCGCTTCCTCGATCAGCCGGGCCGGTGGGGGCCGCGGCGCCGGCCGATCGCCCTCACCGGATGAGGACCGCGCCTCCGCCGCGCTCGTCGAAGCGGCGCCGGCCGATCGCCCTCAGCGGATGAGGACGGTACCTTCGCCCCGTTCGTCGATGGAGCCGGTCGAAGCGGCGCCGGCCGATCGTGTCACCGGATGAGGACCGCGCCTTCGCCCCGCTCGTCGATGAGCCGGTCGAAGTGCTGCACCAGCAGGTCGCGCCGGCGCATCAGGCTGCCGCGTTCCGCCCCGGAGAGGCTGTCGCCCGCCGCTTCCCGGAGGGCCTCGGGGGTCAGGCTCCGCAGGCGGTCGAGGAGGTCGGCGGGCACCCGGTTCATCATCTCGGGCCTGCTCAGCTCGACGTCGAGGCGGAACGCCCGGGTATGGTCGATGAGCCACATCTTCCAGTCGCTCGTCCAGAGGGCGTTGCCCTGGTTGCGGTCCCGGTTCTTGATCAGCTCGTCGAACACGTACATCGTGTAGACCTGCTGGGAGGTCGCGGCCGGGTTCGGTCCGAAGGTCCGCCGCTCGATCCGCTCCCCTTCGTCCATGGCCACATCGTCGACCCACCACGTGACCGCGGACGGCGTGCCCCGGACGTTCCGCCGGACGGACATGGGCACGTTGTCGAGCCCCAGGAGCGCGGCCACGCGGTAGGCGGCGACGTTGTAGAGGTAGAAGTCGCGGAAGTTGATCTCCCCGGCGGCCATCCGTCGGCGCTGGTCGACGTTCTGGATGTGGACGTCATGGGTCAGGTCGCCGTCGGAGGCGGTCGCCCGCTGCGAGCCGGTCACGCCGATGTTGACGTTCTGAAAGTCCGACAGATCGGCCTCGCGGAGGAACGTCTCCATCGCCTCGGGAGACAGCGGCGGCGCCGCCGCCTCCTGGGCGGGCGTTCCCGTCAGGCAGAGTACCGCGAGTCCGAGGGCGGCCCAGAGAGTCCTGCGCATGGGGTGATCTCCTTGACTTCGGCCGGGTGACCCGCGCAGCCGGGAGCGGCGGCGCCGGCCCGTCACGACCGGGCCGCGGCGGCCCGGGAGTCCTCGGCGGCGAGAATGCCACAGAACAGATCCTGCAACAAGGTGGTCCGATCCGACAGCACCCTGAAGAGGGCGTCCCGCTCCGCCTGCAGGACGCTCGACGGCCGGTCGGCGGCGCCGCGCCACCCGGCGAGGGAGCCGGCCAGGGTCTCGGCGACCAGGAGGGTCGCGCCCGGTCCCGCGACCACCGGCGCGGCGCCGTCCGACTCGAGCCGGACCGCGCCCTCGACGACGAGGCACAGCGAGGCGGGGTCGTCCTCCAGGAACAGCCGTTCCCCGGCGTCGAGCCTCCGTTCGCGGGCCCCCGCCAGGAGCGCGATCAGGTCGGCCGCCCCGGCCCGGGACAGCAGGGGGTGCTGCCGGACGAGCATGGCCCGGTCGAACGGCAGGGCGGTGTCGGGGCGCGCCGCCCCCGGCAGATGCGCCGGGCTGCCGGGCCGCCGGTCGGCGGCGGGGGGCAGCAGGAAGCGGAACAGGCCCTGCGCCAGGAGGATGTCGTCGGACACCATGGCCAGGAAATCGGCCGCGGTGATGCGGAGGCACACCGACGGCTCGTTCGCCGACGTCGCATGCCGGTCGGGGACGCCCTGCAGCACCTCCTCCAGACCGAGCACGCAGGGCGCCGGCAGGTCGTGGCAGCGGTCGGGGGCGACCGTCCGGCGTACCGAGCCCTCGATCAGCAGCTCGACGGCCTCGGCCGACCGTTCCGGGCCGACGGCGTGGCCGGCCGCGTACCGCACCTCCTGGCCCGACTCGATGATCCGGAACAGCTCGTCGATCGACAGGAACTCGAAAATCGGAATGCGGCTGAGCCGGTCGGCGAGCTCCACGGTGGGCAGGGCGTGCCCGCTCGCGTGCCCTTGGTCGCCGCCGGGCGTCGCCCGGGACAACGCCCACGCGGCGGTGCCGCTGACGTGCGCGTCCGTGGCGGCGGGGTGCCGGCTGACCCACCGGAGGTCGTCGACGAGCGATTCCCGCTCGGACAGGTGATGGGCGACGAAGTGGATGGCGCTGGCGGCGATGACCGGATTCCCTTCGTGGATGAGCTGCGCCAGGGTGTCGTCGAAGTCGCGGGGCGTCGTGCCGAGCACGACGTTGGCCTGGTACACCTTGTCCGCGAGCGGCGTCTCGTCGATGAACGGCAGGATCCGTTTGCGCACGTTGGCGCTCAGCAGGTTGTCGAGGTACTCGAGGCCGTGGGCGCGCCGCTTCGCGCCGCCGCTCTCGATCGCGTGGCGGGCCGCCGCGACGTCGTCGACGTCGTACAGCACGCCGAGCAGCCGGTACATGCGGTCCAGTGTGCGCTCCAGGCGCTCGCCTATCGCGCGTTCCAGCAGCGTGTCGTGCGGCGCGAGCAGGGCCGCCCGGTCGCGGTCGCGGAGCTCGGCGCCGCGCGTGCGCTCGAGATCGTCGTCGCCCGGCGCCGGCGCGTGCCGGAAGAGGTCGTTCCGCAGCGTCAGGAACCGGCAGTAGCGGGTCGACTCCTTGACGAGCAGCGCCTCGACGGCGTCGCCGGGGACGACCAGGGGCGTCTCGCGCCTCAACCGTTCGATGGCCGCGATGACCTTGTAGCGCAGGAACCCGTCCTTGGCGTCGAGGCTGCCCACCAGCGCGTCCATGGACGGCTGCAGGGGCAGCAGGGCCAGGGTCGACGGAATGTGCCGCCGCACCCAGATGTGCTCGTGCGGGTTCTCGAGCGCGTAGCGGAGGGCCGGGACGATCTCGCCGCCGCAGGCCGCCAGGGCCTCCCGCGCCACCTGCTTCAGGCTGCGGTGCGCCAGCCCCGAGAGCAGCCCCGGCAGGAACAGGCCGTCCGAGGCGCCGAGCTTCCGCGCGCTCCGGATGGCCTCGCGGACGACCTCGACGTGGGGGTCGTACAGCAGGGGGACCAGCAGGACCCGGAAACGGGGGTTCCCGATTCTGGCGAGGGCGCGGGCCGCTTCGCGGCGTCCCTCGGCGGCGGCGTCCCGGGCGTCGTCGATGAGGTGCTGGAAGCTCGCGAAGGCGCGGTCCACGTCGGGCTTCCGGTCCGACCGCGCGAGGGCCGCCGCCGCCGCCACCGCCACCCGGGGCTCGGGGTCGTCGAGGTGGCTCGACATCACCGCCGCCGCGTCCTGGCGGGCCAGGCTCGCGAGGGCCGCGAGGGCCGCCGCCCGCACCTCGACGTCGTCGTCGCGGGTCATCCGCTCGACGGTGCCCTTCCACCGCTCCGCGACGCGGGAGCGGCCCGACGCCAGCGCCTGCAGGGCCTTCACCCGCACCGCCTCCGACTCGTGGCGCAGCAGGAGCGGGGTCACGAGCTGCGGCTTGTCCATCGCCTCTAGCATCTCGATGGCGTACAGCACCGGCGGGGCGTCGGGATGGGAGAGCTCCTCCACCAGGGCCTCGACGGTGGCGGCCTCGCCCGCGGTCGTCATGACCGCGTCGGGCGAGATGGTCCGGGTGTCGAGGCTGGCCCGGAACGCCCGGATGTACTCGCGCCGCGCCCTGACCGCGACCGCCATCCAGAGGCCGATGATCGCGAGGCTGGCGTAGCTCAACTGCCGCCAGTCCAGGGCGAGGCCCCACGGCTGGATGAGCGCGAGCAGGGCCACCGCGGTCAGGGCCTTCGCGAACCGGTCCATCGTGACGTCGATGAACGGCTTGACCCGGTGCCGCAGATCGGTGGGCAGGGGTACGAAGAGGATCTCGCGCGTGGTCTTGTCCAGCGTGTAGCGCAGGGTCGAATCGAGCACCCGCGCCCCCGCCACCGCCCAGAGCGCCCCGGTGACGAGGATGACCAGGGCGCTCGTCGTGAAGCCGATCGGCAGGAGGAGGAGCGCGACGCCGATGCCGACGGAGCGGTGGATGCGGCTGATGAGGGCGACCTGGACGACGAATCCGGCGATCGAGAGATACGCGGTGACCTCGGCCAGGAAGGCCGCGATGCCGTCGCCGCCGCCGTCGCCCTGCGTGGCTTCGGCC
>CAXXTG010000132.1:0-94741 GCA_963666855.2 Vicinamibacterales bacterium
TCGTCGACCTCGACCTGCGCGAAGTCGGTGTTGTAGGTGAAGTCCGCGGTCAGCCCCTGGGTGACCCCGTACTTGACGTCGAACCCCACGTCGCCGCCCGCCGCGGTGCGCTCGTCGGGGGCGCGGGCCACGTCCGTGCTGACATCGGAGATGCCGTAGGGCTTGACCTCGAGCCGGGTGCCCGAGGCCGGCACCTGGAGCCCCACGAGGGTCGCGGCCGACGACATCTTGTAGGTGCCGGCCCAGCTCAGCGAGGCGGGGATCGGGGTCAGGAACGAGCTCTCGTTGGTGGACGCCACGCGGCGCTGCACGTTGACGCCCCACAGTTGCGCCGGCCCCGCCCGGTACCGGAGCGACTTGAAGGGAATGGCGATCTCCACCGTCCACCCCCCGTCGAAGCGGCCCGCGCGCACGTCCCACACCGTGTTCCAGTCGATGTTGTGGCTGCGCTCGTCGGTGACGAGCCCGTCGAAGAGGCCGCCGAGGGCGTTGGTGGTGAACGCGAACGCGTTGCGCCGGTCGTAGAAGGTGTCGAGGACCACCGAGACGGTGTCGTTGCCGTACATGCCCCAACTGTCGCGCTTCATCTCGTTGGCGACGATGCGGTCGGGCTCGGCGCTCCAGCAGCGGGCCGACACGTACAGGGTGTCGTCGTCGAACGTCACCCACACCTCGGTCTGGTCGGCGGCGGGCTCGCCCTCGACCGGCTCCTGCTGGATGAAGCCGGTCACCGGCGGCACGTCCTGGTAGACGCGCTCGTCGAGGCGGCCGTCGAGCCGCAGCGGGCGCATCGAGCCGGATCGCGCGCAGGGTCAGGCGGCCGAGGTCGTCGCGCGCCGCGACCTCGGGCGGAAGGGGCGGCGGCGGACCGTGGATGAGGGTCGGGACCGCGGCGAACCCCGCGGCGGACGCCGGCCCCGGTCGGCGGCCCGCGGCCGCCGTGCCGGCTCCCCATTCCGCGCCGGACGGCCCCGCCGCCGGACCCGCGGCGGCGGCTCCCGTTCCTCCACCGGCCCGCGGGCGCCCAGCTCCCCGACCCGCCTCGGCTCTCCCCTCCCCCGGACGCGCGCCGGCCGTCGCCGCTCCCGGACCGGCGGCCCCCTGCCGATGCGATCCGCGACGGGGCGAATTCGGGCGCCCCGGCGGAGGCCGCGCGCGGATCCGGCGGAGCGGTCGAACTCAGCGGCGCGCGGGGCCGCCGCACCGCCCGAAACCCCGGCGCGCCGGCCGCGCCCGCGGACGCCTTCGCCCGACGCGCCGCCGCCGCGAGACGGGCGGCCACCTCGTCCTGCAGGCCGAACAGATCAGAGACCGCCCCGTCGACGCGGGTCGCGGCCACGACGAGGCCGCTGTCCGCGTCCACGAGACGGGCGGTGATCCGGAGAAGGTCGCCCGACCGCTGGTAGGCGCCGCTCACCCGCTGGCCCTGCGCGGTGCCGGCCGTCCGGCCCAGGTCGGCGGCGAGGGTCGCCGCGATGCCGTCGCCGATCCAGGCGTCGGCGGGGGTCGCCCGACAGGTTGGTGAAGGCCGCGACCTCAAGGGGGCCGGCGACCGGGGTGACGGGGGGCGGAACCTGGCCGTGCGCGGGAGTCGCGGAAGCCGCGCCGGCCGCCAGGACCAAGCCGAGGACCACGGATCGGATCGTCGAAACGAGAAACACAACCCCCCATGATAACCGGCTTCCCGCGGCTCCCCGCCGAGCTTGCTGCCGCAACGGCGGCCGCGTCTCGTTCATGCTACAGGAACACCCGTCACGAGACCGTGACGAGGCGGCGCCGGCGCACGCCCGGCACCCGGCACCGTCCGCCGCGCCCGTGCTGGTACACTGCGGCGGCGCATGCGGCACGCATCGGTCTTCTGGCTGGCGGGCGGGGTCGGCGGCCTGGCCTCCGGCGTCGCGCTGGCCTTCTCGCTGTCGGTCGAGGCGGGCGCCGCCCTCGCCCTCCTGGGCGCGGCGGGCATCGGGGCCGGCGTGATGGCGCGGGCGCGGGCGCGGGGGGCGGCCGCCGACCGCGAAACGGCGGCCGAACTCGACCGGCGGATCGACGAGCTGCGGGCCCTCGACGCCAAGCTGACCGCGGCGGGGGTGTCGCCGGTCGAGCGGACCTACGACGAGCTGCTGCGCCGCCGGCCCGCGACAGCGGCCCCGCCCGCGGACCTCGAGGAGCGGGAGCGCCGGCTCGGCGAGATGATCCGCGACCGCTGCGACCGCGTGTGGGACGGCATCCGCGACCGGCGGTACGTCCGCCTCGAGGACGGGCGCGTCGCGGACCTCGACGGCGGAGCCATCTTCGCCGAGCTCCGCGACGTGGTGCAGGAGGTCGCCGAGCTCTACCACGCCGGGTCGGACAACGCGGTGCTGGAGGCGCGCACCGGCGACATCGCCCTCGCCGTGCGCTCGGCCGTCGGCGAGCTCCTGGAGGCGGTGCGGCAGGCGCCGTTCGTCGACCCCGCCGACTGGTCGGTCAAGACGGTGGTGACCCGGCTCGAGCAGGCCCAGCGGGGTCTCGCCCTGTATCGGAAGATCGAGCCCTACGAGCACTACGTCAACGGCGCGATCCTCGCGGCCCGGCTCGCCGCCGGCTCGAACCCGGTCGGGGTCGTCGCGTGGACCCTGGGCACGCAGGCGGCCAAACGCGTGGGCAAACGGTTCCTCAAGTCGCGCGCCGAAGTTTGGCTGAAGGCGCTGCTGGAGAGCTCGGTGGCGCTGGTCTACCTGCGCGTGGCGCGCATCTACGACCCCCGGCGCCCGTACCGCGGCCCCGACTGGATCGCGCTGGTCGAGGCGATCCGCGTCCACGCCCTCGTCCCCGGCATCGACCACAACCGGCGGCGGCTGCTCGACCGCGTCCTGCGCGCGCCGATCCCCGACGAGTTCGCGAAGATGGCCCTGCTGCGCGCGCTGGCCGAGGACCGCGCGACCGCGCCGCCGGCCGTCCCCGCCGTCGACCTCGACGCGCTGCGGCCGGCGGACCGGCAGGCGGTCGGCGAGCGCCTCGCCGACCTGCTCTCGGACATGCGCGGCCTGCGGGCGCCGGCCGCGCGGACGGCGATAGAGGCCCTGCAGCGGCGGCTGCCGCTGCCCGTCGACCTCGCGGCCTCGGACCGCCCCGAGGCCGGGCGCGCGGCCGACGGGTTCGCGCTGCTCGCGGCGCTGGCGCGCGACCGCCTCGACGCGGACCGCGCGCGGGCCGGCCAGCTCCTCCGGGCCTGCGTTCCTTCAACGACGCGCGTGAAGCGAGGCGCTTGGACGACGAAGAGGCGGAACGGATGCTCGCGCGCGCGGTGGCGGCGGCGTACGAGGCCGGCCCCGGGCCGGGAGAACGGGACCCGGCGGCGCCCCCGCCCGCCCTCGTCGGAGACCCCCTGGCCGGGCCGCTGCTGACGTCGGTGGCCGACCTGCTGTGCGCCGCGCCCGCCCCGTGGCCGATCGAGCACGACCACCTGGTGATGCTCTACGCGTCGGTGCTGCTGCCCGAGCGCAAGCAGGTCGCGGCGGCCTGGAAGCACTACGTCGACGGCGCGTCACGGCGCCTGCGGGAACGGCTGCGGCTGGCCGACCTCTCGACGTGGCCGCCCCGCGCCGCGCCGGCGATCCTGCGCCAGCTCGGCGACGGCGGACCCGCCCTGGCGGTGCTCGCCGCGACCACCGGCGCGGGACGGGCGCGGTGGCTGGCGTTCCATCCCGACCGGGTCGTCGTCGGCGCGGTGCCCGACAAGGAGCTCGCCATCGACGACGGCGAGGCCGAGGTCCATCCCCTCCGCCCCGAACTCCACCCCCTGGCCCCGGTCCGGCTCGTCCGCCGCCGGGGCCGCCTGACCGACGACCTCGTGCTCCGGTGCGGCGGCGAGCGGCTGACCGTCGCGGGCGCGAAGATCGGCAACTTCGAGCGGCGCTTCGGCCCCCTGCTCGACGCCCTCGACCTCGACGCGGAAGGGCTGCACCGCGAGGACTGAGGGAGCGCGACCGCGCGCGGCGGCGCGACCTTCGCGCCGCGCGGCGGAACGTCGTTAGAATGGCCCGTGCCCGGCCTCCTCCCGGCCGCCGCCGGCGGTCCGCCGACCTTCGCCCTGTCGCGCGATCTCTTCCTGCGCCTGCTCGCCCTCGTCTACCTGCTCGCCTTCGCGTCCCTCGCCCCGCAAATCCTGGGGCTGGTCGGCGCGGACGGCCTCCTGCCCGCCGCCGGCTACCTCGACCGCGCCCACGGGCTCTGGGGCGCCGCCGCCTGGTACCGGCTGCCGACGCCGCTGTGGCTCTGGCCCGGCGACGCGTTCCTCGTCGGCGCGTGCTGGCTCGGCATGGCCCTCTCGGCCGCGGCCCTGGCCGGCGTCGCGCCGAGGGCGGTGTTCCCGGCCCTCTGGGTCTGCTATCTGGGGCTGACGGTGGCCGGGCAGGAGTTCCTGCAGTTCCAATGGGACCGGCTGCTGCTCGAGACCGGGCTGCTGGCGGTGTTGTACGCCCCGTCCGGGCGGCGCGTGACGATGGGGGCGGGCGGCGAGCCGGGCGCCGCGGCGCGCTGGCTGGTGTGGGGTCTCGCGTTCAAGCTGACGTTCCTCTCGGGCGCCACCAAGCTGCTGAGCGGCGATGCCGCGTGGCGGGGGCTGACCGCGCTCGAGCACCACTACCAGACGCAGCCGCTGCCGACGTGGGTGGGCTGGTACGCGCACAACGCCCCCGACTGGTTCGGCGTCCTGTCGGTCGCGATCATGTTCGTCATCGAGGTCGGGGTCCCGTTCGTCATCTTCGCGCCGGTCCGCTTCCGCCGGACGCGGATGGCCGGCTGCGGCCTGCTCTGCCTGCTGCAGGTCCTCATCGCCGCGACCGGCAACTACGGCTTCTTCAACCTGCTCGCCGTGGTCCTCTACCTGTCGCTCCTCGACGACGACGCCGTGGCGCGGCCGCTGCGCCTCGGCTTCTCCCGGCGTCCGCGCCGTTCCAGGGTGCGAACGCCCGGCACGGCCGGCCGGACGGCGATCGGCGCCGAAGACGACGATGTCCGGGTCGCCGCCGGCAGGCCGGACAACCCGCGGCGGTCGGCCCCGCCGTGGCGGCGGTTCGCGCGGGCGGCGGTGACGGCGCTGCTGGCGGGGCTGAGCGCGCTCGCGCTCGTCCGCGAGGTCCGGCGCCCCGCGCCGATGCCCGCCTGGGTCGACGTCGTGCTCGACGACTGGGCCGGGCCGTTCCGCTCCGTCAACGGCTACGGGCTCTTCCGGGTGATGACCACCGAGCGGCCGGAGATCGTCATCGAAGGCAGCGCCGACGGCTCGACCTGGCGCGAGTACCCCTTCAGGTGGAAGCCGGGCGACCCGGCGCGGGCGCCCCGCTTCGCGCTGACGCACATGCCGCGCCTCGACTGGCAACTGTGGTTCGCGGCCCTCGACCCCCGCGGGAACGCCCACTGGCTGCTGCCGCTCGCGGAAGGGCTGCTGGAGGACGACCCGGCCGGCCTGGGCCTGCTCGGCGGCACGCCGTTCCCCGGCGGACCGCCCCGCTACGTCCGGCTGATGATGTACCGCTACCGGTTCACGACCGGCGACGAGGCCGCGGACGGGGCCTGGTGGGTGCGGGAACGGCTCGGACCGATGACGGAACCGCTGAGCCGGGATCGCCGATCGCCGCCGTGAGGCGCCGCTGGGTTCCCCCGGGTTTCGGGTTTGGCCGGCCCGTCGGCATCTAGACCGCCGATCGCCGTCGCGCCCGGTGCCCCCCGCGGTCTCCGGTTTAGCCGGCCGCCGATGTCTGGACCGCCGGTCGCCGCCATGAGGCGCCGCCCGGCCCCCCGGGTCTCCGGTTTGGGCGACCGTGCGCACCTGGGCCGGCCGGCGCCGCCGCCATGCTCCACCCGGTGCCCGACCGATTCCCCAGGCGCCCACGCCGCCCGCGCGCAGACTCCCGAATCCCTGAAGTCCTTGAAATTCGGCCCGTCGGGGCCTACAATGCCGAAATGATATTTGGGTCTTCCCGGACCGTTCCCCGCACCGCAACGCTCCCCGTCGGCGCGATGATCCTCGGTCTGGGCCTGTCGCTCCCGGCAGGCGCGCACGCCCAGGAATCGGCGGGCGGACCGGCCGCGGCGGAGCTCCCGCCGGCGGCGTCGAGCACCCGCGCGCTGCTCGACCGCTACTGCGTCGCCTGCCACTCCGAACGGCTTGAGACGGCCGGGCTGAGCCTGGAGGACATCGACCTCGCCCATGTGCCGGCCGAGGCCGAAATCTGGGAGAACGTCGTGCGCAAGCTGCGCACGGCCACCATGCCCCCGCCGAACCGGCCGCAGCCGCCGGCCGGGGCCCGCGCCGCGACGGCCTCGTGGCTCGAATCGACGCTCGACGCGGCGGCGGCGGCGACCCCGGACCCGGGGCGGACGGAGACCCTGCGCCGCCTCAACCGAACCGAGTACCAGAACGCTATCCGCGACCTCCTGGCCCTCGATGTCGACGCCGCCGCCCTGCTGCCCCCCGACGAGAGCGGCTACGGCTTCGACAACGTGACCGTCGGCGATCTGCCGCCGGCCCTGCTCGACCGCTACATTTCGGCCGCCCAGAAGATCAGCCGGCTCGTCATCGGCAGCACCCAGACCTCGCTGCAGGCCGACGTGATTCGCGTGCCCGCGGACACCACGCAGGAGGAGCACGTCCCCGGGCTGCCCCTGGGCACGCGCGGCGGCGTCGTGATTCCCTACACGTTCGCCCAGGACGGCGACTACGACATCCAGGTGCGGCTGGCGCGGAACCGGACCGGCAACATCGGCGGGCTGCGGGATCGCCGGCCGCACCATATGGAGATCCTGCTCGACCGGGTGCCCGTCGCGGGCTTCACGGTCCAGCGGCCGGAGCGCGGCGACGACTCGCTCGTCGACCGCGACCTGAAGGTGCGCGCCTCGGTGACCGCCGGCCCCCACGACCTCGGCGTCACGTTCCTGAAGAGCGCCTCGTCGCTCATGGAGACCGAGCGCAGGCCCGGGCAGTCGCACTTCAACGAAACCCGTCATCCGCGGTTGACCCCGGCCGTCTACCAGGTGTCGATCACCGGCCCCTACGCCCCGCAGGGCGTCAGCGACACCCCCAGCCGCGAGCGGCTGTTCGTGTGCCGGCCGGCCCAGGCGAGCGAAGAGGAAGACTGCGCGCGGGAGATCCTCTCCACCCTGATGCGGCGGGCCTACCGGCGGCCGGTGTCGGACGTGGATCTCGACGGCCCGATGGCGTTCTTCCGCGAGGGCCGGGCCGGCGGCGACTTCGACGCCGGCATCGGCCGGGCGCTGAGCGCGGTGCTCATCAATCCGCAGTTCCTGTTCCGGGTCGAGGTCGACCCGGACCGCGGCGGCGGCATCCCCGCGTACCACGTCAGCGACCTCGAGCTGGCCTCGCGGCTGTCGTTCTTCCTGTGGAGCAGCATCCCGGACGACGAGCTGCTCGACGCGGCCGTCCGGGGCGGGCTGAGCGACCCCGACGAGCTCGAGCGGCAGACCCGCCGGATGCTCGCCGACCCCCGCTCGTTCAACCTCGCGAGCAACTTCGCCGGCCAGTGGCTGCGGCTGCGCAACCTCGCGTCGCTGAGCCCGAACGGGCGCCTCTTCCCCGACTTCGACGACAACCTGCGGCAGGCGTTCCGCGAGGAGACGGAGCGGTTCATCGACAGCGTGATCGACGAGGACCGCAGCGTGCTCGACCTCCTGCGGGCCGACTACACGTTCCTGAACGAGCGCCTCGCCAAGCACTACGGCATTCCCAACGTCTACGGCACGCGGTTCCGGCGGGTGGCCCTCGACGAGGACAGCCGGCGCGGCGGGCTGCTGCGGCACGGCAGCGTCCTCGCGGTGACCTCCTACGCGACCCGGACCTCGCCGATCATCCGCGGCGTCTGGGTCCTCGACAACATCTTCGGGGCCCCGCCCCCGCCGCCGCTCCCCGACGTGCCGGCCCTCGAGGAGAACGAGGTGGCGGCCAACCTGCCGATGCGGGAACGGCTGGCCCAGCACCGCAACAGCCCGGCGTGCGCGAGCTGCCACCGGACCATCGACCCCGTCGGCTTCGCCCTCGAGAACTTCGACGCCCTCGGCCGCTGGCGCGACCAGGAGGGCGACAACGGCGCCATCGACGTGTCGGGGGGCCTGCCCGGCGTGGGCACCCTCGTCGGGGTCGACGGCCTGGAGGCGGGCCTGCTGAGCCGGTCCGAGCTCTTCGTCGGCCGGCTCACGGAGAAGCTGCTCACGTTCGCGCTGGGCCGGGGCGTCGAGTACTACGACGCGCCCGCCGTCCGCGCCATCGTCCGCGAGGCCGAAGCGGAAGACTACCGCTTCTCGTCGATCGTCCTCGGCATCGTCAAGAGCGTCCCGTTTCAGATGAGGAACTCCACATGATCATCACCAAGAAGGCGTTACCGCGGCGTACGTTCCTGAAGGGCGTGCAGGCAACCCTGGCCCTGCCCCTCCTCGATGCGATGATCCCCGCGGCGACCGCCCTCGCCCGGACGCCGGCCAAGCCGATCCGGCGCCTGGGGTACGTGTTCATCCCGATGGGCTGCGACCACCAGCGGTGGACGCCCGCGGACCGGAACGAGCTGGGCCAGTTGACGCCCATCCTGAGCCCCCTCGAGCCGGTCAAGGAGCAGCTCACGGTGGTGACCAACACCGAGCTGCAGCTCTCCTACCCCGGCACCCACGACACGTCGAACTCCGGGTTCCTCAGCGCCGCCTACGCCAAGCACACCGAGAGTTCCGACTACTTCCTCGGCACCACCGCCGACCAGCTCGCGGCCCTGCAGATCGGCCAGGACACGCAGTTGCCGTCGCTCGAGCTGTCGATGGACCTGAACCCCCTCGCGGGCGTCTGCAACAACGGCTACGCCTGCGTCTACCAGAACTGCCTGTCGTGGTCGTCGCCGACGACCCCGCTGCCCTCCGAGGCCCATCCCCGCATCGTGTTCGAGCGGCTCTTCGGCGAGGGCGGCACCGCGGAGGAGCGGCAGGCGGCGCTTCAGAGCCGGGCGAGCCTGCTCGACTCGTTCAACGAGGACATCGCGCGGCTCAAGGGCGCGGTGGGGGCGGCCGACCGGGCCCGCGTCGACCAGTACCTCGACAGCATCCGCGAGGTGGAGCGCCAGATTCAGCGGGCGGAGGCGGCGGCCAGCGACAACCTGTTCCCCGACCTCGACCGCCCGGTGGGCGTGCCCGACTCGTTCGCGGACCACGCCCGGCTGATGTTCGACCTGCAGGTGCTCGCGTTCCAGGGCGACATCACCCGCATCGTCACGTTCCAGCTCACGCGCGAGCTGAGCAACCGCACGTATCCCGAGATCGGCGTGCCCGATCCGCACCACCCGACGAGCCACCACGGCAACGACCCCGAGAAGCTCGCGAAGATCGCCAAGATCAACACGTTCCACGTCTCGCTGTTCGGCGAGTTCCTCCGGAAGCTGAAGGAGACCCCCGACGGCGACGGGTCGCTGCTCGATCAGACCGTCTACATGTACGGCAGCGGCATGGGCAACCCGAGCCTCCACGACCACGTCAACCTGCCGATCCTCGTGGCCGGCGGGGCCGCGGCGGGCCTGCGGGGCGGCCGCCACATCCGCTACGAGACCGGCAAGCCGCTGGCCAACCTCCACCTCACCCTGCTCGACCGGGTGGGCGTGAAGCTCGACCAGTTCGGCGACAGCACCGGCACCGTCGACACCCTCTTCGACCCTGTCGCGGTGTAATCGAGCGACCGTTAACCATCAGTCGGCGCCTCTATCAAGGGGGGCGCCGACCCTTCAGGGTTGGTCGGGGACAGCGTTGCCTGCCGGCTTCGCCGTCCGGGCTGGGAGAAACCAATGTATCCAGGACGAATCGCCCGGTTGTCGCTGGTCGTGATGGGGCTGGCCGGAGCCGCATGGGCGGCCGGCGAGGCCCCCCTCGCCGACGCGGCCGAGGAGGGGAACGCCGCGCTGGTCCGCACCCTGCTGCATGCCGGGGGCGCCGATGTCAACGAGGCGCAGGTCGACGGCATGACCGCCCTCCACTGGGCGGCGTACCACGACGACCTCGAGACCGCGGGGCTGCTGGTGCGGGCCGGCGCCGACGTCGACGCGGGGAACCGCTACGGCGTGCCGCCGCTGTCGCTGGCCGCCACCAACGGCAACGCCGGCTTGGTGGGCCTGCTCCTCGACGCCGGAGCCGACCCCGACGCGGCGCTCCGCGGCGGCGAGACGGTGCTGATGACCGCGGCCCGCACCGGAAGCCTGGCCGCGGTCGAGGCCCTGCTCGCGCGGGGCGCCGACCCCAACGCGCGCGAGGCCCGCGACCAGACGGCCCTGATGTGGGCGGCGGCCGAGGGACACACGCCGATCGTGGAGACCCTGCTCGCGGCCGGCGCCGACGTGCACGCCTCGCTGCGATCCGGCTTCACCCCCCTCTTCTTCGCGGTGCGGGGCGGGCACATCGACGCCACGCGGACCCTGCTCGCCGCCGGCGTGGACGTGAACGCCGAACTCACGCGCATCAAGGACGGGCCGGACCGCGCCGTCAACAACGCCACCTACCGGCCGGTCGACGACGGCATGAGCCCCCTGCTGCTGGCGGTGCGCAACGGCCACTTCGAGCTGGCCGTCGAGCTGATCAAGGCCGGCGCCGACCCCAACGACCAGCGGACCGGCTTCGCGCCGCTGCACACCATGAGCTGGGTGCGGAAGCCGGACGCCAGCGACCGGGGCGACCCCGCGCCGGAGGGGGCGGGGCGCCTGACCGGCCTGCAGTTCGTGCGGGCCCTCGTCGCGCTGGGGGCCGACGTGAACCTGCGCCTCAAGCAGGGCCGGCGCCCGCCGCACACCGCGTCGGGGCTGGAAATGGAAGGGGCGACGGCCTTCCTCATGGCCGCCGACCGGGCCGACTCGGCCCTGATGCAGCAGCTCCTGGAGCTGGGCGCCGACCCGTTCCTGCCCAACGCCGAGTTGAGCACGCCCCTGATGGCGGCGGCCGGCCTCGGCACCAACGCCCCCGACGAGGAGGCCGGCAGCGAGGCCGAGGCGTTGATCGCCACCCAACTGCTGCTCGACCTCGGGGCCGACGTCGACGCGGTGGACGCCAACGGCGACACCGCGATGCACGGCGCGGCGTACGGCAACTTCCCGGCGGTGGTGGGGCTTCTGGCGGCGAGCGGCGCCGACTCCGCGGTCTGGAGCCGGAAGAACGAGGCGGGGCGCACCCCCCTGTTCATCGCCGAAGGGTTCCGGAACGGCCTGCCGAGGATGTCCCGGCCCACGATCGACGCCCTCGAGCTCGTCATGGCGAGGGAGGGCATCACGACCGAGGGGCCGCGGCCGGTGCATATCGACCAGTATTCGCGACCGGCGCAGCAACAGCAGTAACCGGCGCACGCATTCCCGCGGGGGCGGGGGCTTGGACGCCCCCGCCCCCTTCCGCACCCTGACCTGAGTCTCGGGCGTCCTTCATCCGGCGTACCATCCATTCGACCTTCGCCGCACCCGTCGCCCAAAAAACCGACGCTGCTTCCCGACTTCGGGGACGGCTTTGCCCTGACCGATGTCATACCGACGATCTGCGCCCGCGCGTCTCCGCCCTGTCACGACCCGCCGTCCCGCCGCCGCCGCGGTGCTGACCGTCCTCCTGTGCGCTCCGGTCCCCGCCGCGGGGAACGACGTCGGCGTAAGGGACTATCTCGACCTGGCGAGAAGGCACGAGGCGAACCGCGGCTGCACCCGCAGCCCGTCGAACAGCTCGGCCATCGGCTACTACCAGATGACGCTGGCCGCCCTGCGGGACATCGGCCTCAAGGACGACGCCGGGCACTGGCTACACAACGAATGGGGCATCGCCTCGGACGAGGAGTTCCAGTGCCACCGCGCCGCCAACGACGAGGCGATGAAGCGGTTCACCGAAAACAACTGGGCGATCCTGGGCGAAGAGGTGAAGGACCGCATCGGCAGGAGCGCCTACGGGGTGGTGATCGACGCCGCCTCGCTGCTCGCCGGCGCGCACTTCCTGGGCGCCCGCGGCATGAACGACTTCGTCCTCTGCGGCATGCACGCCGCGTGCCTCCCGGAGCGGGCGGTGGCGACCAACGGCCGCGACCCCGACCGGATCCACCGGAAGCTGCTCCGGCGGATGAAGGCGGCGGCGGGACTGAACGTATCGGAACTGACCGACGGCTCCTGACCCTGACACCGCACACCCGCTCCGTGCCGCCCGCCCGGATCACCTTGCCGGTGAAGGCCCAAGGGTGAGAGGATCGATTCATGGCAGCGACGCCGGTTTCGGCATTGCTCAAGCTTCCCGCCTCGGAACGGGCCGCGATTGCGATGGCGTTGTGGGATAGTCTCACGGACGCCGAGCGTGATGCGAAGCTCGTCCTCACGCCGGAACAGGAGATGGAGCTGGACCGACGCTGGGCGGCGCATCTCAAAAACCCCGCCTCGGCGATTCCCTGGAACGATGTACGTCGTCAGTGCATGACTACATCGTCTCGCGCGGCATTGCGAGGTGCACCAGGACGGCGGTGACCAGCAGCACCGCCGCGGCCAGAAGCAGTTCCAGACGCGTCGAGCGCAGCAGCCTGCTCGGGCCCGAGGCCTCGCCGAGCCGAGGCGTGAGCTGGCGCCAGTTGTACGCTCCGACGACACCGGTCGCCAGGAAGAGGACCCCCTTGAGCAGCAGGGCGCGCCCGTAGGGGATGGCCCACAGGTCGTCCACCGAGCCGAGGTAGAACACGCCGATGACCACCCCGGAGAGGGAGATCGCCGAGACCGCGGCGAGGGCCATCGGCGAGAAGCGGCGCACGAGACCGGCGAGGCGCCGCTGTCCCTCCGGCTCGCGCTGAAGGGGGAACGCAAGGGCGACGACCACGGCCAGAGCGCCGATCCAGAGGCCCACGCCGATCCCGTGGACGACCTGGACGAGGTGCGGCAGGGGCGACTCGAAGCTCGCGGCGTGACCGGTCAGCGGCAACGTAATCCAGGCACCCGCCGCGGCGAGCGCGGTGAGCCACCAGCCGCCCCCCGGCTGCCGGGTCCACCAGGCGGCGCCGACCACGGCCAGGACCGCGACGCCCGCCTGCGCCTGCCAACCGCCCGCCCACCGGCTCTCGATGCCGACGAGGCGCACGAGCTCGAGAGTGACCGGCTCGTCGAGCCCGAACACGGCCCACGTCTGCGCGTAGAGGCGGGCGGCGGCGCCGAAAACCAGGACCACCGCGGAGACCGCGGCGACGAGGCGGAGCCGCCGGTCGACGACACCGCCCCGGGGCTCGACCACACCGGTCGTCGGCGCGAGCAGACGGCCGACCGCGACGGCGCCGGTCAGCCCCATCAGCCCGACATAGGTGACCCACTTCGCGCCGGCGAGCAGGACCAGTGCGAACGATTCGCCGTCCATGACACCAGCCCGCTGGACCGGGCGTTCCTTCGGATCAGTCGGCGGCGCGGACGGTGAACGCGAACTCTCCCCGCTGCGTATGCCCGTCGTCGCCGGCCGTGCGCCACCTGACGGTATAGGCCCCGGGCCCGAGCTTCGACGGGAGCATCGCCACGAGGGACCTGCCGTCCCCCACCTCGGTATCCCCCAGCGCCACCGCGCCGCCCGCTCCTTCGAGGGTCAGCCGGCTGATGACGGGGTCGGGCGACTGCGTGAACCACATCTGGATGTGCTGCGGAGACTCCGACAGCACCGCGTCGGCCTCCGGCATCGTCTTCTGCACCGCCATGTGCGCGGCCGCGGTCGCGACGGACGCGACGACCAGCGCGAGACACCAACCAACGTTCTTCATCCTGCGCATCGTTGATTCTCCGTTCCTCTCTCTCCGTGTCCTCCGAACGGGATCATCAAGATCCGGGCACGCCTCGGAATCCCATCTCCGTTCCGCCGCGGACGCCGCGCCCGAGCCCGGCGATCCGCAAGGCGCGTGAACGGACTGAACGAGTCGAGATGCCGGGGCATGCCTCAGAACCCCATCTCCGTGCCGACGTAGACGCTCCGACCGAGCTCGGCAATCCGCAGGCGCGTGAACGGGTTGAACGAGTTCAGGTGGTTGACGTAATAGCGGTCGGTCAGGTTCTGCACGCCGGCCCGCAGCGTCAGCCCTTCGCGCATCCGCACCCCCCCCATCAGGTCGATCGTCGTCCAGCCGTCGGTGGGCGCCTCGAACCGCGCCGAGGCGACGCGCGCCTGCGCGGACGTGCTCGTCACCAGCAGCTCCACCCAGCGGGTCCTCGCGGGATTGTGAAGGTCGAGGGCGTACACCAGCTCGAACGGCGGCACGCCGAACAGCGGCTCGTCGAACAACAGGTCGTCGGCCCGCACGTACGACCAGCCGCCCCGCACGTCGATCCACGGCCCGACGGCGGAGGCCGCGGTCAGGTCGAAGCCGGCGAAGCGCGCGGCGTCGGCCTGCACGTAACGGAAGAGCTGGTCGGGGCTGAGCGGGAGGCGCTGCGCGAGGTTGGGGTCGTGGGCCACCGCGATGTAGTCGTCGACGTTGCGCACGAAGACGTCGAGGGCAAAGGTGGCCTGCGCGGCGCGCAGCGTCGTACCCAGGTTGAGCTCGAGGCTCTTCTCGGGGACGAGATGGGGGTTCCCGACGAACTCCGCCGCGGTCTGGAACTTCACGGCCGGGAACCGGTCGGCGTAGCGCTCCAGGGCCGACGGGTTGCGCACGGCCCGGCCCACCCCGAGCGTGACCTGCCACTTGTCGGTCAGGCGCAGGCTCGCGTTGGCGGCGGCGCTGACGTTGGTATTGGCCTGCGCGAACGCGTCTCCGGACACCAGCATCGCCGCGCCGTGCCCGTCGTCGTGCATGTCGTGACCGTTCATCCCCTGGTCCTGCATGCCCTGCCCCTGCGTCCCGGGGCCGTGCATGCCGTGGCCGTGCGGCGGCACCATGCACGGCGCCGTCACGCAGCGGAAGCGGCCGTGCGCCGCGTCCAGCCCGTACTCGGGGACCGCGTTGCGCGCGAAGAACGAGGTCACCCGCCCCACCGCGGCCTGCTCCCGGTCGATCCGCACCGTGGCCCCCAGGGTGCTCCGCCCGCGGTCGACCAGCACCTGCGCGTAGCCCCCGGCGTTGGTCAGGGTCGCGGCCGGCCACACGGGATGCCGGTCGTGGTGGACGTCGCCGGTCTCGCGGTCGCTGATGGTCTGCGCGGCGTTCTGCCGGAGCTGGTACGCGTCGAACCCCAGCTTGTAGCGGAGGGGACCCGTCGCGAGGGCGGCGTGGAAGCGGCCGCCGACGGTGTCCGCCGACGCCGGCAGGTCGACGTGGATGGGGAACGGCGGCGTCCGGCGGTGGTTCCGCACCGCCGTCGGCTTGCCGTCGTTGTTCATCAGGTGGTCCTTGCGGTTCACGTAGGCCCGGCCCGCGAACTCGGTCAGGACCCCCGAGGCCGGCGCGTGCGAGAACGCCAGCGCGTGCGACTGCGTCTCGAAGAACGTGGCGTCGAGCAGGCGCCCGGGATAGTCGAGGTCGTTCTGCCGCTGGAAGCCGCCGCTGTACTCCAGCCGCGTCCGCCGCCCCACGCGGGCGCCGAGGTCCCATCGGGTGTCGAACGACTCGTAATCCCCTTCCACGGTGTCGCCGTTGCCGTCGCGGTAGTCGCCGCCCATCCGCGTGTTGTGCTGGAACGTGAACCGCAGCCGATCCGAGCTCCCGTAGAGGCTGGCGAAGCCGTCGTTGGCGCCGCCGTTGCTCCCGTAGTTGTAGCCGGCGCGGCCGCCGACCCGGAAGCCGCCCGCGCCGAACGCGGGCTTGAACGTCTCGGCCTGGATGGCGCTGAGGGCGCCGGCCCCCCAGGTCAGGGCGTACGGCCCCCGCACGACGCGCAGCGACTGCAGCGCGTGCGGGCTGACGTGGCTCAGGGCCGAGTCCATGCGGGCGGGGCCCGCCGCGAACGTACGGGTCCCGTCGACGAAGACGCCGATCTGCTCGGCGTAGAGCCCACGGACCGACGGGTCGAGGTTGATCGCCCCGCGGCGGAGCGCGGTCACCCCCGGATGGCTGCGGAGCGACTGCGCGAGGTCCTGGACGACGCGACGCTCGATCTCCGACGCCGGCGTGGTCAACTCCGTCGCCACCTCGGGCATGAGGGCGGCGACGCTCACCTCCTGGGTGAACGTCCCCACCTCTAGAACGATGGCGAGGTCTACCCCGCCCGCACCGGCCGTGACCGCCCGCTCATGGGCCGCGAACCCGAGCAGACTCGCGACGAGCCGGTAATCGCCGGCCGGCACGCCGTCGAACTCGAACCCGCCCGTCCGGTCGGTGACCGCCGACGCCACGACGCGTGTGTCGTCGCCGGCATCATGGAGGCCCACGAGACGTGCGGGCGTGCGAAGCACGACGGCGGCACCGGGAAGCGCCAACCCCTGCGCGTCCGTCACCGAGCCCGCCACCTTCGCGCGTTCTTGGGCGGCCGGGCCCGCCGGGGCCGCGAGCGCCGCCAGCAGGCACGCCGCCCGCACGACGAGCCGGGGGCGAACTCCCCGGCGCGAGACGAAACCATACCTGGGCACCTTCCGAAGCCTCCCCTGCACCAGGCGGGCGCGTCGAACGGGCGGAAGCCCGGACGCCGCCAGCCGGGGCGCAAGCAAAAAACCGTTGACCCGAACGGGGCGGAACCGTGCGGGAAGGTCAGGCTTTCGGTGGAGGCGGGCCGAGGAGACCCTGGAAGGAGTCGGCGGTCCGACGGCCGTCATCCGGCCGACCGGTGGCCGCCGGTTCGACGGACAGCTCGAACGAATCGGGCGTGAACCCGGTGAGACCCAGCAGGCCGATGAGCGCGTCGTCGAGGGAGTCGCAGCCGGCCATGCGCGGCTGCTCCGGCGCGGCGCCCCCCTCGTCTGCGTGCCCGCGCTTCAGCGGGCACATCGCCCCGTGCTCGCCTCCCTCGCAGCAGGCGTGCACCCCGGCCCCGTCCACGGCCATCGCCGCCCGGCAGCACAGCGCGGCCGGCAGCAGCGCCAGGACCGTGAGCTTCCAGGCGATGACGGCGGCGACGGTGCCGGCGCGGCAGGTTCGAACGGAACGCATGGGCCTCTCAACAAGTCTAACCGATCGTCCCGGCCCCCCGCAAACCCGCCCGACGCCTCGGGTGCACGACACCAAAGTGGAGCGTTGGCCGTTGCGGGCCGTGCACCAGACACAGCGGCACCGAGATCGGCGAGTCTGACCGCGCCCGGGGCCGTCCTGCAACTTTCCTGTCGTGCACCCCGACGCCTCGGCGCCCTCGATACGTAGCGATCACGGCGACGGCCTCGGCGACCGGCCGGATGTCGTTCCGCAGGCTCTCGGCGACCACTTCGAAGTGAGTTCGGATGCGGTGCTCCGCCGCGTGCAGCCCGTCCCCGGTGGCGAGAGTCGGCGGGAACTGCTCGAACCCGTCGACCCGACGATCGAGCTCTTCCATAACGCCGTTCCAACCGCTCGCTCCGCATGAACCGCTCCCCTCCCGACGGCGGCGGAGGACCGCGGACCGGCCGCCTGACCGCGCCATCGTGTAATGGTTGAGGAGCAAGAGCCGTGCCGGCCGTCCGGCCGTCAAGGACCGTTCGCGACGCCGGCCGCGACGACGGGGTCGATCCAGTCCGTGAGTATGCGCCGCCGCGCGATGCGCCACTTCCCGTCGACGCGGCGCAGACGGTCCTCGTAGCGGCCCTGGAAGACGATGCGGGCCGCCCCGCCGCGGGTGCCGACGACGGTGACGTACGAGCGCATGGTCGCCTCGTCGCCGGCGCCGTCGATGACGAACGTCGACGGCATGTGCCGGCTGCCGGACGGCTCGCCGTCCCTCGCCAGCGACCGCAGGGCGTCGCCCTCGATATCGTAGCCCTGCGCCACCATCTCCATCACGCCGTCCTCGGTGAAGACCTCCGCCCACGCCGCCGGCTCGCCGAGGTCGAGGGCGTGGCTGTAGCGGCCGGCGAGGTTCCGGATCTCGACGTGGTCGTCGGCCGTCAGCGCGGCCGGCGCCCCGCCTCCCGGGGCCGCTTCGGTGTTCGCGGTCTGAGCGGCGTGAACGCCCCAAGCGGACGCGGCCGCCGCGAGAATCAACAGGACGAACGGTCTCTTGGACATGATGCTCCTCGTTCGCCCGGTCAGTACCCTTCGAGCACCGGGAAGCGCTCGTCGTCGGGCAGCGGCTGCACCCCGAACGCGTTGAGCAGCATCGACACCATGCGGTAGCGGGCGGCGGTGGCCGCGATGCTGATCATCCGGCGGGTGTCGTAGCGCTCGGCGAGCGCGTTCCACGTCTCGTCCGAGACGGTGGTGTCGCGGTACATCTCGTTCGCGGCGTCGATCAGCAGGCGCTCCGTCTCGTTCCAGCCCGCCGCGTCGTGGCCTTGGGCGATCCAGGTCGGGTCGAGGCCGTGGTCGCGCGCGCGGCCGACGCTGCCGACGTGCTTGGCCCACTCGTAGACGGCCTGGGCGTTCCAGCCCGTGCGCAGGATGAGCAGCTCGCGGTCGTGCGGGGTCAGCCCCGAGAGGTCGGGGTTCAGCACGAAGCCGGAGGTCGCGCTGAACGCATCGGCCATCGCCGGGTGCCGGCGGAAGGTGCGGGAGACGCGGAGGCCGGGCCCGTCGACCGGCTCGATCCGCGGGCGGTCGAGGGGCGGCTCGCGCACCGGGACCACCACCCGATAGGCGACATCGCGGGTGGGGATGCGCGGCCCGGACGCGTCGGGCTGGATGCCCAGCGCGTTGAACAGGATCGCGACGGCGGTGGTGTCGGCCACCGTCGCCACCGCGTCGATCAGCTCGTGCTCGTCGTAGCCCTCGGCCAGCGCCGCCCAGGTGACGTCGGTCACCGACGAGTTGCGGAAGAGCTGGTCGGCGAAGCCGACGAGGGCGTCCTCGAACGGCTCCCAGCGTTCCAGCGAGGGCCCCTCGGCGAGGTTCATCAGGTCTTCGTCCGTCAACCCGGCGTCGGCCGCGGCGGCGGCGTGGGCGGCCCAGAGGGGGGCGTTCTGCGTCAGCCACGCGGTGCGCAGGACGAGCAGCGCGCGGTGGCGCGGGGACAGGGTCGAGCCCCCGGAGACATAGTCCCTGAACGCGAAGATCCGGTCGGCGAGGGCGGGCACCCGGACCAGGGTGCGCAGGGCGTTCCCGAGCCCGGCGGCGCCGGCGTGGCGCTCGACGACCTCGCGCTGCGCGTCGGTCCACGCCGCCTCGGCGAGGGGCCCGATACGCGGCACGCGGAGTCGGCGCTGCGGCAGCACGCTGCCCGGCAGCCCCGTGATCGCCCGCGCCGGCTCGATACGCAGCAGGGCCGCGTCGTCCTCCTCGGTCAGCACGTAGAGGAACCCGTCGGGCCCCTGCCGCACATCGCGGATGCGCTGCTTCAGCTCGGCGAGCAGCCACTCGCGGCGCATCTCCTCGCCGCGCTGGTTGAACACGATGCGCTCGAGGTGGCCGGTCCGCTGCATCCGGCCCACCGTCATCGAGCCGACGAAGAGATTGCCCCGCCACGCGGGAAACTGCTCCCCGTCGTAGAAGGCCAGCCCCGACGGCGCGATCGACGGCCACCACAGGACCTCGGGCCGCTCGAAGCCGTCGAGCCACGGGGTGTCGGACACCCGCACGCCGGTGTACTCGCGGCTGTCGGAGGCGACGGGCCAGCCGTAGTTGCCGCCGGGCAGGATGACGTTGGCCTCGTCACCCCCCTGCGGCGCGTTCTCGGTCGCCCAGAGCTGCCCGGTGTCGGGGTGGAACGTGAGGCCGAGCTGGTTGCGGTGGCCGAACGAGTAGATCTCGGGCAGGTAGCCGGGGCGGCCGACGAACGGGTTGTCGGCGGGCACGCTCCCGTCCTCGTTGAGCCGGATGACCTTCCCCACGTGGGTGGCCGGATCCTGGGCGCGCTGCCCCGTCGTCTGCGACCGGATGGCGCCGCCGACGGTCATGTATATCTTGCCGTCGGGGCCGAACGTCACGCGCGAGGCGGCGACGCCGCGCCCGAACCCCTCGGAGACGAAGACGTCGCGCACCTCGGTCAGCGCCCCGGCGTCGAGCCGGCCCCGCGCGAGGGCGATGGTCGCGCCCCGGCGGCCGTCCTGCTCCATCGGCTTGGAGTAGGTGAGATAGACGAGGCGGTCGTCGTCCGGGTGGAGGGCGATGTCCATCAGGCCGGCGAGCCGCGTGCCCAGGTAGACCTCGGGCGTGCCGGGAATCGGCCGCGGGTCGAGCACGCCGTCCCGGATCAGCCGCAGGGCGCCCGCGTCCCGCTCGGTGACGAGGATGTCGCCGTTGGCGCGGAACGCCAGCCCCCAGGGATGCGAGAGCCCCGTCGCGACCGGTACCACCCGGATGCGCGGTTGCTCGGCGCTGTACAGCACCACCGGGCCTTCCGGCAGGGGCACCGCGGGCACCCCGCTCAAGGCGGTCGTGCGCTGGCCGACCTGCGCCGCCGCCTCGGAAGCGAGGCCGGCCGTGATGCCGGTGACGATGAGGGCGCTGAGGGCGAAGGACAGTGCCGCCGACGAACGGCCACAGGTGCGGGGCTGCATGGTGCGACCTCCGTGCGAAGCACCGTGCGCGGGCAAACCCGGCGCCCGGCGCCGGCATCGGGGCCGGGAATCCACATGGACTCCCGGCGGTTGGTTGGGGCGGCGCCGCCGCCGGGCGGCAGCGCCGCAAAGGCGACGGACGGAGCCGCAGGCTACGACCTTCCTGCTACTCGTCGTCCGTCAGCTCGGCCCGGGCCTTCCGCTCTTCCGTGATCCGGTCGTAGTCCTCGTCGGTGATGAAGATGACCTGCTGGTTCGCGTGGGCCATCTCGTCGACGGTGCGCGGTCCGTAGCTCACCCACTGGCGCGGGTCGGGGTTGTTCCGGTTCGCCCGCGTGTTGTCGTGCCACGTGGTGATCTGCATCACCGTGCCCTTCGGCAGCACCGGCGCGTGGTCGGGGTCGTAGATGTAGTTCAGGTGCCAGGTGTTGTCGAAGCGGTCCGAGTAGTTGATCACCTCGCGGTCGCCGTCCGGGTACAACGCCTCGAGCAGGAACGCCTTGCCCCGGTAGTGCATGTGGGGCTGGAAGTTGTGGAGGATGGCCGGGGCCGGCAGCACGTAGGTGCCCTGGTGCTGGACCACCGAGTGCGGGGGAATCTCGAGGGTCTGGGCCGCGGTCGCCCCCATGCCCACGAACTCGGCGCTGTACTTGGGCGGCGCGTCGTCGGGATAGAGCCACCAGCCGACCGAGAGCACGTCGGTCACTTCCTCGCCGACCGCGTGGTAGTGGATGTCGAACTCGACGTGCGAACCCTCGCGCACCAGCTTGCCGACGTTCTCGGGGTAGATCTCGCCCTGCTTGCCCTGGGCCCACTCCGTGAACAGCTCGCGGACCTCCTCGGGGTCGGTGGCCCGCTTCTGCGCCGCCGCGATCACCGCGTCGACGCCGATTTGCCCCGCCCGCAACGCCCGCTCGGCCTCGATGAGCTCGGCGCCCTTGGGCTGGTGCAGGTAGGTCGAGGCATGGTGCACGATGCGGCGGCCTTCGCGCGACGGCTTGGTCTCGGACGCCTTGACCCACACCGGCGCGGTCAGGTTCAGCTCGGCCCGCGGCCGGAACCACGCGTCCTGGCCGTCGGCGGGCATCGTCCACGGCTGCGACTCGACCACGATGTCGGGCGGCCCCAGCCGATCCTCGAGCTCGAAGCGGTCGCCGGCCGGCCACGCCACCGGCGGCGGCATGTCGGCGGGGTCGCCCAGGGGCGCCCCGGCGTCGACCCAGCGCACGACGGTGTCGATCTGCTCGTCGGTCAGCGACCGGTCGTTGATGAAGTGCTGGATGCCCACCGTCTTGTCAAGGTGCCACGGCGGCATCTCGCGCGACTGCACGCGGGCCCGGATCGACCGCGCCCACGGCCGCGTCTCCTGGTAGGTCACCAGCGACATCGGGGCCATGCTGCCGACCCGGTGGCAGGTCTGGCACTTCTGCTGAAGAATCGGCGCGACGTCCCGGGTGAAGGTGACGTCGTCGCCGGCCGTCTGCCCCGCCGCGCCGGCCGGGACCAGGGCCGCCGCCCCGAGCAGCAGACCGACCGCCGCCAACCGCCATGCCGCCGCAAGCTGTCGATGCCTCATCGCCTTCTCCTTCACCGCGTCGGGCCGACCGCCCGCACGCGCACGTAGCCGTTCGTCCAGCAGCACTGGTTGCTCTGCCGCGACCCGTCGGAGACGACCGCGTAGAGCACGTAGTCGCCCGGCTCGGACAGCGTCGCGGTGGTGCTCGCGCGTCCGATCACGCCCTCCGGTCCGTCCTCCACCGCGACTTCCGGGCTCTCGTCCTCGAAGCGGACCGGGCCCGGCCCCCGGAACTTGCCCCACGTCACCGTCAGCACCGGCTCGTCCCGCCCCGACCCCAGCCCGTCGTCGCTGATCCAGACGTCGAGGGGCAGCGCCCCGCCGGCCGTCACCGTACGTTCGACGACGACGCCCGAAGGTCCCGAGAACGCCGCGTCCGCCGGATCGAACCTGACCGCGGGCGGACCGTTCCCGGGACTCGGGCCGGCCGCCGCCCTGAACGGCTCGATGAGGTACTCGGAGTCGAGGTTGACGGGAATCTCCAGGGTCTCGCCCCGGGAGGTCAGCGTCCACGTGACCTCGGTGGCCGCATCGGGCACCGTGATCGTGAACACGCCGATCCGCCGCCGCGGGAAGAAGTAGGTCGGCTGGCCCTGGTCCTCGGGGCCGGGGGCCACGCGGTTATCCGGCCCCACCGGGATGGCGACCTCTTCGACGTGGTTCCGGTTGAAGTAGCCGAACGACGCGACGATGGTCCCGTCCGCCCGCCGGTACCAGCCCTCGTAGACGGGCGACACGCTCTGTCCGCGGTCGTGCCGAATCAGCCCTCCGGCCCGGGTGACCTGCGCGTCGGCGACGCCGCACACGCCGAGCAGACCGGCGGCAAGAACCGGCGCGACGACGATGCGCGCAAGCCCGCGCACGCGCCCGTTTGCAGCCGCCACGTTTCGCATGATCGGGGATTCTCTCAGTACCCGCTGTCCATGTCCAGGAATCCGGCCGGTCCGAACGGACGCCACCGCCCGATTCCGGGCAGACCGCACGCAGGCCGCAACTCAGCGACGGACCGATATCACTCCAAGATCGCAGCCCGTTATACTACCCATATGGGTACACGCCTGCAGGTCGTCATGGACGAAGTCGAGGTCGGCGAGTACCGCCGGCTGGCGACGCGCGACGGGCTGACTCTCTCGGAGTGGGTCCGCCAGAAGCTGCGCCGCGCCGCACGTGACGAGCCTTCGGGCGACGTCGACCGGAAGCTCGCGGCGATTCGCGCCGCCGCCCGTCACGATTTCCCCACGGCGGACATCGATCAGATGCTGCGCGAGATCGAATCGGGCTATCGGTCGTGATCCTGATCGACTCGAACGTGCCGATGTACCTCGTCGGCGCCGACCATCCCCACAAGACCGACGCCCAACGGCTGCTCGAACGACTCGCGCTGGACAATCGGCGGCTCGTCAGCGACGCGGAGGTGCTGCAAGAGATCCTGCACCGGTACGTCGCCATCAGGCGGCTCGACGCGATTCACCCTGCTTTCGACGCCCTGCTCGGCGCCGTCGACGAGGTGTTCCCCGTGACCGTCGAGAACGTGACGAGCGCGCGCGGAATCCTGCTGGCTTCGCCGACGCTGTCGGCCCGCGACGCGATACACGTCGCGGTGATGCGGCAACATGGCGTGGAGGAAATTCTGTCGTTCGACCGCGCCTTCGACGATGTCCCCGACATCAGGCGCATCGCCGGTTGAGTCGCCGCATCTGCGGTTGCCGCAGGCCGGTTGCCGGCGTCCCGGTTCGAGAGGACCACTGTCGAGACCATCCCGCCGGCAAGCGCCTTCTCTCCCGCAGACGGGTCAGACGACCGTCGAATCGTCGCCTTGGGCAGACAGCACGGCCCGTTCCATCGAAGCGACCTCTTCATCCGACAGGCGGTCGAAGTGGCTCGCGCGTTTCCGCGCGGCGAGGCGGCCGCCGTTCTGGAGACAAAAGCGGATGAAGAGGTCGATCTGGCGGTCGGGCATGTCCACGATCGCCTGAATCGCCCGCTTGGCCGCGTCGTACCGGGTCAGGAACGCCAGCTCGCCGGCCAACTCGGTATCGATGGTCCGATCTAGGAAGCGGAAGATCGCTTCCGCCTGGGCCGTCATGTCGATGTAGCGGTACCAGAGCGCCGTCTCGTTGTGCACGGTCAGGCGGCCGTCGGCGTCGAGGGTGTACTCGACCAGCGGCATCAACCGGCGGGCGAACGCTTCCAGCGATGCGTCGTAATCGGCCGCGTGCTTCAGCAGGGTGGCCGAGACCGGCGCCATGACGCCCGCGGGCGTGAAGCCGCGCCGGGCCAGGATGTTGTGAATGAGGAAACGGTGGATGCGGCCGTTGCCGTCCTCGAACGGGTGCAGAAAGACGAACCCCCAGGCGACCGCGGCGGCGTGAATCACGGCCGGTGCGTCGCCCGACGCCATGCGCCGATGGGCGGCCACGAGCCCCTCCATCAGGTCGCCGAGGTCCTCGGGCTTCGGGGCGACGAAGTGGATGCGTTCGTTCCGCCACGCGACCGTCTCGCCGACGTAGTTCTGGGTCCGCCGGTAGTCGGCGTCGCGGAAGCGGGCGTCGACAATGCGGTTCTGCAACTCGATCAGGCGCGGCTTCTCGCAGAAGTCCTCCCGATGCGCGAGCCGCAGCAGCCCCGCGAACCGCTCCGCCCGGGTGGATGTGGGCGTGACGTGCTCGATTTCGAACGACGACTTCGTCTCTCTGGCGTACAGGTAGCCGAGGGCGCGCCTCAACAACTCGGGCGCGTAGCGCGACGCGATGCGTCGACAGCGCGAGGGCAGGTCGGCCGCCTCGAAGCCCCGCAGGACCTCCGTGCGGCGGATCGTGGGACAGAACCGGCGGTCTCCGAGGAGATTGTCGTTGACCCGTTGCCGCCGGATCCGACGGGCGGGTTCGATCGTGTAGTAGGCATCGGGCTCCAGCACGTCGACGTAGTTCCCCTGCTTCAGGTCGTCCAGCGGGAGCCGCCGTTCCGTCAGGAACTCATAGAGGAACCACAGCCGCCGGGCGTACTTGCCCGTCGGCCGGGACCGGACGTAGTCCAGCAGGTCGTCCTCGGGCATCACCCGAAACAGGCTCGCGAGGATGCCGAGGTTCGTCCCGTCGTGCTTGAGCGCGAATTCGAGCTGTTCCCCCGCCGTGTCGCCGGGCCAGTATCGGGACGGGAAGACCTCGACCACCCCGTCCGCTCCGGACTCCACGCGGCGCCCCCCGCGGGTCGCGATCCGCGCCGTGCGCCAGTGGGGAACGACCTCGACGCCGTAGCGCTCGACCAGGGCCGCGTAGCCGGCGGGCCGCGACGCCGACGTCTCCCCGTCGGTTTCGATCATGGACTCCGTTCGGCGAAACAATGACGAGGGCGACGGTACGATTATGGATGTGACTTCGTCAAGAAAAACGATTACGACTATGGGCCGGCAATGTGGTACCGCGGAGGGTGGAGGAGGAGTTCAACGGTCTCAACGCATATGTGGTCGAGCGCGCCGCAGCAGGCTGCCTTGAGCAGGCAGAGGACGGCGACTCTGTTGCGGCTGTTCACCCACCGGCTCGGAACGGATCGGCCACGGCTTGCGACCGACCGCGCCCCATCGCCGGTGAACCTCCAGCCGGTGACCGGCACCCGTAGATCCGCAACTACGAGGTTGCCCCGTACCACCGCTTACGGCACCGTCGCCGGCACCAAACCCGCCCGCTCCAGCTCGGCGCGGATGGCGGCGGCGGTGACCGGGTTGTCCTGGATGCCGCGGCCGAGGGGCACGTCCTCGACGATGTCGAGCGGGGTCCACTCGCGCGAGTTCGGCCGGTTCCAGACCGCGGGGTCGGCCCCTGCCTCGGCGAGGAACGCCACGACCTCGGGCACGTGTTTGTAGGCGGCCCCGTGCATGACGGTCTCGCCGTTCTCGTCGATCCCGTTCAGGTCACCGCCCAGGGCCAGGGCCACCTCGACCGCCTCGAGCACCTCGGGCTCGGTGCCCGGGTCCTCGCCCGGCGACGAGGTGCCGACGCCGGCCGCCACCATGAGCGGCGTCGTGCCGTCCTCGTTGGGCAGCAGCGGGTCGGCCCCGAGTTCGGCGAGCAGGCGCATCAGGGGCGCGTCGCCGGTGCGGGCGGCGAGGAGGAAGGGCGTGCCGCCGATGAAGTTCAGGCGGGTGATGCCGGCGGGCGGACGGGTCGTGACCCGGGCGTTCAGGTCGGCGCCGGCGGCGGCGATCTTCTTCACGAACTCCAGGCTGGTCATCGCGCCCGAACCCTTGGGCGCGGGGTTGTTGCTGCCCGCGATGCCCGCCTTGCGCACCCACGACACCTGGTGCAGGGCCGTCCACCCCCGCGAGGCGACGTTGACGTCGGCGCCCCGGTCGACGAGCAGGGCCGCGAGCTCGTAGTGGGCGTTGGCGGCGGCGAGGAGGAAGGCGTTGAGCCCCGTCGCGCCGCGCTCGGCGCTGGTGCCGCCGCGGCGCCGCTCCTCGACGACCGGCAGCGACTCCTCGACGTCCACCCCGGCCTCGATCAGCGTCTGCACGACGCCGATCTCGCCCTCGCGGATCGCGAACAGCATCGGGGTCCAGCCGCGCTCGGACCGCGCGCTCACCTCGGCGCCGTGAGACAGCATGGCCGGGATGACGTGCGCATGCCCCTCGGCCGCCGCCCACATCAGCGCCGTCTGCCCGCGCCACGCCTCGGCCGCGTTCACGTCGGCGCCGCGGTCGAGCAGCAGCTCCACCACGTCCAGCGCCCCGGTCCGCGCCGCCGTCATCAGCGCCGTCTCCCCTTCGGCCAGCGTCGTGTCCGGATCGACCCCGGCGTCGAGGAGCAGCCGGACGACGGCGGCGTTGCCGTTCACACAGGCGAGGGCGATGGGCGCCACCCCGTAACGGTTCGTCGCGGCCGCGTCCGCCCCCGCTTCCAGGACCAGCTCGACGATGTCCGCGTCGTCGGCGTGCACCGCCCAGTGGAGCGGCGTCGTGCCGTCAGGCTCGGCAGCGGTCACATCGGCGCCGCGGCCGAGGGCCGCGCGCACCGCGGCCTCGTCGACCGCCCTGATGGCGTCGAGCAATCCGGCGTCGACCGCCCCGGCCGCGGCGGCCCGGGCGGCGCCGGCGCCCGCGACACCGGCGACGAGCAGCCAAGCGGCAATCGGACGAATCACAGGCCGTGTAATCGAGCAACGCATTGGAGTGCCTCCCGTGGACAGGCCGAAAACGACTCGCGGGCTGCCGGCCCCGGAAGGCCGACAGCCCGCGATCTTCCCACTGCAGCCTCGCGCCGAGCGCTACAGCGACAACGGCTCGACGATCTCGCCGGTGCGGCCGGTGCTGTCGGCGAAGTCGTCCAGGTGCACCCCCACGTCGTCGAGCAGGGTCAGGTGCAGGTTGGCCATCGGGGTCAGCTCGTCGTACTTGACGTGGCGCCCGCCGGCGATGCGCGACCCCGCGCCGCTCGCCACCACGATCGGCAGGTTGCGGTGATCGTGGACGTTGGGGTTGCCGAGGCCGCTGCCGAGCATGTAGGTGGTGTGGTCGAGCAGGCTGCCGTCGCCGTCCTCGGTCGCCGCGAGCTGGTCGACCAGGTAGGCGAAGAGCGACACGTGGTACTGGTTGATCTTCGCGAGCTGGGCCAGCTTCTCGGGGTTGTCGAGGTGGTGCGACGTCGGGTGGTGCGGCTCGGGCACGCCGATCTGCGGATAGGTCCGCGTGCTCGCCTCGCGCGCAAGCTGGAACGTGACGATCCGGGTCAGGTCCGCCCGCAGCGCGAGCACCTGGAGGTCGAACATCAGCTTGACGTGGTCCTCCCAGACGTCGGGCACGCTCGTGGGGCGGGTCAGGTCGCTGAGCGGCGACGCCGCCGCCGACGCCTCGGCCCGCTCGATGCGCCGCTCGACCTCGCGGACGGTGTCGAGGTACTCGGCCACCTTGTTGCGGTCGCCGGCGCCGAGCTGCGACTGCAGGCGGGACATGTCGTCGAGCACCCAGTCGAGGATGCTGCGGTCCCGGTGCAACTGCGCCTTGCGCTGCTCGGGGGTGCCGCCCCTGCCGAAGAGGCGCTCGAAGACGATGCGGGGGTCCGCCTCGGTCGGGTTCGGGGCGGTCGGCGACGCCCACGACAGGCTGTTCATGTACGCGCACGCGAACCCGTTGTCGCAGTTGCCGACCTGGGCGATCAGGTCGGTGCCGAGCTCGAGCGACGGCAGCGGCGTGTCGCGGCCGACCTGGCGGGCCGCGATCTGGTCGACCGAGGTGCCGTTGACGTAGTCGCTGCCCTCGGTGCGCTTCGGCCGCACGCAGGTCAGGAACGCCGAGTTCGCCGACGCGTGGTTGCCGGAGATGTGCGCGTCGTTGATCTCGAGGTTGGTCACGATCGTCACGTTCTCGAGGTTCGGCAGCAGCGGCGACAGCGTCGGCGACAGCGTGGTCAGCCGGCCCGTCTCGGACGGCGTCCACGGCACCGGGTTCATCCCCATCGGGATGTACACGTAGCCGAGCCGCCGCGGGGCGGCCGCCGCGGTGTTGGCCAGCGCGGACGACGCCGGCACCATGGCGTCGAGCAGCGGCAGGGCCAGGGTCGCTCCCACGCCGCGCAGGAACGTCCGCCGCGGCAGGGCCATCTTGGTGATCATCATGACTGCGATCTCCTCATCTGAAAGGGCGGGCTCTCGACGATTCCCAGTATGAGCGAAGAGAAGCGATAGCCGTCGCGGGACGCCGCGTCGACGATCGCCCGGACGGCGGGGCCGTCGGCAGGCTCGATGCCGCGCCCCAACGCGTAGATCAGAAGCTTCTCGGTCACGGTGCCGACGAACACGTCCGGGCGGTCGAGCACGGCCCGGCGGAGGCCGGCCACGCCGTCGAAAAGCTCGCCCCCGGGCAGGTTCCCGGACGCGTCGATGGCCGCCCCGCCCTCGGCGTCGCGCCAGCGGCCGATGGCGTCGAAGTTCTCCATCGACAGCCCCGCCGGGTCCATGATGCGGTGGCAGACCGCGCAGGCGGGGTTCTGCCGGTGGGCGACCATCCGCTCGCGCATCGACAGGACGTCGGTCGACGACGCGCTCTCCTCGAGGGGCGGCACGTTGGGCGGCGGGGGCGGCGGGGGCGTCCCCAGCAGGTTCTCGAGAATCCACTTGCCGCGCAGCACCGGCGAGGTCCGCGTGGCGTAGGACGTCACGGTCAGGATGCTGCCGTGGCCGAGCACCCCCGCGCGGGGGCTGCCCGCGGGCAGGGCGACGCGGCGGAAGTGGTCGCCGTAGATGCCCGGCACCCCGTAGTGGGTCGCGACCCGCTCGTTGAGGAACGTGTAGTCCGCGGTGAGCAGGTCGGTCACGCTGCGGTCTTCCTCGACCACGCTCCCGAACAGCATTTGGGTCTCGGTGCGGAAGCCCTGCCGCAGGTTGTCGTCGAAGTCGGGGAAGTTGCGCGCGTCGGGGGTGACCGCGTCGAGGTTCCGCAGGTGCAGCCACTGCGACGCGAAGTTCGTGGTCAGCGTCCCGGCCCGGGGGTCGGCGAGCATGCGCCGCACCTGGGCCCGCAGCACGTCGGGTTCGCGCAGGCGGCCGGCCGCCGCGGCGTCGATCAGCGCGTCGTCGGGCAGGCTGCTCCACAGGAAGAACGACAACCGCGAGGCGAGCTCGAGGTCGCTGACGTCGTACGCGGTCCCCGGCTCCACCCCCGCGGGGTCGCGCTCGATGCGGAACAGGAACTCGGGGCTCGTCAACAGGGCCCTGAGGGCCGTCTCGACCCCGGCCTCGAACCCGCCCTCGGCGTAACCCTCGCGATAGAAGCCGGTCAACTGCTCGATGTCCCCGAACGTGACGGGCCGCCGGTAGGCGCGCCGGGCCAGCGAGGCGACGATCGCGGCGGCGCACGCCTCCGCCTCCTCGGCCGTGTCGTCCGCGGGGCGGCACGAGAAGACGCGGTCGCGGCTCGGGGTCCCGCCGATGCCCGAGGGTTCGAACGGCCCCGCGATCGAGACGGTGCGCACCGCCGGCTGCTGCCGGGGGTGGCGGTCCATGTTGAAGTGGGCGTCGTAGGGCTGCCGGGTCGTCTCGAGCAGGGCCGAGTTCTTCTTGATGAACGCGGCGCCCACCCGGTGCGGCCCCGCGGTGACGGGCACGCGGACGTTCAGGTGGTTGTCGATGCCCTCGTCGGCGTAGTACTCGGCGTTGGCCTGAATCACCATGTTCGTGCTCGGCTCCATGGTGAACAGGCCCAGGCGCTCGCCGTCGAGGGTCAGCTCGACCTCGTGGGGCTCGGTCAGCCCCTCGACGTTCTCGTTGCGGTTGCGCTGCAGGCGGACCTGGATCTCGTACTCGCCGTCGAACGGGAAGACGTGCTCGACGACGGTGCCCCCGCGGGTCCCGAACGGCAGGCCGTCGACGTGGTCCTCCTGGGTGCGGTCGGCGGGCACGATCACCACCCGGCTGTCGGGGGCCGGCGCCCGGCTGCCCACCGCCAACTCGCTGACGGTCCGGGCGGCGGCGAGATAGCGCTCCATCAGGGTCGGCGACAACCCGCCGGTGGCCACGTTGTCGAACCCGAAGGCGGCGTCGTCCCGCGGCAGGAGCGCGGTGACGTCGATCTCCAGGGCGAGCAGATCGCGGACGGCGTTCTGGTACTCGGTCCGGTTCAACCGCCGGAAGGTCTCGGTGCGGCCGGGGTCGGGGTTGGCCCGCGCGGCGTCGTCGAGGGCGGTCTCGATGTAGGCGAGCAGGCGCTCGTGGGTCTCGGCGTCGGGACGCGGCCGGGGCCGGGGGGGCATCGCGCCCGCCCGCAGTTTCCGGACGACCTTCTCCCACACCTCGGCGTGCGCGGCGACGTCGGCGAGGTCCACGCCCTCCAGCGACAGGCCGCCGGTCTGCAGGCGGTCGCTGTGGCAGGTCACGCAGTACCGGTCGACGACCGCCCGTTCGGAGGCGGGCGGTTCGCGGCCGGCGGCCGCGGACGACGCCGGCTGCGCCTCCGCGCCGGCCGCCACCGGGACGAGACCCGCGGCGAGGACGAGGGCGCGCCGCACGAACCGACCTCCGAGCATCCGTTCCGGGCCTCCGGTCATCCGGGCCTCCAGCGTGCGGGTGGTCGAATCCGCGCGTATTCTACCCCAATTCCTCGAGAATCGGATCACTCCGCATTGCGGCGCTATCGGGTGCCAGGTCGCGAAGTGAGCCGGGCAGGAGGCGCTCGGCCAAGTGGTGCAGGCCCGGCTCGCGCACGAACCGGTCGCGCGAGTAGCGCGGAAACCGGCTGAGATCAGCCGGATAGCCTTCGAGCGCGTTCAAGCGACTGGCGTATCACCTCGACGGCTCGGCCGCCCCCGCCGCCCGTTCCTCGGCGCGGGCGCCGGCGAGGATGCCGGCCATCGAGTAGTTCCCCTCGTGGCACGCGTACTCGAAGATCGAGACGCGGTCCGAGATGCGGGTCATGGGCCGCGAGACGGTCCACGGCCGGGTGAAGGTTCGCGGGTCGTCGACGGTGAACCGGTAGTCGATGGTGTCGGCGTCGACGCGCGTGTAGCGTTCGGTGAGGTGCAGGGTGTCGCGCGCGCCCTGGTAGCTGGTTTTGGGATCGAAGTTGGTGGTCTCGACGACCAGCGTGTCCCCTTCCCACCGGCCGCGCGAGTCGCCCATCCACTGGGTGAGGGACGCGGGCAGGTGCGGCCGCCCGTCGAGGGGGATGATGCGCGGCTCGTGGATGAGCTCCTGGAAGACGACGACGTAGCCCGGCGTCTGGAAGATCTGGTAGTTGCTGCTGTACCAGCTCCCGATACCGTTCCACCCGCGCGAGATGCACCGCGTCCACGGGCTGAGATCGGTGTAGGTGTCGGGCGAGTTGGACGGTCCCCGCGTGCTCCGCTCGGCGCGCTCGGCCTCGATTCTCGCGCGGCCCTCCGCCGACAGCGGGGGGATGCGCCCGTCCGGCGGGTCGATGATGAGCGACGTCCGGGGCAGGGCCCGGCCCACGTCCCGCCAGAACGCGTTGTAGTTGCCCACGCTGCCCTCGGCAGGCGGCAGATCGAAGTTGGCCCGGTTGGTCGCCTCGATGGACTCCGCCTCCTCGAGGGGCAGCGTCTCCCGTCCCGCGAGCGGCCCCTCGGCCGGCCGCTCGAGCGGGGTCGAGGTCTGGCTGTTCCACTGCCCCTGCAGATCGGGATCGCCCCAGGGGGTCCGGGGGGCGGCCGGCGCGGCCGGTTCCGCGGATGGGGGCTGGCCGGCCGCCGGCGCCGGGGCCAGCGCGACGGCGATCAGGATCAGTACGGCGCATCCTCGCTGGACCATGTCGTCCTCCTGCCGCAGGAGCCGGTGGCGAAGTCCGGCGCACGCATGATCGCCCACCCGCGCCGCCCGCGCAAGGCTGCCGGGGGTATTGCGCGCACCGCCCGGGCAGGGCATGATGCCGGTACGTGGACGATGTGCGTGGAGGACGTGCCATGAGCCGACGATATGGTCTCTCTCTGCCGGCGGCGGTCGTCGCGGGCGTGCTTCCCCTGGCGGCGGCGGGTCAGCCGGCCGAGGGCCCCGACCCGCGGACGCCGTGGGGCGACCCCGACCTGCAGGGCGTCTGGACCAGCGCCACCTATACGCCGCTCGAACGCCCGGAGACGGTGGCCGACCGCGCGTTCCTGACCGAGGAGGAGGCGGCCGAACTCGCCGCCCTCGTGGCCGAGGACGGGGTCGACCCCCTGCGGGCGCGCAACATCCTCGCGGCCGGGACGGACGAGGAGCGGCGGGCGGTGACCCGCCAGACGCAGGAGAACATCCACTACGACAACGCCATCTGGCTCACCGAGGAGCGGCGGAAGACGTTCTCGACCCGGCGCACGTCGCTGATCGTCGACCCGCCGAACGGGCGGATCCCGCCGCGCGTCCCCGAGGCGGTCGATCGCGAGGCGAAGCGCCGGGAGGCCAGCCGGCATCTCGTCTACAACCTCGACGAGCCGTCGTACGAGGGCTACCACACCCGCACGCTGCAGGAGCGCTGCCTGGTGTGGCGGCACGAGGGGCCGCCGATGGTGCCGCCGTCCTACAACGACATGCTCCAGATCTTCCAGACGCCCGACCACGTCGTCGTCCTGCAGGAGATGAGCAACAACCCGCCCCGCATCATCCCCCTCGACGCCCCCCACCTGCCGTCGCGCATCCGTCAGTGGCCGGGCGACTCCCGCGGGCGCTGGGAGGGCCGCACGCTGGTCGTGGACACCGTCAACTTCAACGAGAAGACCCACTACGAGGGGTCGACCGAGTCGCTGCACGTCGTCGAGCGCTTCACCCGCGTCGACGCCGAGACGATCCGCTACGAGTTCACGGTGCGGGACGACAAGACGTGGGCGCGGCCGTGGAGCGTGGAGTTCCCGCTGATGAAGCGCGAAGGCCCCCTCTACGAGTACGCGTGCCACGAGGGGAACCACGACATCCGGCACATCCTCGAGGTGGCGAGGAACGTCGAGCGGCAGGCGGCCGAGACGGCGCAGGACGGGGGCAAGGCGCAGGACGGGTCCCGCTAGCGGACCCGACATCGCGGCCGCGACGCCGCCGCGAGCCGGCGCGCCGCCGGATGAGGCGCGCTGCCCGCGCGCCGCGGATGAAGCCCCGCCGGCGCGCCGCCGGATGAAGGCGCGCCGGCCTGTCTCTCCAGGACGGCCCGGAGTGGGGCGGAGCCGCGACGCGGCCAGGGATTGCACCAGCCGTTGGCTTCGATGATTCCGATATCACGGCGACCCGTCATCGGCGTCATGGGCGCCAGCCGAGACCCGCATGCGGAGCGGTCGCGGCGCGTCGGGACGTGGATTGCCCGCGCCGGCTATCACCTGCTGACGGGCGGCGGCCCGGGGGTGATGGCGGCGGTCACCGAGGCGTTCGTCGGCGTGCCGGACCGCCGCGGTCTCGCCATCGGCATCCTGCCGGCGAGCAGGGGCCGCGGCATCGATGGACCCGCGGGCCGACCGCCGCCGGGCTACCCGAATCCCTGGGTCGAGCTCGCGATCGGGACGCACCTCGACAGCCTCGGGAAACGCGGCGGCGACGAACGGTCGCGCAACCACGTGAACATCCTGTCGTCCGACGTCGTGATCCTCCTGCCGGGCTCCGCCGGGACCGCGAGCGAGGCGAAGCTGGCCGTGCGCTACGGGAAACCGTCGATCGCGTACCTCGATGCGCGCGCCGACCTGCCCGATCTGCCGGACGCGATTCCCGTCGAGCCGGACTTCGCCCGCGTCGAGGCTTTCGTGCGGGACGCCTGCGAAAGCCGCCGCAGGCCGTCCCGTCCGTGACGGGCAACCCCCGTGGCGGTGTGCACGATACCCACGGGATCCGCGGATACGCAGGTGGTCCCGGCAGCCGGAGTTGACATGACACTGCCTTCGAAATCGTCGTCTGCGGCTCCGAGTCCCGCCCGACCGACCCTGCCTGGGAGTCGGCACACCCCGGCGGGACGCGGCGCCATGCCGCGGCGCGGGTGTCCGGACACGGACCGCCCGAGCCTCCTCCCGGTGTTGCTCGGCATCGCCGCCGCCGGCCTCGGCTGCGGCACCGCTCCCCCGCCGGTGACGACCACCGCCCCGCGGGCCTGCGCCGACTTCCTGTCGCGCACCGACTTCGACGTCAGCGTCATGGACGCCGAGCTCATGAACCCCGGCGCGGACACCGAGTACTGCTGGGTCGACGCGATGATCCGCCCCAACATCCGCTTCGCCGCGAGCCTGCCGACGCACTGGAACGGGCGCTTCGTCATGCGGGGCGGGGGCGGCTACGCCGGCCAGCAGCCGGTGAAGGGCCGCGCCGATCCGTTGCGCGACGAGGGCTGGGTCACCGCGTCGACCGACACCGGCCACGACGCGGCCCGCTATCCCCTCGCCACGTAGTGCGCTTGGAACGACTGAAGTGATGACTCCAAAGCCCCGCATCGTCCCTGTCAAGGATCTGCGCCAGGACCCCGCAGGCGTGTTGAAGCGCTTGCAGTCTTCCGTCCAACCGCTCGTGATCACCCAGCGCGGGCGCAGCGCGGCGGTCATGCTCAGCGTGGCGGCCTATGAGCGAGCGGAGCGGGAGCGCGAGTTGCTCAGACTACTGCTACGCGGCGAGCAGCAGATGGTGGCCGGCGCTGGACACGACCTCGAAGGCGTGCTGGCCGAAGCAGTTACCGTGCTCGCGGCCGATCGCCCGTGAAGGTCCGTTCCCCACGTGTGGCGCCGTCCCGGGTACGATCCGTCGACGTGGATGTCTCCGCGCATCGCCGACCGAACGCCCGTGCCCGCCAGTGCGGTTCACGTGACGGTAGAATGGAACTGGGGGAGGATATGGCGAGCGACCATCGGGAACGCATCGTGCAAGATCGGGCGATCGTCGGTGGGGAGGCCGTGATCCGCGGCACACGGGTGACGGTTCGGACCATCCTCGCCAGCCTCGCGGAGGGCGCCCCCGTCGAAGGGATTCTCAGCGACTTCCCCACGCTCACCTCGGACGACGTTCACGCCGCGATCGCGTTCGGGACGGCCTCTGCGCAGGAAGACCTCCCGCCGGCTGCGACTCACGTCAAACGGTGAAGATCAAGCTCGACGAGAACCTGCCGGGCCGACTCGTCCAGGCCCTCACGGATCTCGGCCACGACGTCGATACGGTCGTCCTCGAACGTCTTGCCGGACAGGACGACCACGCTGTTTGGCAGGCCGCTCAGCAGGCGGGCCGTTTCCTGATCACGCAGGATCTCGACTTCTCCGACGTGCGTCGGTATACGCCGGGGACCCACCGCGGCCTGCTGCTGGTCCGCCTCGCTTCCCCCGGCAGAACCGCGCTGCTCGGTCGTGTCCAGTCGCTGTTCGCCGTCGAAGATGTCTCGACGTGGGCTGGCTGTCTCGTCGTCGCCACCGATCGGAAACTGCGGGTACGGCGGCCCGAGACCCGCCGGCCGGGACCGGGGGCCGACGCCTGAACGAGCCCGGCCCCTATCCGCGCAGCATCGCCGCCGTCCTGCCGACCAGCGAGCCGAGCACCCGCTCGAGGGCGGCTCGATGCGCCTCGACCACGCCGTCCTCCGACGGATCGGGCACGTGGAACGGGGCGCCGATGGCCACCGCCATCGAGCTGAACGGCCGGGGGACCTGGGTCCGGTCCCAGCTCGAGGCCGACCAGTGGCGCTCGGCCTCGATGTGGAAGGGAAGGATGGGGCTGCCGGTCACCCCGGCGAGCCACACCGCGCCGGGCTGGACGCGGCGCGCCGGGCCGCGCGGGCCGTCGACGGTGAAGGCGGCGGGCCGGCCGGCTGCGACGTCGCGCTTGAGCTGAATCAGGGCGCGTCGGGCGCCGCGGGACGTGGAACCCCGGGCGGTACCGTAGCCGAAGCGCCGGATGATGCGGGCGATCCACTCGCCGTCGAAGTTCCGGCTCGTCATGACGACGATGCCGCGGCCGCGCCAGAAATACGTCGCCGGCAGGATGCGCCCGTGCCAGAACGCGAAGATGGGCTGGCGGCCGCGCGCGACGATGGCGTCGTGGTGCTCCATGCCCTCGACGCGCCAGCGGAGGGTCCGGCAGAGCAGCCCGATGAGGGGGGCGCCGACCCCGGCGATGGTCCGGGCCTGCGCGAGTTGCCAGGGGGTGAGAGAGGAGGCGGCCGCGCCCGGGCCGGCACCCACGCTACATCCCTTCGTACTCGGGACCGCCGCCGCCTTCGGGGGGCACCCAGTCGATGATCTGGTAGGGGTCCATGATGTCGCAGGTCTTGCAGTGGACGCAGTTCGACGCGTTGATCTGCAGGCGGCGGCCGTCCCCCGTGCCGTCGTCGACCATCTCGTAGACGTTGGCGGGACAGAAGCGCACGCACGGATTGCCGTACTCCTCGCGGCAGCGGGTGCGGCAGACGTCGGTGTCCCGCACGAGGAGATGGACCGGCTGGTCCTCGTCGTGGCGGGTCCCCGAGTAGTGGACGTTGGTGAGCTTGTCGAAGGTCAGCGCGCGGTCCACCTTGACCGCGTTGCTCGCCGTGTCCGGATCGGCGCCCCCCCCCGGATAGTAGCCGGACAGCGACGCCAGCCGCTCGTGGCCGGGCTCGCTCGACAGCCGCCCCGACGGCCAGCGTCCGTTGGTCAGCCACGCCAGCCCCGCGACGGCGGTGCCCGCGGCCAGCCCCGCCCCGAACGCCTGATGGACGTTGCGCACCGGGTACAGCTCGCGGCGGATGCCGCCGTGGTTGATGAGGTCGCGGTACCGCACCAGCTTCGACGCCGACACGTCGCCCGCCCGCACCGCCGCGAACGCGGCGTCGGCGGCGTGGATGCCGCTGTGCATCGCGAGGTGGATGCCCTTCAGCCGCATCGAGTTGAGGAACCCCGCGGCGTCGCCGACGATCAGGGCTCCGTCGAGGTGGCACCGCGGAATGGCGTACCACCCCCCCTCGGGCAGCGCCTTCGCGCCGTAGCGGGTCATCTCGCCCCCGGCGAGCAGACCGGCCACGAGGGGGTGCCGCTTGAACCGCTGGAACGCCATGTGCGGGTCGAACCGCGGGTCCCGGTAGTCGAGCCCCACCACCAGCCCGATCGCCACGCGCCCCTCGGGCAGCACGTAGATGAAGCCGCCGCCGAACTCCTCGTTCCGGAGCGGATAGCCCAGCGTGTGCACGACGGTGCCCGGCGCCTCGCGGTCCGGCGGAATCTGCCAGAGCTCCTTGATGCCGATGGCGTAGGTTTGCGGCGACGCGGCGTCGAGCCCGTGCCGGCGGATGAGGCCCTTGGTGAGGCTGCCCCGGACCCCGTCGGCGAAGATGGTGACGGCGGCCCTGATGTCGACCCCGGGCTCGAACGCCCCCTTCGGCCGGCCCTCCTTGTCGAGGCCGCGGTCGCCGGTCCTCACCCCGACCACCCGGTCGCCGTCGTAGAGCACCTCCGTGCCCGCGAACCCCGTGAAGACGTCGACGCCCTCCGCCTCCGCCTGCTCCGCGAGCCAGCGGACGAACCGGTTGAGGGAGATGACGTAGTTCCCGTGGTTGCGCAGGGGCGGCGGGGTGATCGGCGCCCGGAGCCGGGACTTCGCGGTGAGATAGTAGATGCGGTCCCGCCGCACCGGCGTCTCGAGCGGCGCCCCGCGCTCCTTCCAGTCCGGCAGCAGGACGTCGAGGCCCGACGGGTCGAGCACCGCCCCCGACAGCATGTGGGAGCCGCTCTGGCGCGACTTCTCGAGCACCGCGACGGCGAGGGGTCCGCCCCCTTCCTGCCGCTGCAGGCGGGCGAGGCGGATGGCCGCCGACAGGCCGGCCGGACCGCCGCCGACGACGAGGACGTCGACCTCGAGGGTTTCGCGCTCCATCAGGCGTCGAGGGCGGCGATGATCGCGGGGACCACGTCGAACAGGTCGCCGACGATGCCGTAGTCGGCGACCTCGAAGATGGGGGCCTCGGCGTCCTTGTTCACGGCCACGATGGTGCGGGAACCCTTCATGCCGACCAGGTGCTGGATGGCGCCGGAGATGCCGAGGGCGAGATAGAGCTTCGGGGCGACGGTCTGCCCCGAGCTGCCGATCTGGCGATCCATCGGCAGCCAGCCCGAGTCGCAGATGGGCCGCGACGCCGCGACCTCGGCCCCGAGGGCGGCGGCGAGGGACTCGACCAGCTTCAGGTGCTCCCGGCCCTTGATGCCGCGCCCGACGGCCACGATGCGCTCGGCCTGGGTCAGGTCCACCGCCTGCTTCGCCTCCTGGAACGGCGCCTCGGCCTCCTGGCGGATCGAGCCGGGCTCGATCGTCACCGGGAACGCGCTGACCGGCGCCGGGGCCGCCCCCCGCTTCAGCGCGTCGGGCCGGAACGCGCCGATCTGGAAGCTGACGAAGTGCGGCGCGGGGCCGGCGGCGGCGACGTCGGCCACGAACTTCCCCTGGAACATCGGACGCACGAACGCCAGCCGGCCGTCCCGCGGCCCGGCCCCGACGCAGTCGGCGATGAACGGGCGGCCGAGCCGGGCCGCGAGGCGGGGGGCGAACTCGCGGGTCTGATAGGTGTGGGCGAGGAAGACGAGGTCGGGGGCGGCGTCGGCCACCAGCGCCGCGAACGCCGCCACGAAGCCGTCGGGCGTATACGACGCGAGGTCGGGATGGTCGACGGCGAGGACCGACTCGACGTCCGCCGCCGCGAGCTCGCCGGCGACGGCGCCGAGATCCGCGCCGGCGACCGCGACCCGCACGGGCTGACCGATCTGCTGGGCGGCCACCAGGGCCTCCCAGCTCGCGTTGTTGAGGACGCCGTCCCGTTGCTCCGCTATGACCAGTATCATGTCAGATGACCCGCGCCTCCTCCCGCAACGCCTTGACCAGCTCCGCCGCCGCGTCGGCCGGCGAACCGTCGATCATCCGCGTCTGCTTCGTCTTCTCGGGCACGCGGATCTCGAGGATCTCCTGCCGCGGGGCGAGGTCGGCGGCCGCCTCGACCACCCGGACGTCCTTCCGCTTCGCGGCCATGATGCCCTTGAGGGTCGCGTAGCGGAGCTGGTTGATGCCGCTCTGAATCGTCAGCAGGGCCGGCGTGGGCATCGAGACCCACTGGAACCAGCCGCCCTCCAGCTCCCGCTTCACCCGCAGGCGCCCGTCCGCGACCTGCACCTCCATGATGATGGTCGCGTGGGGAATGCCGAGCAGTTCGGCGAGGACGACGCCGGTCTGGGCGAACCCCTGGTCGTCCGACTGCAGCCCGGTGAGCACGAGGTCGAACCGCTCGTCCGCCATGGCCGCGGCGAGGGCCTCGGCGACCATCGCCGCGTCGGCGGCGGCGAGGCCCCCGCCCTCGACCCGTATCGCCCGATCCGCCCCGCGGGCCAGGGCCTCGCGGACCACCTGGGCCGTCCGCGCCGGGCCGGCGGAGCAGACCACGACCTCGCCGCCGTGCCGCTCCTTCAAGCGGAGCGCCTCCTCCAAGGCGTAGGCGTCGGGCTCGTTCATCTCGAAGCTGGCGTCCCGGTCCTGGACCCAGGTGCGGGCCTCGTCGACCCGCAGGGGCCACTCGCGGGTCACGACCTGCTTGACGCAGACGGCGATCTTCATCGGTTCCTCGTCTCGCGCGGCGCGGCGGCGCCGGCTTCGCGGGTCCGTGGCGGGACGCCGCCGGGGAGCCGCGCCGTCCACGCGGGATGCATCGCCGGCCGACTGCGGGGCTCCCGCCGCGGGCTCTCAGGCATGGTGGCGTCTGAACAGCAGCGACGCGTTGGTCCCCCCGAATCCGAACGAGTTCGACAGGGCGTACTCCAGCGCGGCCGGCCGCTTCGCGTTGGGCACGTAGTCGAGGTCGCAGTCGGGGTCGGGGTTCTCGAGGTTGATGGTCGGCGGAATGACCTGCTCCCGCATCGTCAACGCCGCGATGCCGGCCTCGACCCCGCCCGCCGCCCCGAGCAGATGGCCGGTCATCGACTTCGTGGAGGACACCGCGAGGCGGCGCGCGTGGTCGCCGAAGCACCGCTTGATGGCCAGCGTCTCGATGCGGTCGTTGAACGGCGTGGAGGTGCCGTGCGCGTTGACGTAGTCGACCTCGCCGGGCGCGATGCCCGCCTGATCGACGGCCGCCCGCATCACGCGGAGGGCGCCGTCGCCGTCCTCGGCGGGGGCGGTGACGTGATGGGCGTCCGCGGACATGCCGTAGCCGACGAGCTCCGCGTACACCGGGGCTCCGCGCTCGAGCGCCCGGCCGCGCTCTTCGAGAATGACCACGCCGGCGCCCTCGCCGATGATGAACCCGTCGCGCTCGCGGTCGAACGGCCGGCAGGCGCGGGTCGGCTCGTCGTTGCGGGTCGACAGGGCGCGCATCGCCGCGAACCCGCCGACGCCCATGGGGGTGATGGCGGCCTCGGAGCCGCCCGCCACCATGACGTCCGCGTCGCCCCGGCGGATCGTCTCGAACGCGTCGCCGACGGCGTGGGCCGACGCCGAGCACGCGGTGCAGGTCGCCGAGTTCGGCCCCTTCGCGCCGAGGCGGATCGAGACCTGGCCGGCCGCGAGGTTGATGATCGCGGCGGGGATGAAGAAGGGCGAAATCTTGCGCGGCCCCCCCTTGAGCAGCGCCTTGTGCTCGCGCTCGATGGTGCTGAAACCGCCGATGCCCGACGCGATGTACACCCCCACGCGCGGCGCGACGTCCGGCGTCACCTCCAGCCGCGCATCGGCGCGCGCGAAGTCCGACGCGGCGATCGCGTACTGGATGAAGACGTCCATCTTCTTGACGTCCTTCTTCGCGAGGAAGTCGAGCGCGTCGAACCCCCGCACCTCGCCCGCGATGCGCGCCGCGTAGCCCGAGGCGTCGAACTTCGTGATCGGGCCGATCCCGCTCCGGCCCGCGCACAGGGCCTCCCAGGTCGCCGACGTACCGATACCGAGCGGCGACACGAGGCCGACGCCCGTCACCACAACCCGCCTGCTCACAGTCTCTCCCGCGGAGCCGCCCCTACTTGTCTTTCGAGTGCGCCTCGATGTACTCGACGGCCTCCTTCACGCGGGTGATCTTCTCCGCGTCCTCGTCGGGAATCTCGAGGCCGAACTCCTCTTCGAACGCCATCACGAGCTCCACCGTGTCGAGCGAGTCGGCCCCGAGGTCGTCCACGAACGAGGCGTCCGACGTCACCTCTTCCTCGTCGACGCCGAGCTGCTCCACGATGATGCCCTTCACCTTTTCAGCAACCGCCATTCACTCGCCTCCTACATGTACATGCCGCCGTTCACCGCGAGCACGTGCCCCGTCACGTACGCCGCCTCGTCGGACGCCAGAAAGCAGATGGCGCCCGCGACGTCCCCGGCCGTCCCCAACCGGCCCGTGGGTATCCGCGCGAGCATCGCCGCCCGCGCCGCCTCGTTCAGCCCCGCCGTCATGTCGGTGTCGATCATGCCGGGGGCGACCACGTTCACGGTGATCCCGCGCGCGGCGACCTCCCGCGCCAGCGCCTTCGAGAACCCCTCCAGACCCGCCTTGGACGCCGCGTAGTTGACCTGTCCGGCGTTGCCCATCCGGCCGACCACGGAGCCGACGTTGATGATGCGGCCGCCGCGCTGCCGGAGCATCGGACGCAGCACCGCGCGCGCGCAGTTGAACGCGGCGGTCAGGTTCGTGGCGACGACCGCGTCCCAGTCGGCCGGCGACATCCGGAGCGCGAGTTGATCGCGGACGATGCCGGCGTTGTTGACCAACACGTCGATGCGGCCGTACTCGTCCAGCGCCGCCCGCACCATCGCGTCGATGCGCCGCGGGTCGGTGACGTCGACGCTCACGCCGACCGACCGACCGCCGGCGGCGCGGATCTCCGCCGCCACCTCGTCGCCGCGGTCGGCGCGCGCCGCCGCCACCACGGCCGCGCCGGCCGCCGCGAGGCGTCCCGCCGCCGCCCGCCCGATGCCGCGCGAGGCGCCGGTCACGACGGCGACCCGGCCCTCCAGACGGCCCCGCATCGCGGCCGCGGTCACGCGGCCAGGGCCGCCACCGCCCGATCGACGCCGTCCGGATCTTCGACCGACAACAGCCGCGCGCCGCCGTCGATCCGCTTGATGAGGCCGCTCAACACGCTGCCCGGACCCACCTCGACATACGTGTCGACCCCCTCCGACGCCAGACGCCGCACGACCTGCTCCCACCGGACCGGCGCCGTCACCTGATCCACCAGGGCCGAGACCGCGGCGGCCGCCCCGCGCTTGGGCTCGGCGTCCAGGTTGGCCACGACGGGGATGCCCGGGTCGGACACCACGAGCGCGCGCAGGTCCCGTTCGAGGCGATCCTGGGCGGGCTGCATCAGCGCGCAGTGAAAGGGGGCGCTGACCGGCAGGGCCCGGACGCGCCTCGCGCCGAGGGCCTTGGCGCGTTCGCCGGCCCGCCGCACCGCCCCGGCGTCGCCGGCGATGACGACCTGCCCCGGGGCGTTCAGGTTCGCCGGGCTCACGACCTCGTCTCCGGCCGCCTCCCGGCACGCCTGCTCCACCAGGGGCTCGTCCAGCCCCATCACCGCGGCCATGGTGCCGTGCCCCACGGGCACCGCCTCCTGCATGTAGCGGCCCCGGCTGCACACCGTGCGCACCGCGTCGCCGAACGACAGGGTGCCGGCCGCCACGTGCGCCGAGTACTCGCCGAGGCTGTGACCGGCCAGCCAGTGGGGCCGCACCCCGCGCGCCGTCAACGCCCGCGCCGCCGCCGTCGACACCGTGAGCAGCGCCGGCTGGGTGTGCTCGGTCAGCACGAGCTGCTCGGCCGGACCCTCGAAACAGAGCCGGCTGACGCCCATCCCGAGCGCCGCGTCGGCCTGGTCGAACGTCTCCCGGCACTCCGGAAACCGGTCGGCGAGCGCCTGACCCATTCCCACGTGCTGCGAACCCTGGCCCGGAAACACGAATGCGGTCATCGATTGGCTTCAGCGGCGGCGGGCGCACGGTCCCGGCCGTCGGAGGCGACGGTCAGACCTCCTCGACCCGCCTCACCTGACGGCCCCGGTAGTAGCCGCAGTGCGGGCACACCTGATGCGGCGGCTTCCGCTCGTGACACTGCGGACACTCGCCCAGCGGCACGGGAACGAGATACTGGTGCGTGCGGCGCTTCGCCGTGCGCGACTTGGAGTGACGTCGTTTCGGATTGGCCATGTGATTCTCGAACTCTCCCGCGCCGAGCCGGGCCGGCGGGGCCGCCGGGTCGCGCTAGTGCTTCAGGAGCTGCTTCAGCCCGGCGAGCCGGGGGTCCTCCCATTCGGCGACGCATCGGCACGGCACCGTGTTCCGGTTGCCGCCGCAGACCACGCAGAGCCCCCGGCAGTCGGGGCGGCACAGCGGCTTCATCGGCAGCGCGAGCTGGAACTGCTCCTGAACCAGGTGCCTCAGGTCGATCTGCTCGTCCCGGTAGAACGCCGTGCTCAGGTCCTCCTCCTCGATCCGGACCTCGCCGTCGCCGCGGTTCTCCGTGGCCGGCAGATACAGGAGGTCCACGTCCACGCCGGCGTCGAGACGGAAGGGCTCCAGGCAGCGGCCGCAGTCGAGCTCCAGCTCCCCGTCGATGCGGCCCGACAGCCGATAGTCGCCTCCTCCCTTCGACACCAGAAGATCGAGGATGACGCCCCCGGGGACGCGGTACTGCCGCCCCCCGTCCGGCGTCAGCGCTCCGGGGGGGAACCGGCGGCGAACATCGGTCCGAGGTCCCTCGATCGCCCGCAGATCGAGACGCCCGGAGGTCTCGGCCCCCGCCGTCCCGGCTGCCCTCGGCTCCATCTCAATCGACTCCCACCGCGCGGTGACCGGCTCGGGACCGGGCGCCGGACGAATCCCGCATTATAACCGCAAGGTTTCCTTCCCGTGACAGACAAAAGCGGAACGCCTGCGCCGGTCATCCGTCCGCCGGGCCGTCCACCCGGCCCACGGATCCCCCCACCCACGACCGCGGGATGAACAGGCGCTTGTACAGGTGGACGGCGAACCGGTCCGTCATGCCCGCGATGAAGTCCCGCGCCGCCGCGTCGATCCCGTCCGACTCCAGCGTGCGCCGGTCGAGGAAGGCGCCGGGGGCCCGACGCACGCGCTCCCAGAGCCCGCCGATGATGCCCGAGGCCTTGGCCATCTCGGCGGTGGCCACCCGGTTCTCGTACACCGCCTCGAACAGGAACCCCCGCAGCGCGGTGAGCGCGGTCAGGACCGGCGGGCTCATGCGCAGCTCGACGTCGGGCCTCGTGGCCCGCGTCGCCGTCACGACGTCGGACACGAGCGCCCCGATACGCCCGGACGAGGTCCGTCCGAGCCGCTCCAGGGGGGCCGCCGGCAGGTCCGACGCCTCGATCACCCCCGCGCGGACCGCGTCGTCGATGTCGTGGTTCACGTAGGCGATCATATCCGCGACCCGCGCGACCTGCCCCTCCAGGGTCGCGGCGCGGCGGGCCGGCTCGCCGCCGAGGGGCGCGCCGTCCCTGCCCTTCGAGTGCTTCGCGATCCCGTTCCGGACCTCCCACGTCAGGTTGAGGCCGCGGCGGTCCCGCTCGAGCACGTCGACGACGCGCAGGCTGTGGCCGTGGTGGCTGAACCCCCCGGGCACCAACCGGTTCAGGACCGCCTCGCCGGCGTGGCCGAACGGGGTGTGGCCGAGGTCGTGGCCGAGGGCGATCGCCTCGGTGAGATCCTCGTTCAGGCCGAGCACCTTCGACACCGTGCGCGCGATCTGGGCCACCTCGAGGGTGTGGGTGAGGCGCGTCCGGTAGTGGTCGCCGGCCGGCGAGAAGAACACCTGGGTCTTGTGCTTGAGCCGGCGGAAGGCCTTGCTGTGCAGGATCCGATCGCGGTCGCGCTGGAACGCCGGCCGGATCGGATCCTCGGGCTCGGCCCGGAGCCGCCCCCTCGACTCCCGGCTCCGCGACGCGTACGGCGCGAGGTACTCGGCCTCGCGGGCCTCCAGCTCGTGTCGAATCATGAGAGCACGCGCCCCGTCCCCCCGCGGACGGCCGCCTCGAGCCGCTCCGCGGCCGCCCCGCACGCCGCGGGATGCTCGCCGGGAATCTCGATCCAGTGCACCCCCGCCTCCTTCCTGAACCAGGTCAACTGCCGGCGGGCGTAGCGGCGGTTCTCGCGGACGATCAGATCCCGGGTGCCGCGGAGGTCGCGTTCGCCGCGCAGGTGCTCGAGGGCCTGCCGGTACACCAGCCCGCCGAACGGCCCCGCATCCTCGGGCACGCCCCGCGCGAGCAGCCCCCGCACCTCGTCGAGCAGACCGCCGGCCAACTGCCGGTCGACCCGGTCCGCGATGCGCGCCTCGAGCTGCGCCATGGGCAGCCGCAGGCCCACCGTCACCACGGCATGACCCGCGATCGGCGACCGCGTGTCGGCGAAGTGGTCGGTCAGGGTCCGGCCGGTCAGCAGGTACACCTCCAGCGCGCGGACCAGGCGCTTCTCGTCGGACGGATGCACGCGCCGCGCCGACGCCGGATCCCGGCGGGCGAGAAGCCGGTGCAGCGCCCCGCCCCCCCGGCGGCGGGCGGTCCGCTCCAGCCTGGCCCGGAGCCCGGCGTCGCGCCCGGGACCCTCGAACAGCCCCCGCGTCAGGGCCCGGTAATAGAGGCCCGTGCCGCCCGCCACGATCGGCAGCCGGCCGCGGCCCGCCACCCCGCGCACGACGCGGGCCGCGTCGCGGCCGTACCGCGCCGCCGAGTACGCCTCGACGGGATCGGCGATGTCCGTCAGATGGTGGGGAATCCCCCGCCGCCGGCCGGCGGGGACCTTGTCGGTCCCGATGTCGAAGCCGCGGTAGACCGCCGTCGAGTCGCAGGCCACGACCTCGCCGCCGAGCCGCGCCGCCAAAGACAGCGCGAGCGCGCTCTTGCCCGTGGCCGTCGGTCCGACGACGGCCAGCAGCAACGGGCGCCCGTCCCGATCCCGCGGGCCGATGGGCTGCCGCACGTCACCCCAGGAGCGCCATCGCCAGCACCACCGTCAACAGGATCAGGAGACCGAACTGCTGGCGGGCGGTCAACTTCGGCGGCTCGGTCATGCCGGGGTCAGCCGCCGGCGGGCCGCTCGTTGAAGTAGAACGTCACCGTGAAGAAGACGCTGTCCTCCGGGTACTCCGGGGGCAGCGGGTAGGTCGGGTTCGACCCGCGAATCGCGTTGTACGCCGAGTTGGTGAACGCGTCGACCGCCGACGGCCGCTGGATCGCGAGGTCCGTCAACGTCCCGTCCATGTGGACGTTGAACGTCAGGACGACGTTCCCCGACATCGACATCGCGGCGTAGGGAATGAACCAGTTGCGGTAGATCTGCGAACGGAACCGCCGCAGCCACGAACCGAAGTCGACCCCCCGGGAATCGAACTGGATGTCGGGGCCGTAGGTGTCCGTGCGGCCGCGCAGGTTGTAGTACGTCTGGTTGCGGGCCACGCTGTCGAGCCCCCGCAACGCCCGGTTCAGAATCGTCCCCGACCGGTCCCCGAGGGGCCGCCGCGCCCACCGCTCCCCCGGCGAGGGCGCGGCCCCGCCATCCTCCTCCTCGCCGAGCTCCTCCTCCGATTCCTCCGGCTCGAGGGCGTCGGGGTCTCCGTCCTCGATCCCGGCCGCGGCCTCCGCCGGGGCCGGCTGCGCCGCCTCCGCCTCCTCGCCGAGCGAGGTCAGGGGGTCGAGCCCGTCGGCGGGGTCCGGGGTCTGCATGAACTCGAAAGAGTTGCCCTCGGCGTTGGGCAGGTCGTTCAGCGGATCCTCCGCCTGGGTCGGGGACTGGGCGACGCGGTCGAGGTCGGACAGGTCCGCGCCGGGCGGGGGCGCGGGCGCCGGCGGATCGACCAGGGTGTCGACGAAGATGAACTCCGGCGCGTCGACGGGGACCTGGCGCAACGCCAGTTGCTCGGCCTCCGCCAACTGCGCGAGCTCCGCGAGCCGCTCGGCCCGCCGCTCCATCGCCTCCTGCACGAACGGCAGGCGCGGCCCGACGAGCACCAGCAGCGCGATCAGCAGGTGGGTGAAGAGGGAAAGGAGGGCGCACTCGCGGTAGGACATCGCCGACTCGACGGTCGGCGTCTCGAAGCGGCGGCTGTCGAAATCGAAGTACATGGGACGGGAGCGTGGTTCCCAGTATACCGCGGGCTCAACCGCGCGGCACGAGGAACTCGTGCGCGACCCCCCCACCGACGCCGCGGACGGGCCCCGGGCGGGGCGCGGGCCGCCGGGTTCGGCCGCGGACCGTCAGGGCCTCGTCGGCTTGCGGGCCACGTAGAGACAGACGATGCCGAGGGCGAGGCGGTCGATCCGGACCTCCTCGAACCCGCCGTCGCGCAGCACGCCGGCCAGCGCCTCCGGTCCGAGGAAGGCCTGCACCGACGCGGGCAGGTAGGCGTACGCGTCCGCGTGGCGCGACAGCCACCGGCCGACGCGGGGCAGCACGTGCCGGAAGTACCAGAGATAGGCCCCGCGAATCACGGGCAGGCGCGGCTCGCCGAACTCCAGGATGGCCAGCCGGCCGCCCGGCTTGAGGACGCGGGCGATCTCGCGCACGGCCCGCGCGGGCTCGACGACGTTCCGGATGCCGAACCCGACGGTCGCCGCGTCCATCGTCGCCGAGGCGCAGGGCAGCCGGCAGGCGTCGCCGCGGACCAGCCGCACGCGCCCGGCGAGCCCCGAGGCCCGCACCTTGCGGCGTCCGATCGCCAGCATCGCCCCCGCGAAGTCGACGCCGAGGACCGCCCCCGGCGGCGCGTCCGCGCGGCAGGCGGCGATCGCGAGGTCCGCGGTCCCCGTGCACACGTCGATGACCCGGCCGCCGGGCGCGGCGGCCGCCGCGACCGCGCGCCGCCGCCACCGCCGGTCGAGCCCGGCGCTCAGCAGGCGGTTCAGGCGGTCGTAGCGGTGCGCGATCGCGTCGAACATCCCCGCGATGCGCCCGGGCGTCTTGTCGAGGGAGGGCGCGCCGTCGCCGGGCCCGCGGGGCGCGGGGCCGCCGGTCATCCCGTCCATGGCGGATACAGGGCGTGCGGGACGCCCAGGGCGTCGAGGATCTTCCCGGCCATGAAGTCGGCGAGGTCGTCGAGGGTCCGCGGACCCTGGTAGAACGCCGGCATCGCGGGCAGGACGGTGGCCCCCGCCTCGGCCGAGGCCACCAGGTTGCGGAGCTGCGGCAGGCTCATCGGGGTCTCGCGGGGCACGATCACGAGGGGGCGGCGCTCCTTGAGCATGACGTCGGCGGCCCGCTCGACGAGCGACCGCGAGAGGCCGTGCGCCACCCCGGCGAGGGTCTTCATCGAGCAGGGCACGATGGCCATCCCCGCGCAGGGGTAGCTGCCGCTGGCGATCGACGCGCCGAGGTTGCGGTTGCTGTGGACGACGAGGGTCCCGGCCCGCACGTCCCCGCCGTAGCGGGCGGCCAGGTACTCGGGCAGCCGATCGCACGAGGCGTCGTCGCCGAGCTCGTCGTGCAGCAGGCGGCGGCCGAAGTCCGAGACCACCAGCTCGACCCGGCGCCCGCCGGCGAGGAGGGCGGCGACGGTGCGCACCGCGTAGAGGGCGCCGCTCGCCCCGGTGACGCCCACCGCCACGCACCGGCCGCGGTCATCCGGCATGGAGGGCGCCCGCCGTCGCGGCGAGGTAGAAGAGGCCCACGTAGCCGTTCAGGTCGAACGCCTGCCTCACGCGCGACAGGTCGTCGGCCCGCACCAGCGACTGCTCCCACGCCAGCAGCGCCGCCACCCCCCCGACCCCCGCGAGGTACCAGCCGCCGAGGGGCGCGGCCAGGGCCACCGCGGCCAGCGCCGCCACCGTGCCGACGTGCAGCCAGCGCGAGATGGCCAGCGACCGGGCGGCGCCGAAACGGGCGGGAATCGAACGCAGGCCGTGGGCGCGGTCGAACTCCAGATCCTGGCAGGCGTACAGGATGTCGAACCCCGCGACCCACGTGCCGACGGCCAGGGCCAGCAGCCAGGGCTGCCACCCCGCGCCCCCGCCCGCGGCCAGCCAGCCCCCGACCGGGGCGACGGCTAACGCCAACCCCAGATACAGTTGGGTCCACGTCGTGAACCGCTTCGCCAGCGAGTACCAGAACACGATCGCCAGGGCCAGCGGGGACAGCGCCAGGCAGATCCACCCGAGCTGCGTCGTCACGAGGACGAAGGCGAGCGAGGACACGGCCACCAGCCCGACCGCGTCCCTCGTCGACAGCGCCCCGCGCGGCAGCTCGCGGTTGGCGGTCCTCGGGTTCAGGGCGTCGTAGCGCGCGTCGACCAGCCGGTTGAACCCCATCGCGGCGGTGCGGGCGGTCACCATCGCGGCGAGGATCCAGCCGAGGCGGGCGGCGCTCAACGGATGCTGCTCGGCCGCGAGGAGGGCGCCGACGAGGGCGAACGGCAGCGCGAAGACCGAGTGGCCGAACCGTACGAGGGAGAAGCAGGATCGGATGTACCGGAGCGCCGGAGACAGCATGTCGAACCCTCGACCGGAATGCGCCCGCCGCGGCCGCGCTCCGGCGCGCGACCCGCCGAAAGAACGGGATCCGCCCAGGCCGCGGGGCAACCGCGGCACCGCGGCCCGGCGGCGCCCGCCGCCCCCCCGACCCGCCGTCCACAACCGCGCCGCGCGCCGGCGAGACGCGCGCCGCCCGGCGGCGTTCACGCGGCGGTTCCGTCGAGCCGCGTCACGCGGTCGGGGGTGACGCCGCCCACCAGATATTCTTCCACATCGCCCGCGCCGTGGGGAATGCGCACCCCGATGAGGTCGGCGCGGCGGCCGGGCGCGATGACGCCGAACTCGTCGTCGAACCCGAGGGCCTCGGCCCCGTGGAGCGTGGCGCACGCCAGCAGGCGGCGGGCCGGCGCCGACGGCGCGAGGCGGCGCATCAGGGCCAGCTCGCTGAACAGGTTGAGGTCGGGGACGCTGGCGAGGCTGTCGGTGCCGACCGCGAGCCGCACGCCCGACCGCAGGAACCGCTCGATCGGCGGGTGGCCGACCCCGGTCCACGCGTTGCTGCGCGGGCAGGTCACCAGGGACGCGCCGCGCCCGGCCAGCCCGCGCAGCTCCGCGTCGGTCAACTGGACGCCGTGGACGGCCACGAGCCCCCCGCGCAGCCACCCCAGGCGGTCGAGGTACTCCACGGGCCCGCAACCCGGCGCGGTCCAGGCGGGGTCCCAGCGCCCGAGCCGTTCGAGGAGATCGCGCCACGGGCCGCGGCCCGTGCGCAGGAATTCGACCTCTTCCGGGGATTCCGCGAGGTGGATCGACCGGGGCCCCGGAAACCGCCCGCGCGCCGCCGCGTCCAGGGCCGCGAACGCGGCCGGCCCGACCGAATACGGGGCGTGCGCGGCCAGCCCCACGCGGACGCCGCCGGCCGCCTCGACCGCGCCGAGGTCGGCCGCCGCCGCCGCCACCGCGGCCGACGCCCCGCGGCCGGGAAACGCCAGAACCTCGCGGAACAGGCGGGCGGGCAGGCCCGCCCCGGCCAGGATCGGCGCCGCCGCCACCGTGTTGCCGACGTCGCCGAACAATCCCGTTCCCGACGCGCGGGCTTCGGAGACGGCCCGGCGCATCGCGTCCGCATCCGGGGGTCCCGCCTCCGCCCGGCGATCGAGGAGGCTGTGGACCCACCGGGGCATCGACGGAGCCGGCGGCACCGCGCCCCGCAGCCCGGACAGCTCCAGATGGCTGTGCGCGTTGACGAGGGCCGGCAGGATAGCGGCGCGCCCGAGATCGACGACCGGCCCCGGAGCCGCGCCGCCCCCCGCCGCCGCGCCGACGCCGACGATGCGTCCGCCGCGCACGTCGACGCGGCCGCGGGCCACGGGCGGCGCGGCGATCGGCAGCACCCAGTCGGCAACGTAGCGCATCATGCGCAAGCGGGACGTTCGGGCCACGTGGGCGGTTCCGCCCGGCGCGAGACCCGGCAACCCGCGGCCGGGGCCGGCGACGAACTGCGGCCGGCGCGGTCCCCGCGGCGGCTTCGGTCTCCCGGGAACGGGCTGGCGCGAGACTCCCGCGGCGCGCCCCGCGGAGCCGGCGGAACCGCAGCTCGCCGCCGGGGCCGCGCGCGCGGACCGGGAGCCGGCGCTCTGAACCGGGGCGCGACCTTGGAGGTCGAGTTCCGCCACGGCCGCGCGGGTCACGCCGGCCGCGCGCCGGCCGCCCCCCGCTGCGCCCTCCCGGGCCGGCTCCGCGCCGGGTACCGGGACAGCTCGTCGGGCACGGAGGTGTCGCCGGCCGCGCGGGCGACCTCGAGGGTCGTGCGCCGGGGTATCGTCCGGCGGCGGAAGAGGGGATCGCCCAGGACGTCGTAGGTCATGCTGCGCCGTTTCGGCACGAAGCCGGCGTCCTCGATGTTCCGCACGATCTCCGCCTCGTCCATGCAGTACTCGGCCCCGGCCGCCCGCACGACGTTCTCCTCGATCATCACGCTGCCCATGTCGTTCGCGCCGAACGCGAGGCTCAACTGGCCGACCTTGCCGCCCTGCGTGACCCACGACGCCTGCAGGTTGTCGAAGTTGTCGAGGACGATGCGGGAGAGCGCGAGGGTCCGCAGGTACTCGACGCCGGTCGCCTCGACCCCGGACAGCTCGGTGTTGTCGGGCTGGTAGCTCCAGGTGATGAACGCGGTGAACCCGCCCGTCTCGTCCTGGAGTTCCCGCAGGCGGCACAGGTGCTCGACCCGCTCGGCGGGGGTGTCGACGCTGCCGTACATCATCGTCGCGGTCGAGCGCAGGCCCGCCCGGTGCACGTGCCGCATCACCGAGAGCCACTCGTCGGCCGTCGCCTTGCCGTAGCAGTTCAGCTCGCGGCGGACGCGGTCGACGAGGATCTCGGCGCCGCCGCCGGGGACGCTGTCGAGGCCGGCCGCCACGAGCCGCCGCACCACCTCCGGCACCGGCTCCTGCGACAACCGCGACAGGTGCAGGATCTCCGGCGGCGACAGGGCGTGGAGCTTGAAGTCGGGATAGCGGGCCTTGACGGCGGAGAACAGGTCCTCGTACCACGCCAGGGGGAGGTCGGGGTTGTGCCCCCCCTGCAGCAGCAGTTGCCCGCCGCCGACCGCGCGGGTCTCGTCGATCTTCCGGAACAGCTCGTCGAAGCCCAGGACGTAACCCTCGGCCGAGCCCACGGGGCGGTAGAAGGCGCAGAAATTGCAGCGGGCGACGCAGACGTTCGTGTAGTTGACGTTGCGGTCGATGATGTAGGTCACCACCCCGGAGGGGTGCCTGCGGGCCCGGATGCCGTCCGCGAGGCGACCGAGCAGCGCCGTCGACGCCCCCGTGTAAAGCCGCAGCGCCTCGCCGGCGTCGATCCGGCGGCCCTCGCGCACCCGTTCGGCGATCGACGCGATGGTCATTCCGCCGGCCAATCGTAGAAGCGGACGTCCCGCCGCACCTGGACGAGCCGCTGCTCGTACGCGTACTCGTAGAACTTCCGAAGGCCGTCCCGCGCGCGCCCGTCGAGGCCGAACGACACGTTCTCGCGGAGATAGCGGCTGCCGATCTCCCGCCGCTCCTCGTCGTCGGGGCAATGCCGGGCCACGATGTCGTCGACGGCCCGCTCCCCCTGCGCGCGGGCCGCCGCGAGGGCGCGGCCGTGCTCGGCCGTCAGGGCGCCGCGCCGCCCCGCCCACGCCGCCCACACGAAGGGCAGCGAGGTGAGGACGGTCCATTCCTCGCCGAGGTCGACCTTCTCCAGACCCCGCTCCTCGTGATCGAGGAACAGCGCCGCGTCGCCGATGATCATGGCCGCGTCGCAGCGCTTCAGCATGACCGGCAGGTCGGGGCGCAGCCTCACCAGCTTCGGCTCTATCTCCCACGCCTCGGCGCAGAGGATGCGGAGGAGCATGGCGGCGGTCCGCGAGTTGCTGTCGACGGCGATGGACCGGAGCGACGTCACCGGGCGGGTGGTGAACAGCGCGACGGAGGCCACCTCGCCCTCGGACGCCACCGCGAGGTCGGGCACGAGGCGGTAGTCGGCGTTCTCGAGGTACTCGATGGACGGAATCAGCGCGAGGTCGGCCGACCGATCGTGGAGATGGTGGGCGCACCGGGCCGGCGCGTCGAACCGGAGATCGAAGAGTTCGGTCCGGCGATCCAGACCCTCGACGAGCGGCCTCGCGTTCAGGTACTCGACCGCGCTGACGCGAACTGGACTCATGGCTGGAGTGCCTCGAAACGGCCGTTCCGGGGGACGGGAACGAAGCCGGCGGCGGTGATGTTCCGGCGAATCTCCTCCCGCGGCGACCGGCGCCACCCCCGGTCGTGCGACTCGGCGGCGGGCACCGCGTCGACGTCGTCGGCGCCGAACGTCAACGCCACCTGGGCCAGCTTCGGACCGTGGCGCGACCAGTCGACCTGAATCGAGCCGATATTGTCAACCAGGAGCCGCGCCAGCGCAACCTGCCGGAGGTCGGCGTAGCCGGTGGCGGGGGGCGACGGCTCGACGGGGGGCAGCGGGGCGAAGGCGCGGCAGACGCCGCCGACGCCGTCCCACGACCTCACCCGCCGCAGCAGGGGCCAGACGTCGCCGCCGGCCGCGCCGCCCAGGCTCAGGCTCGAGACGGCCACGCCGCTGCCGCCGAGGACGTCAACCACGGTTGACGGGTCCGGCGCGTCGGCCGCGAGCGAGGCCAGCCGCGCCAGCCCCGCCTCGCGCAGCTCGGCCAGCAGATCGCCGAGCCGGTCCGCGTCGTTCCCGCAGAGCGCGTCGAGATCACCGTAGTCGAAGCCGGTGACCGGCACGCCCCCGGCCCCGCCGGCGAGGGTCCGGACGGCGGCCACCGCCGCCGCCGCCGTCTCCGGCCGGCCCGTCAACCGCAGTTCCCCCGCGTCGGCGGCGACCGGGCCGGCGGGGGGCGGGGCGGAGACGGGCACGGGGACGACATGCACGAAAGTGGTCCGGTCGCCGTGCCGGCGCCGCCGCGCGGCGTCGGCGGCCATGCCCAGGGCAATCAGGTCCCGGCCGCCGGTCAGCGTCCGGCGGTCGCCGTCGTCGAGGCCGGCGCCGGCCTCGACCTTGTCCAGGACCGCCGCCAAGTCGTCATGCATGCACGTCCCCTCCTCCGCGATCCGTGCCGGCGGCTTCATGCCGCCTTCCCCCGCATGAACAAGCAAGATTCTTGCCACGACGGGGTCCGAACGCCGGCGCCCGCCCTCGGGTCCACCGCGGGCACCGGAGCGGGAGACCGCCGCCGCGCCGGCCGCGACGGCCCGACCGGCCCTTCCGGGATGCCGGCGCGGTTATCCGCGGCCCCGCTCCGGAGGCCCCCCGGGGTCGCTGCGCATCGCGCCCGCCACCCGCACCGCCAGCGCGAGCGCCCGCCGGCCCTCGGCCCCGTCGACCCGCGGGGCCGCGCCCCCGGAGACGGCGGAGACGAAATCGTCGAGCTCGAGCGCCAGCGGCTCGCCCGGCGCCACCTCGAGCCGCCCGCCGTCGATGACCGGCGCCCCGCCCGCGGCGCGCCGGACGCGCCACGTCTCGACCTCCCGCCGCACGCAGTCCACCGAGACGTAGGCGTCCCGCTGGAAGAACCGCAGCTTGCGCACGCGGTCCCGGCTGATCCGGCTGGCCGTCAGGTTCGCGATGCACCCCGACGCGAACCGCAGCCTGACGTTGGCGATGTCGACGTGGTCGGTCAGCACCGGCACCCCGACCGCCTCGATGGCCGTCACGTCCCCGCCGACCGCGGTCCGCACGATGTCGAGGTCGTGGATCATCAGGTCGAAGATGACGTCGACGTCCAGGCTGCGGGGCGAGAAGGCCCCGATGCGGTGGACCTCGATGAAGCGCGGCGCCTCGACGACGGGCAGGGCGGCGGCCACCGCCGGGTTGTAGCGCTCCGTGTGCCCGACCGCCAGCACCGCCCCCCCGGCCCCAGCGGCCTCGATCATCTCGTCGGCCTCCTCGAGCGACCGGGCCATCGGCTTCTCGACGAGCACCGAGATGCCCCGCTTCAGGAGGGGGACCGCCACCGCGTGGTGCCGGTCCGTCGGCACCGCGACGGTGGCCGCGTCCACGCGGCCGTGCAGCGCCGCCGCGTCGGTCTCGGGCCGGGCGCCCGTCTCGGCGGCGACCCGGGCCGCGGTCTCCGCGGCGACGTCCACGATCGCCTCCAGCTTGACGCCGGGCGCGGCGGACAGGATGCGCGCGTGATGCCGCCCGAAGTACCCGGCCCCGACCACCGCCACGCGGAGGCCGCCGCCCCCCGGCGCGGCGGTCATCGCCGGCCGGCCCGTCGGCGCGGGACCCCGCCGGTGGGGGCGCCGCCGGAAAAGGCCGAGGGCGCGCTCATGCCGCCCCCTCCCGCCCCACCACCGCCGCCCCCTGGAGGTCGGCCTGCGCGTAGAAGCGCGGTCCGTCGAGCACGAGGGTCCGCCCGGCATCGACGGACAGCGCCCCGGCGCCGGCCCTCTCCATCGCGGCCAACGTCGGCAGCCCCACCACCGGCACGTCGAACCGCATGTCCTGGGCCGGCTTGCCGACCTTGACGATGCAGACGCCCGGTCCCGCGAGCGCGCCGGCGCGGGCGATGACCGCGTCGGTGCCCTCCATCGCCTCGACCGCCACCACCGCCCGGTTCTTGACCGCGATGGTCTGGCCGATGTCGAGGGCGGCGACGGCGTCCGCCATGCGGTAGCCGAAGTCCAGGTCCGCCCGCTCGTCCGCCGACGGCGGACGGGCGGTCAGGACGCCGCTCCCCGCCAGCAGGGGGCGCAGGAACGCGGTCGAGTTCTCCAACTCGATCCCGTGGTCCGCGAGCACGTCCGCCACCGCCGAGATCACCGCGTCGGTGTTCCTCGTCCGGAGGCGGCCGAGCACCTTCAGGCCGCCGAGATCGGGCACGATATCCGCGAACAGCCGGGTGTGCTTGACCTGCCCCGCCATGACCGCGCGCGTCACCCCCGCATCCCGCAGAATCGAGATGCACTTGCCGACCTGGCCCAGCGAGACCCAGTGCACCGGGGCCGGCGGGTCGGCGGCGGCCGCCTCGGCGAGGGCCGGGCCCGCCTCCTCCCGGATGGCGACGATGGTCACGTCGTGGCCGAGCCGGCGCGCCCCCTCCAGGGCCAGGAACGGAAACCGTCCGTTGCCCGCGATCAGGCCCAGGCGCATGCCGTCCCCCGGCCCCGGGGCCGGGCCCGCCGCCCCGGGGCCGCCCCCTCCACGCCGCCGCGGCCGGGCGTCGGCGCCGCGGAACGGTGCGGACGCCCGGCGGAATCGGTCGGGGGCCGAGCGGAGCCGCGGGCGGCGGGCGGGCTAGTCATCGCCCTGCGCGACCTCGAGCCGGCGCGTACGGCGGCGGAGATGGACGCCCCGCCGCGACGAACGGATGAAGTCGACGAGATAGGCCACCTCCGGGCCGCCCAGGGTCGGGTCCCGCTCGATCCGATCGAGCGCCTGGGTCGTGTTCAGCTTCGACTGCAGCAGATGGCGGAACGCCCGCCGAAGCCGGCCGATGGCCTCCGGCGGCACCCCCCGGCGCTCGAGCCCCACCGTGTTCAAGTCGTAGATGCGCGCCCGGTTCCCGACGCTCCGGGCGTAGGGAAGCGCGTCGAGGGTCACCACCGAGGCGCCGCCGACGAAGGCGTGCCGGCCGATGCGGCAGTACTGGTGGACCCCGGAAACGGCCCCGATGAACGCGTGGTCCTCCACCGTGACGTGGCCGCCGAGCATCACCGCGTTGGCGAGAATGGTCCGGTCGCCGACCCGGCAGTCGTGGGCGACGTGGACGTAGGCCATGAACAGGTTGTCGTCGCCGATGCGGGTGACGCCCCCGCCGTGGCCGGTCCCCCGGTGGATCGTGACGAACTCGCGGAACACGTTGCGGCGGCCGATGACGAGGTCCGTGCGCTCGCCCTTGAACTTCGTGTCCTGGGGAATCAGGCCTATCGACGCGAACGGAAAGACCTGCGTGTCGTCGCCGATCTCGGTCCACCCGTCGATGACCGCCGACGCCCCGACGCAGCACCCCCGCCCGATGCGCACGTTCGGGCCGACCACGGCGCTCGGCCCAATCACCGAGCCCGCCCCGATCCGCGCTCCCGCGGCGACCCGGGCGGTGGGGTCGATGCGGGCCCCGTCGAACACCAACCCCAGGCGCAGCACGGCCTCGACGACCACGTGGTCGCCCACGTGGGCCACCGCCGCCACCACCGCCATCCGCCGCCGGCGCCGGCGAATCGACACGGCCACCCGCAGCCGGTCGCCCGGCGCCACCTGCCGCCGGAACCGGGCGCCGTCGACGCCTCGGAGCACGGCGCGCACGGCCGCGGTCCCGCCGCCCGGATCGAGGAGCAGCGCCGCCGCCTGGGCGAAGGTCTCGATCATCAGGACCCCCGGCATCACCGGGTTGCCCGGAAAGTGGCCCTGGAAGAAATCCTCGTTGACGGTGACGTTCTTGACGGCGACGAGCCGGTCCCCGGGCTCGTGCTCGATCACGTCGTCGAGCAGCACCGCGGGATAGCGGAAGCAGAGGCGGTCGAGGGCCCCGTCGAAGCCGTCGGAGAGCCCGGCGGCGGCCGGTACCGAGGATGCCGGGCTCGGCGGGAGGCTGGCCATGTCGAAAGTGCGCGACCGGTGAACTCTGCGCGTCAGGCCTCGGCGCGGAATGGCGTGCCTGCGCCTCCGGCCGGGGAAACGCCCGGGGCGACCGCAGCAGGGTCGCGCCGGGCGCCGGTCACGCGGGGCCGGCCGCCGGCCGGGAAGCGGACGGCCGCCGCCCGAGCCGAGACGCCGCCCGGACGGCCCGGCGGCCGACGACACCGGACGCTACTCGCCCCCGGAGGCGCGGTCGAGCTCCTGAATCACGTCGGCGGAGATGTCGAGCGCGGGATCCGCCCAGGCGAATACGCCCGTGCCGGCATTGAGGACGAAGTGGAGCCGCCGGCTCGTCGCGACCTGGTTGAGGGCCGGAAACAGCTTGTTCTGGAACTCGAGCTGAAGCTGCTGGTCGAGCTGCTGGAGCTCCGCGTCCGCGTCCTGGCTCAGCCGCTGCAGTTCCAGGTCCAGGCGCTGGATCTCCTGCTGCTCCGCGAGCTGGGCCGCGGCGCTCATCACGCTGGCGTTCTGCTGAAGCTGCTGCTGCCGGGTCTGCAGGGCCTGCTGACGCCCCGCGAGCTCCTGCTGCTTCTGCTGCATCAGTTGCTGCAACTGCTGATTGGCGGCGCGGCCCTCGGCCGACTCGGCGGCGATTCGCGCCAGATCTACGTAGGCGTATCTCGCGTCCGCCGGAAACGGCAGCCGGGCCTGGGGCGCCTGCTCCTCCGCGCCGACGGACACCGGCATCATGGCAACACTGGCGACCACCGCCGCCCCAACCGCACTCAGCAATCTCATCGCAACTGTCCCTCGATCGTATCGATCCCCGTCACCCGAGTCCGAGGACGCCGGCCGCCGGCGCCCGCCTTCGAAGCACCCAATACGATACCAGTTTCCGCCCGCCCGCCGCGAACGCGGGCCGAAAGGCGGCGCCGATCAGAACGTGGACCCGACCGCGAACTTGAAGACGGTCGCCTCCTGAGGCTGGAACCGGTCGTTGAGGATGCCCTCGCGATGCGGGTTCCAGGCGTAGATGAGCCGGAACGGCACGTTCAGGACCGGCATGAAGAACCGCAGCTCCACCCCCGTCGACGTCCTGAACAGGTCGCCCGAGAACGGCTGCCCGAAGTCGGCGACCTGGCCGGTGTCGTAGAAGAAGAGCAGCCGCACCGGGTTGGCGATTGCGAAGATGTACTCGGCGTTGACGAGCAGGCTCTTGTTGCCGCCGATGACCAGTCCGCTGCCCGAGACGATGTTGCCGGCGGCGTCGAAGACGAGCGGGTCGTTCGGCCCCACGGTGCGGATGTCGAAGCCGCGCAGGCTGAACTCGCCCCCCATCGCCAGCAGTTCGAAGATCGGCAGCGTCGTGGTCCCCCCCATCGGCGCGATGTACTCGCCGCGCGCCCGCACCCCGAAGGTCAGCTTCGGGTGGTGCCGCAGGTACCAGACCCCCTCGGCCGAAGGCTTGTAGAAGTGCGTGTTGCCGCCGAGGCCCGCCGCGAGCTCGAACGCGGCGGTGTAGCGCTGGCCGGTCATCGGGAAGATCGGGTGGTCGACGGTGTTGTAGACGAACGAGGGGGTGACCGAGCTGATCGTCCGCGCCCCGCCCTCGCCGAGCAGCAGCGCGTCCTGCAGGAACGGGTTGAACTGCAGGAGCCGGGGGTTCAGGAACGCGGGGTTGAGCTCGCCGACGTCGGTCTCCTCGAACGAGTACGCCAGGAAGAACTGCGACCAGCGCCCCGCCCGCATCCCGAAAGACGTGGTCGCGCCGATGGAGCTCTGCGTGAACTGGTTGATGAACCGGATGTCGCGGCGGAACACGTTGAACCCGGCGGTGATGGGCCTGCCGAAGAGATACGGCTCGGTGAAGCCCAGCACATAGTTCTTGATGCGCTCGCCGTTCTGCAGCGACACCGAGAGCGACTCGCCTCGGCCCAGGAAATTGGTGGTCTGGAACGCCAACTGCAGGAAGAAGCCGTCGAACTGCGAGGCGCCCGCTCCGAACGTCAACTGGTTGAGGTTGGTCTCCTCGACCTCGAGGGTCAGGTCGACCTCGTTGTCGACGCCCGGACGCTTCTCGATCTGGATGGCGCTGTCCTCGTCCAACGGCTCGAAGTACCCGAGCTGGTTGAGCCGCCGCACGCTGAACCGCAGCGCCTCGGTGTTGAAGACGCCCCGCTCGTACAGGTTGATCTCGCGCCGGATGACCTCGTCGTGGGTGGTGTTGTTGCCCACGAAGGTGATGCGGTTGACGAAGTACTGCTCGCCTTCCTGCACCCGGATCGTCACGTCGACGACGGGGTCGCCGTCGACCCGGGCCGGCGACCCGTCGTCGTCGAGGCGAGGGACGAGGTCGGGAAACACCGTCATCTCGTAGTAGCCGATGGCGCCGTAGGCCTCGCGGGCCACGTCGAACGCGTCGCGGACGACCTGCTCCGAGTAGTAGTCGCCCGGCTCCAGCCCCGAAAAGATCCCGCTCAGGGCCTCGGTCCGGAGCACGTCGTGCCCGTCGAAGTCCAGGGTCCCGACGCGGTACCGCTCGCCCTCGCTCACCGGAATCCGGAGCCGCACGGGGCGGCTCTCGCCGTTCTCGGCCATGTCCAGGTACTCCAGCTCCGGCTGGCCGACCTGGGCCTCGATGTAGCCGTTGTTCCGGTAGTGCGCCACCAGCAGGTCGGCGTCCTGCTCGAACCCGAACGGCCGGTAGGTCCCGCGGCCGCTGATGAAGGAGAACAGCCAGCGCTCCTTCGTGTTCCTCATCTGGCCCTTCAGCGACCGTTCGCTGATGTTGTCGTTGCCGACGAAGGAGATGTCCGAGACGTGGACCTTGGGCCCCGCGTCGATGTTGAACGTGAGCTGGACGACCCGGGGCCCGCCGGCGAGGGGGGTGATCTCGTGCGTCACGTCCGCGAACTGGAAGCCCTTCTCGGCCCACATCTCCCGCAGCAGGCCCTCGGTGCGCCGGATCACGCCCGGCCCGATGCGGCTGTCCAGGCGCAGCTCGATGCCCACCGACTCCATCGCGTCGTCGATCTCGGCCCGGTCGTACTCTTCGGACCCCTCGAAGTTGACGATCCGGACCCGCTCCCGCTCCTCCAGCAGGAAGATCGCGCGGCGCCCCTGGACCCCGTTGGGATACGGATCGTCGACGATCTCGATGGTCAGGTCGGTCAGGAAGCCCGTGCCCCACAGCCGCTCGAAATCCGCGAGCAGAATCTGCTCGATGGTCTCGTCGTACGGCGTCCACCGCCCCTGCGAGGGCAGGCTGACGTAGTCGTCGATCTCCATGTAGTAGAGGTACGTCTGGCCCTCCACGCTGAGGACGTTGCCCTGCGTGGGGGCCAGCAACTGGATCGTCGTGAACAGCGTCGGCGAGTCGGGCGGGGGCAACGGGGCCGGCTGGAACTGCCCGCCCGCCGCCTCCGCTTCGCCCGCCGCCGCGCGCGCGGCGATCGAACTCATGGCCGCCGCCGCCAGGGCGATCGCAACCGCCGGCACTACTGAACGTCTCATTGGTCTTCCCGTCCGTCCCGGTCCCCTCGTGCGCGGGGCGCGCTAAACGCCCCGCCGGCCCTTCAGTTAGACGCTCGCCGTCAGCTTGCGGCCGTCGTAGGTCCGCGCCGCGTCGCGGTAGCTCAGCTCGCCGCCGTCCAGATACACCTCGATCTCGCCGCCCCCCAGGCGTCCGCGTATCAACTCCTCGGAGAGCGGATCCTCGACGTACCGCTGAATCGCCCTCCGGAGCGGCCGCGCGCCGTACGACCGGTCCTTGCAGGTCATCTCGATCACCCAGTCGACGACCTCCGGCGCGAGGCTGATCTGCAGCTTGCGGTCGACGAGATGCTCGTTGAGCTGGTCGACCAGCATCCGCGTGATGCGCCGCAGGTCGTCGTCGACGAGGGCGTCGAAGACGATGATCTCGTCGAGGCGGTTGAGGAACTCGGGGTTGAAGGTGCGCCGCACCTCGCCCAGGACCCGGTCGCTGACGTTGCGCTGCAGGTGGCCCGCGTCGGACGGCTGGAACCCCAGCGAGGCCTTCTTCTGGATGAAGCGGGCCCCGATGTTCGAGGTCATGATGATGATCGCGTTCTTGAAGCTGATGCGGTTGCCCAGCCCGTCGGTGAGATGCCCGTCCTCGAACACCTGCAGCAGGATGTTGAACAGGTCCGGATGGGCCTTCTCGATCTCGTCGAGCAGCACCACCGAGTAGGGGTGCCGCTTGACCTTCTCGGTCAACTGGCCGCCCTCCTCGTGCCCCACGTAGCCCGGCGGCGAGCCGATCAGCTTCGAGACCGAGTGCTTCTCCATGTACTCGGACATGTCGAACCGGACGAGGGCGGCGTCGCTCCCGAACAGGAAGTTCGCGAGGGCCCGCGCGAGCTCGGTCTTCCCGACGCCGGTGGGCCCGAGGAAGACGAAGCTGCCCACGGGCCGGTTCGGCGACTTCAGGCCGGCGCGCGACCGCCGGATCGCCCGCGCCAGCGCCGAGGTGGCGTGCTCCTGGCTGATGACCCGGCGGTGGAGCTCGCTCTCCATCTGCAGCAGCCGGTCGCCCTCGTCCTTGTTGATCGACGTCAGGGGCACGCCGGTCCACGTCGCCACGACGCCGTCGATGTCCTGCTTGCCGACCTCGATCGGGGCCGTGCCGACCCGCTCGTCGAAGCGCTCCCGCACGTACTGGAGGTTCTCGCGGGCGACGACCTCCTGCTCCTTGAAGTACTGGGCCTTTTCGAAGTCCTTCTGGGCCGCCGCGCTCTCCATCTGCGCGACCGCCGCCCGGATGTCGCGGTTGATGTCGCCGAGCTCGTCGCTGAACCGGGCCTCCCGGAGCTTGGCCCGGGAACCCGCCTCGTCCAGCAGGTCGATGGCCTTGTCGGGCAGGAACCGCTCGGTGATGTAGCGGCTCGACTGGTACACGGCCGCCTCGAGGGCCTCCGGCGTATAGGTGACGTGGTGGAACGACTCGTAGCGGTCCTTGATTCCGAGCACCACCTCGAGGGCGTCGGTCTCGCTCGTCGGCTCCACCTTCACGGCCTGGAAGCGCCGTTCGAGGGACCGGTCCTTCTCGATGTGCCGCCGGTACTCGGCCGGGGTGGTCGCCCCGATGCACCGGATCTCCCCCCGCGACAGGGCCGGCTTGAGGATGTTCGCGGCGTCGAGCGACCCCTCGGCGGAGCCGGCCCCGACCAGCGTGTGCAGCTCGTCGATGAACAGGATGATGTTCGGGTTCTCGACGAGCTCCTTCATGATCGCCTTGAGCCGCTCCTCGAACTGCCCCCGGTACTTGGTGCCGGCGACGATCAGCGAGATATCGAGGGCGAGGATCCGCTTGTCGGCCAGGAAGTGCGGCACCCCGCCGCCGACGATCCGCTGCGCGAGGCCCTCGACGATGGCGGTCTTCCCCACCCCCGGCTCGCCGATGAGGACCGCGTTGTTCTTGTTGCGGCGGCACAGCACCTGCTGCAGCCGCTCCAGCTCGGGGGCGCGCCCGATGAGCGGGTCGAGCCGGCTCTTCAGCGCGCTCTCGGTCAGGTCGCGGCTGAACTCGGCGAGGAGCGGCGTCTCCTTGACCCGCGTGAGGGTGGTCTTCTCGTTCAGGAGCTGAACGATGTCCTCGCGCACGGTGTTCAGCCGCATGCCCTTCTCGACGAGAATCGACGCGGCGACGCAGCGCTCCTCCCGGAGGATGCCGAGCAGCAGGTGCTCGGTCCCCACGTAGTTGTGCAGCAGCCGGTCGGCCTCCTCGGCCGCGAACTGCAGGACGCGCTTGGTTTCGGTGCTGAAGGGGATCTCCACCGAGGTCGAGACCTTCTCGCGGAACACCGTCCGCCCCTCGATGTCCTTGCGGATGCCCTCGAGCGACAGGTGGGAACGCGCGAAGATGCGGCTCGTCAGCCCCTTGCCCTCCCGGATCAGCCCGAGCAGCAGGTGCTCGGTCTCGATCGAGATGCTCCCGAGCTGACTCGCCTCGTAGCGGGCGAAGAACAGGACCCGGCGCGCCCGCTCGGTGTAGCGCTCGAACATCGGTTGACCCCTGCGGCACAGACTGTCGGCTTCACCGCGGCCGCCGGCGCGTCGGCGCGCCGCGGGACGCCGGCGGGACCGCGCGAGGGCGGTTCGGCCAATTATAAGGCAAGCTCCGGACCGCGCCGCCCGCGGCCCGCGCGGGGCGCGCCCCGCCGCCCGTGCTCACGCCGGCCGCAGGCGGCCGTCCTCGAGGCGGAGCACGCGGTCGCACGCCGCCGCGAGCTGCGGGTTGTGGGTGGCGATGAGCGAGGTGAGCCGACGCGTCGCGTGGAGCCGGCGCAGCAGGGCGTGGAGGTCGCGGCCGGTCTGCTCGTCGAGGTCGCCGGTGGGCTCGTCGGCCAGCAGCAGGGCCGGCTGCATGACCAGCGCGCGGGCCACCGCCGCGCGCTGCTGCTCGCCGCCCGAGAGCATCCCCGGCCGGTGGGTCAGCCGGTCGCCGAGCCCCACCTCCCGCAGCAGCGCCCCGGCCCGGCGGTGCGCCTCGCCGCGCGCCGCCCGCGCGATGCGCAGCGGCATCGCCACGTTCTCGACCGCGCTGAACTCGGGCAGCAGGTGGTGGAACTGGAAGACGAACCCGACGTGCCGGTTCCGGAACGCCACCCGCGCGTCGTCGGCGGCGGACGACAGCTCCGTCCCCGCGACGGTGACGCTGCCCTCGTCGATGGCGTCGAGTCCGCCCACGCAGTGCAGCAGGGTGCTCTTCCCGACCCCCGAGGCGCCGACGACGGCGACCATTTCGCCCGCGTCGACGGTCAGCTCCAGGTCGCGCAGGACCGTCAGCCGCCGGCCGCCCGCGGCGTAGGACTTGGAGAGGGCGCGAACGTCGAGGAAGGCCATGGGCGGGCGCTCGGCGGGGATGAAGTCACTCGTACCGAAGCGCTTCGGCGGGGTCGAGCCGCGACGCCTGGCGGGACGGATACAGGGTGGCGAGCAGGCACACCGCGAGCGAGCCCGCCACCACCAGCAGCAAGTTGCCCGGCTCGACCCGGAACGGCACCCACCCCACCTCGTACACCGACGGCGGCAGCCGGATCCACTGGTAACGGTCGGCGCACCAGGACAGCCCGACCCCGCACGCGGCGCCGACCGCGGTCCCGACCGCCCCGATGATCCCGCCCTGCAGCACGAAGACGATGCGGATGCTCTGCGACGACGCCCCCATCGTCTTCAGAATGGCGATGTCGCGGCTCTTCTCCATGACCAGCAGCACCAGCGACGCGACGATGTTGAGGGCCGCCACCATCATGATGAGCCCGATGGTGACGCCCATGGCCATCTTCTCGAGCCGCAGGGCCGAGAACAGCGCCCGGTTCAACTCGCCCCAGTCCTGGGCGAAGTACTCGGCCCCCAGGGTCTCGGTCACCGCGTCCGCCACCTCGGGGGCCTCGTCGACGTCCTCCACCCGCAGCTCCATCATGTCGACCCGGTCCTTGTTGAACAGGCGGCCGGCGGCGTCGAGGGTGACGAAGCCGTACGAGTTGTCGTACTGCCGCATCCCGAGGCGGAAGACGCCGACGACCTCCAGGCGCCGCGACCGGGGCATCAGCCCCATGGGCGACAACGTCGCCCCCTGCGGCGTCAGCACGGAGATGGTGTCGCCGACCGTCGTCCGCAGCGATCGCGCCAGCTCGTCGCCGATGACCACGCCGCCCAGGACGCCGTCGCGCGGCTCGGCCAGCGCCGCGAAGCTGCCGACGACGATCGACCCGGCGACCTCGGTGACCCGCGCCTCGATCTCCGGATCCACGCCCTTGAGGGTGATGAACTCGTCGACGCCGTGGGCCGTCGCCATCCCGTACCCGAGCATCGCCGGGGCGGCGGCGACGACGCCCGGAACGGTCAGGAGCTTCGCGATCTCCGCCTCACGATCGACGAGCCCCCCGCCGAGCAACTTGTACACGTAGACGTGGGCGGCCGAACCCACGATGCGGTCCCGCATCTCCTGCTGCATGCCGGTCATCAGGGCGAGGACGATGACCAGGGCCATGACCCCGACCGTGACCCCCAGGGCGGACACGGCGGAGATCACCGAGATGAACGCCTGGCGGCGCCGGGCGAGCAGGTAGCGGGTCGCGACGTAGAGTTCGAAGGGCAGGGTCATGCCGTCTCGCGGGAAACCGGCGCCGGGGCCGTCCCCGTCGCTCGCCCCGTCATCTGGCGCGCATGAGGGGGAACAGGATCACGTCGCGGATGGACGGGCTGCCGGTCAGGACCATCACCAGCCGGTCGATGCCGATGCCCTCGCCGGCGGTCGGGGGCAGGCCGTACTCGAGCGCGCGGACGTAGTCCTCGTCCATGCGGTGCGCCTCGGCGTCGCCCCCCTCCCGATCCCGGATCTGGGCCTCGAAGCGCCGCCGCTGCTCGACGGGGTCGTTCAGCTCGCTGAACCCGTTCGCGAGCTCCATGCCGGCCGCGTACAGCTCGAAGCGCTCGACGGTGTCCGGGTCGTCGTCCCGCTGCTTCGACAGCGGCGAGACCTCGGTCGGGAAGTCGTGCACGAACGTCGGCTGCACCAACTCCGGCTCGCAGAGCCGCTCGAAGATCTCCAGGGCGATCTTGCCGGGCCCCTGGCCGGGCGCGGTCTCGACGCCGAGGCGCGCGGCGATCCGCGCCGCCGTCCCGCGGCTCCGCAGATCCGATTCGGCGACCGGGGTCCCGAGGCGCCCGGCGGCGGCTTCGCACACCGCCCGCCGCAGCTCGACGCGCGGGTAGGGGCCGCGGAACGACAGGGTGTGATCGCCGAAGGTGACCGAGGCGTCATCGGCGCCGCCGGGCGCGCCGGCGCCGCGGGCGGACCGCGCGACGTCCCGCGCCACCGTCTCCAGCAGCTTCTCGGTCAGGGTCATCAGGTCGCGGTAGTCGCTGTACGCCTGATAGAACTCGAGCATCGTGAACTCGGGGTTGTGCTGGGTCGAGATGCCCTCGTTGCGGAAGTTGCGGTTGATCTCGTAGACCCGGGCCATGCCGCCGACGACGAGCCGCTTGAGATAGAGCTCGGGCGCGATGCGCAGGTACAGCTCCATGTCCTGGGCGTTGTGGTGGGTGACGAACGGCCGGGCGAGGGCGCCGCCCGCCACCGGCTGCATCATCGGCGTCTCGACCTCGAGATAGCCGCGGTCGGGGTGCTCCATGAACCGGCGGATCGAGGCGATCACCCGGGCCCGCGCCTCGAACACGGCGCGGGACCCGGGGTTGACGATCAGGTCCAGGTAGCGCTGCCGGTAGCGGGTCTCGACGTCGGTCAGGCCGTGCCACTTCTCGGGCAGCGGCCGATGGCACTTGGCAAGGAACTCGAGGCGGTCCGCCCACACCGTCAGCTCGTCGGTCCGGGTCCGGAAGAGGCGGCCCTCGACCCCGACGTGGTCGCCGATGTCGAGCAGGGCCGCGACCCGGAAGTCCCGCTCCGACAGCGAGTCCTTCCGCACGTACACCTGTATGCGCTTCCGGCCGTCGGAGATCACCAGGAACCGGGCCTTCCCGAAGCTCCGCACGATGAGGACCCGGCCCGCCGTCGCGGCGTGGACCCGCGCGGCTTCGAGCTCCGCCCCGCCGGCGCCGCCGTGGGCATCCACGAGCGCGGACACGGTCTCCGCGGCGCGGTCCGGGCCGCCGCCGCGGAACGCGTGCGGATAGACGGATACGCCCAAGTCGGCGATCGCCGCCAGATTGGCGCGCCGCTGGGCCTGCTGATCGTTCTCTGGAGAATCGGCCATCGGAAATCGCCGGCGGCGGATCCCACCGCCGCCCGCCTCACACGCGCACGGACCCGCGGCTCCACGGCGGACCCCGGCTCAGGTCGCCGACGGCCCCGTCCCGCGGTCTCGGTCGAGCCGGTGCCGGACGGCATCGAGGACCCCGTTCACGAAGCGCGGCGACGGCTCGCCGCTGAACGTCCGGGCCAGCTCGATCGCCTCGTCGATCACGACGGCGGCGGGGGTCTCGGCGGCGAGCAGCTCGTACACCGCCAGCCGGAGGACGAGGCGGTCGATCACCGCCATCCGGGACAGCCGCCAGTTGTCGGCGGCCGACTCGATGAGCGGATCGATCCGGTCCAGCGCGTCCACGGTCCCCCGCAGCAGGCGGTCCGCGAACCGCCGCGGGCCGTCGGGGGCGGGGTGTTCGCGCCAGTAGAGGCCGACCGCGCGCTCGAACCGCGGCCCCTCGGCCCCGCCGACCTCGCGCTGATACAGCAACTGCAGGGCCGCCACCCGTCCCCGATGACGGGCCGCGGGGTCGGCGACGGCCCCGCTCACGCCGGGCGCCCCGCCGCGCCGGGCGGCTTCAGTTGACGGAACAGGCGGACCATCGCCAACGCCGCGTCCGCCGCCTCCCACCCCTTGTTCGATGGACCGGCCCCGGCGCGGGCCTCCGCCTCCTCCACCGAGTTCGTGGTCAGCACGCCGAAGGCCATCGGCACGCCGCTGTCGAGCGCCGCCTGCGTCAGGCCGTGGGCGACGGCCGACGCGATCACCTCGAAGTGCGGGGTCTCGCCGCGGATCAGGCAGCCGAGGCCGACCACCGCGTCGACGCCGCCGGCCGCCGCGAGCCGCCGCGCCCCCTGCGGCACCTCGAACGCCCCCGGCACCGGCGCCACCACGACCGCCTCTTCGCCCACGCCGGCCGCCCGCAGCGCCTCCAGCGCGCCGGCCTGCAGCCGGTCGGTGACGGCGTCGTGATAGCGCGACACGACCAGGCCGACGCGGACGCCGGCGGGTGCGCCGCCCCCCGTCGAAGTCCGCCCCCTCACCGGCCCGTGAACCTCGCCTTCCGCTTCTCCAGGAACGCGGCCGTCCCCTCGCGCGCGTCGTCGGTCGCCCAGACGGCCCCGAACGCGGCCGCCTCGAGGGCGAGGGCGTCGGCCATCGACACGCCGAGGCCGTGGTGCACGGCGTCGAGGATGCGGCGCGCCGCCTCCGGCGCCTGCGCGGCCATGGCCCCCGCCAGCCCCAGGGCCTCCCCGGCCAGCGCCTCGGGCTCGACCACCCGGTTCACCAGCCCGATGCGCCACGCCTCCTCGGCCGTGACCGGGGCGCCGGTCAGCATCATCTCCAGGGCCCGTCCCCGCCCCACGAGGCGCGGCAGCCGCTGCGTGCCGCCGTAGCCGGGGATGATCCCGAGGGTGATCTCGGGCAGCCCCAGCTTCGCGGTCCGCGCCGCGACCCGGCAGGCGCACGCCATCGCGACCTCGCAGCCGCCCCCGAGGGCGTACCCGTTGACGGCGGCGACGACCGGCTTGCCGAGGCCCTCGATGAGGCCGCACATCCGGTGCCCGGCATCGGTGAGGGCGCGCGCGGTCTGCGGCGTCAGCCGCGCCAGCTCGCCGATGTCCGCCCCGGCGATGAACGCGCGGTCCCCGGCGCCGGTCAGCACCACCGCGCGGACCCCGTCGTCGCGCTGAAGGTCGGCGAAGACCGCGGTCAGGGCGGCGACCGTGTCCGCGTTGAGGGCGTTGAGCACCTTGGGCCGGTTGACGGTGACGGTCGTCACCGCTCCGTTCCGTTCCGTCAGAATCGGGTCGTCGTTCATCGAGTCCCTTCCGGTTCCGGTTGCGAGTGCGGACGCCCGCGCACCGAGAGCGCGCGCCACAGCCACAGCGCGCCGCACGCCGCCGCGGCGCCGGCCGCGTCGGCGACCAGGTCCGACCACTGCGCGGAACGCCCCGGCACGAACCACTGATGCAGCTCGTCGGTGGCGCCGTACAGGGTCGCGAGGGCCGCCGCGAGCACGGCCGTCCGGCCCGTCACCCCGTCCCAGCGCGCCGCCGCGAGGGCGCGGAGCAACAGGGCCGCCAGCACCCCGTATCCCGCGCCGTGCCACAGCCCGTCGTCGATCGCGCGGACCGCCGACGGCACCGACGACACGCCGGACGCGGCGAAGATCACGGCCATGGCCGCCCATGCGGGCCCCCAGACCCGGAGGTGCCGCCGCACGCCGCCCCGCGGCCCCCGCGTCATCGGATCCGGAGCGCGGGTCACAGGGGGAAGGGGAACAGGACCCAGCCCAGCACGAGGGCGGCCCCGACGAAGCCGGCGAACAGCCGGCCGCCCAGCTTCACCTGTTCGGCCGGCTCGTCCTTCATCAACACCGCGAAGACCAGCGACACGAACCCCGCGAACAGCATCATCACCAGGAGATGGCTCGACATCTTCCTCACCGCCGGCCCAGCGCCACGTCGTAGGCGTCGAGGGCGACCAGCATGTTCAACAGGCCCGAGACGATGATGAACGTGTTGCCGTACTCGAACGACTCGGCGACGACCCGGCCCCCGCCGAGTCCCGCGACCCGGGCGACGAGGTAGGGCAGACCGTTCCCGAGATCGGCGAACGCGGCGAGCAGCACCAGGGGCTGGCCGCCGTCGAACGGAAACAGCCGTCCCCCGAGCCCCAGCCCGATCGCGAACATCAGGGGGATGGCGGCCAGGAACACCAGGCCCTTCTGGCGGCGCGCCAGCCACAGGTGCCCGCCCCCCGGCACGGCCCAGCCGAGCGCCGCCGCCGCCAGCGCCCGGTTCCGGTCTCCGCCCGCCCCGGCCCCGGCCGCCGGGGCGGGGGCGGTCACGCGAGATCGCCGCGAATCACGAGACTTGCGACCCATGTCACCGCCACTCCCAACGGCACGCCCGCCGCCGCCCGCAGTTCCCCGATCGACGGCATCCAGCCCGCCATCTCCGCCGCGAACGTGATCCCCGTCGGCGCCGCCGCCGCCAGCACCGCCCACCGCAGCCACGCGGGCGCCCGGTCGGCCGGGCCGCGGCCCGCGCCGACACCGGTTTCCGCCCCAAGAAAAGCCGCCGGACCGGTCCGCACCGCGGCCGGCCCACCCTCCCGGCGTCCACGCGGTTCCGCCGCGCCCGCGCCGCCGTCGACCCCGCCGGCCGCCTCCGCCGGCGCGGGCCGCGGGCCTCCGCCGGGTTCCGCCGCGCCGGCGCCGCGCCGCCGGAACCCGGCCGCCGCGAGCACGCCCAGCCCCCCGCCCAGATACAGTCCGAAACACCGGGCGCACACCGGCATCTGCACGCCGCCCGGATGGAAGGAGCGATCCGGACGCTGGTGGCAGACGACCCCGCCCATCACGTACGCGCCCGCCGACATCAGGGTCACCGCATGTCCGTGGGCGCCGCGGGCCAGGAGCGCCGGCGTCAGCACGATCACGAGCAGCCACGCCAGCGTGACCGCCGTGAACGCGCCGCCGATCCAGCGCCGCCCCGCCCGCCTCATCACAGCGCCTCGAAGTGGGTCAGCCGCTTGAAGGCCTGGAACCGCCGGTTGATGGCCTTGGACGACGCCTTCAGCAGCCCGTCGAGCCCGAAGTCCTCGACGGCGAGCGAGGCGAGGGCGCTGCCCGCGATCGCCGCCCGCGTCAACACCTCGTCGGTGACCTCGCGGGCCGACGCCAGATAGCCCATGAACCCCCCCGCGAACGTGTCGCCGGCGCCGGTCGGGTCGACCACCGTGTCGAGGGGCATGGCCGGCGCGGCGAAGAAACCGTCCTCGCGCGTCATCAGGACCCCGTGCTCGCCGCGCTTGATCACGAGCAGCCGGGGCCCCATCGCGCAGATGGCCCGCGCCGCCTTCACGAGGTTCGACCAGCCCCCGAGCTCGCGCGCCTCCTCGTCGTTGATCAGCAGGGCGTCGACGCGCCGCAGCACGGCCCGCAGTTCGTCCGGCGTCCCCTCGATCCAGTAGTTCATGGTGTCGGCGGCCACGAACCGCGGCCGCGCCACCTGGGTCAGCACCTCGGTCTGCAACGCCGGATGGATGTTGGCGAGGAAGACGAACGGCGTGGACCGGTAGGCGTCGGGCAGGACCGGGCGGAACCGGTCGAACACGTTGAGGTGGGTGTAGATCGTCTCGCGGGTGTTGAGGTCGAAGCCGTACTCCCCCTTCCAGCGGAACGTCTCCCCGGGCACGCGCTGCAGGCCGGCGGTGTCGATGCGCCGGCCCGCGAAGACGCCCATCTCCTCGTCGGAGAAATCGTCGCCGACCACCCCCACGAGCCTCACGTCGGTGAAGAAGGACGCGGCGACGCTGAAGTACGTGGCGGCGCCGCCGACGACCCGGGACGCCTCGCCGAACGGCGTCTTCACGGAATCGAACGCGACGGAGCCGACGGTCACTATCGGATGCACGAGCGCAATACCCCTTCCGGCGCGCCGCCCCTACTTCACGTACTTGCCGATGATCGGCGCGAGCTCCCGCTTCACGGCGTCCGGAATCAGCTCCGGCCGCGTAATGATAGCCGAGGCGAGCGCCGTCGCGCACTCGCAGCTTCGCTCGGCGGGCAGCCGCGCGACCGCGTTCCGCACCACCCGCTGCGCGGTGACCGCGTTCTGCCGCAGGATGGCGACGACCATCTCCACCGTCACGTCGTCGTGCCCCTCGTGCCAGCAGTCGTAGTCGGTGACGAGGGCGAGCGTCGAGTAGCAGATCTCCGCCTCGCGGGCCAGCTTCGCCTCCTGCAGGTTGGTCATGCCGATGATGTCCATCCCCCACGAGCGGTACAGCCGCGACTCGGCGAGGGTGGAGAACTGGGGCCCCTCCATGCACACGTAGGTGCCGCCCCGGTGGACCGTCGCCCCGCACCCCGCCGACGCCTCGACCACGAGGTCGCCGAGGGCCCCGCAGAACGGATGGGCGAAGCCGACGTGGGCGGCGATGCCGCGGCCGAAGAACGTGCCGACGCGCCCGCGGGTGCGGTCGAGCAACTGGTCGGGGACCACGATGTCGAGCGGCCGGTACCGTTCCTGCAGGCTGCCCACCGCGCTGGCCGAGAGGATCCACTCGACCCCGAGGGTCTTGAGACCGAAGATGTTGGCCCGGAAGTTCAGCTCCGACGGCAGCAGCCGGTGCCCCTCGCCGTGCCGGGCGAGGAAGGCGACGCGCCGGCCGTCGAGGTCGCCCACCACGTATGGCGCCGAGGGCTCGCCGAAGGGCGTCGACACCTCGACCGTCTCCCGGTTCGTCAGCGCCTCCATGTCGTACAGGCCGCTGCCCCCGATGACCCCGATCCGGACCGCCGACTCCCGTTCTGCCACGGTTCTCCCCTCATGACCGGCGCCGCGGCGCGCGACGCGCCCGCGCCGGCGGCGCGCCCCGTCCCGCGGCCGTCAGCGGCCGGGATCTTCCTTGAGCTCGATGAGCACCCCCTGCGCCGCCGAGGGGTGGATGAACGCCACGCGGCTGCCGCCGGCCCCGGGCCGCGGGCGCTCGTCGACGAGCCTGACCCCCCGGCCGCGGAGGGACGCGAGGGCCGCCTCGATATCGGCCACCCGCAGGGTGATGTGGTGGATGCCCGGGCCGCGGCGCTCGATGGACCGGGCGATGGCCGACCCCTCGTCGGTGGCCTCGAGCAGCTCCAGGGCGGTCCCGCCGAGCGGCAGGAACTGCGCCCGCACGCGCTTCGGACGGCACCTCCTCGGCTTCGCCCACCTCCAGCCCCAGCGCGTCCCGGTAGAAGGCGAGGGCCTCGTCGAGGTCGCGGACCGCGATGCCGATGTGGTCGAGCGTCGCCTTCATCCCGCCTCCCGCTCCCGCGGTCCCGGTTCGCGCGGATCCGGCGAACCCGTTCCGCGGACCGCCAAGTCCAGTATGCGGTCGGCCGCCGTGTACGGATCGATCTCGGTGTCCGCCACCTGGTCGACGAACCCCTCGAAGCCCCCCGGCTCGAGCGCCCGCCGCTCGGCGTGCTCCAGGAAGCGCCGCGAGACCAGCTCCCGCACCCGGGACCTCGCCCGCGCCCGGCGCCGCTCCGTCGCGTCGTCCCCGCCGCGCGCCCGGAACCGCTCGACCGCGGCGAGGACCTCGTCGAGCCCGCGCCCTTCGGCGGCGCGGGTGCGCAGCACCGGCGGCCGCCACGCCCCGGGACCGTAGTCGTTGAGGCGCAGCACCGCCTCGATCTCCGCCGCCGCCCGGTCCGCCCCGGGCTGGTCGGCCTTGTTGACCACGAACACGTCCGCGATCTCCATCACCCCCGCCTTCAGGGCCTGCACACCGTCGCCGCCGCCGGGCATCGTCACCACCAGGGTGACGTCGGCGGCGGACGAAATCTCGACCTCGGCCTGCCCCACCCCCACCGTCTCGATGACGACGACGTGGAACCCCGCCGCGTCCAGCACCAGGGCCGCGTCGCCGGTGGCCCGCGACAGCCCCCCGAGCCGGCCCCGGCTCGCCATGCTCCGCACGAAGACGCCGTCGTCGCCGGCGTGCGCCTGCATCCGCACCCGATCGCCCAGCACCGCGCCCCCGCTGAACGGGCTGCTCGGGTCGACGGCGATGATGCCGACCGTCCGCCCCCGCGACCGCAGAACCGCGGTGAAGCGGTCGACCAGGGTGCTCTTCCCGACCCCCGGGGCCCCCGTCACCCCGACGAGGTACGCCCGGCCGGTCCGCGCGTGGACGGCGCGCACCATCGCCGCGGCCGCCGCCCCGCCGCCCTCGACGCGGGAGATCGCGCGCGCGACGGCCCGCCGGTCGCCGTCCAACACCCCGGCCGCGAGCCCGCGCGTCCCCGCCGTCATGCGTCGGCGCCCAGGTACTGCCTGGCGATGATGAGGCGCTGGATCTCGCTCGTGCCCTCGCCGATGGTCGTCAGCTTGACGTCGCGGAAGAACTTCTCCGCCGGGTAGTCCTTCACGAAGCCGTAGCCGCCGTGGATCTGCACGCCCTCCTCGGCGACCCGGACCGCCGTCTCGCTCGCCAGCAGCTTGGCCATCGCCGACTCGCGCGTGGTGGCGGCGCCGCCGTCCTTCAGCCACGCGGCGCGGTACGTGAGCCACCGCGCCGCCTCGATCCGCGTGGCCATGTCCGCCAGCTTGAACTGTATCGCCTGGAACGACGCGATGGGGTGCCCGAACTGCTCGCGCTCGACGGCGTGGCGCCGCGCCGCCTCGTAGGCGCCCTGCGCGAGGCCGACGGCGAGGGCGGCGATGCCGATGCGGCCGGCGTCGAGGACCCGCATGGCGTCGATGAACCCCCGGCCGGCCTCGCCGAGCAACTGGCCGTCGGGCACGAAGCAGTCGTCGAGGGACAGCCCCGCGGTGTCGCTGGCGCGCATGCCGAGCTTGTTCTCCTTGCGGCCCGGCGTCAGGCCGGACGCGCCGCCCTCGATGATGAACGCGGAGATGCCGTGCGCCCCGCGCGCCGCGTCGGTGACCGCCATGACCACGAACGTCCCGGCCAGGGTCGCGTGGGTCGTGAAGGTCTTCGCGCCGTTCAGCCGCCACCCGCCCTCGACCCGCCGCGCGCTCGTGCGCAGGCTCCCCGCGTCGCTCCCCGCCCCCGACTCGGTCAGCGCCCACGCCCCGAGATGCCGGCCCGCGGCGAGGGGGGCGAGCCAGCGCGCGCGCTGGGCCTCGGTGCCGAACAGGTGGAGGTGGGCCGACGCGAGCCCGTTGTGCGCGGCCACGGTGAGGGCGACGGACGGATCGACCCGCGCCAGCTCCTCGATGCAGATGCAGTAGTCGACGGCGTCCAGGCCGGCGCCGCCGTCGCGCTCCGGGAGCTGGATGCCCATCAGCCCCAGTCCGCCGAGCTTGGGCAGCAGCGACAGGGGGAAGTCCTGCGCCTCGTCCCGCGCCATGACGCCGGGGGCCAGCTCGGTCTCCGCGAACTCGCGGACGGACCGCCGCAGAAGGCGCTGCTCGTCTGTCGGCCGGAAGTCCATGGGGGTGTCCGGCCACTGTACCACACCGTTTGGCCAAGATCGGGGGGCGTGGGCCGGCGTGGGGGACGCCCGGGGGCCCGGGGGCGCGGGTCCGCGCCCCTCCGCGAGGGGGGGGGCGCCCGGGGGCCGCCCCGTGCCGGAGCGCTGGCCGTGCCGGCCGGCCGCTCTGCTATGATTGCGCCAGCCTCGTCTCCCGGCAACGTCGCGCCGCCTGATACCGTTCCGACATGTCCCTGCGACCCGTTCCCGTTTCCCTGCTGTTCCTGGGGCTGCTGATGGCCGCCCCCGCGCGCGCCGAAGCCGATCTGACGGCCTTCCTCGGCGCCAACACCACCCCGACCAACCGCCCCGTCCGCGGCGTCGCCGCCGGCCTGTCGCTCCTGTTCCTCGGCATCGAGTTCGAGTATTCCGACACCAAGGCCGACGACACGGGCAACGCGCGCCGCCGCGCCGGCATGTTGAACGTGCTGGCGCAGACGCCGACCGCGTACGGCCTGCAGTTCTACGTCACGGCCGGCGCCGGGCTGTACCGGGAGGAGGGGGCCGCGCTGCTCGAGACCGGCGGCGCGACCAACACCGGGGGCGGGGTCAAGATAGGCCTCGTCGGACCGTTTCGGATGCGCTTCGACTACCGCGTCTTCCAGCTCCGCGGCGAGTCGTCGCCCGACAAGATCCACCACCGGTTCTACACCGGCGTAAACCTCGCCTTCTGAGACGCCGCCGGAAGCCGCCGGACGCGGCGCACCGGGGGTCCGCGGTTCCACACGCACTACCGCACAGGACCCCCGGGAGCCGGTGGCGGAACCCGCGTTTCACCGAGAGCGACGAAGCACCCGCCTGACGGGGCGTGAGGAGGGCGCATATCGTGCAATGCAACCGACGAACAACGCAGTCAGGCGGGGTGCATCGCCGCTCGAAATGCAGCGGGTCTTCGGTACGGGTCCCCCTAGTAGGACGCGACGACCCGCAGGTCGAAGACGCCCTGCTGCGCGAGACTGGTGCTGCTATAGAGGGGAACGAGCGCGCGGACCTCGTCGCCGTTGTTCGGCGGGCCCGGCGGATAGTGCTCGGCCAACACCCTGATCGGATGGTACTCGCCGCCGGCCGTGACCGAGCTGACGTGTCCGAAGTAGACCGCCGGCCCCCCCGCCGACGAACGATACAGCGTGAATCCGGCGCTGCCGCCGCTCCGGGCCGCGAGCGACTCGCCGTACGCCCGAATCACCCGTTCGAAGTTCTCGGTCTGGCCGTCGTTCACGACCCACTGCCACAGGCCCGAGTTGCCGTTGAGAATGACGCTCGGGGCCTGCGCCTGCGCCGGCCGGGGCGCCATCCAGCTTCCGAGCACCACGCCCACGACCAGCGCCGACAGCACCGCCGCGCCCACCCAAACGGGGGTCCTCCGCTCTCGCCACATCGTCCGCATTTGCTCCTCCTCTACACCGGCTCACCGGCAACCACCGCACGAAAAAGCGCTACTCTACCGCAAGTGCTCCGTCATGCCAACCACGTTCCGCCCGCCACGCCGCCGCGCGGATGCGCCGGCACCCGGACGTGTCGGTTGCCAACGGCGAAGGCGGCTACTCTACCGCAGGTACCGCATTCGGCCAAACGGCCCGCGCCGGCCGCTCCGCGACGCGTTCGCCCACCCGATCATGGTCCCGCCACCTGCCGCAAGTTGAGCAGGATCTGGCCGTCCGCAAACGCGCCCGCGTACGTCTCGTACAGCGCCTGCGCCTCGGTCGGAAAGGCCTCGTTCAGGATGTCCGGTATCCAGTAGTCGACCCCCTGAACCGCCGGGTCGAGCCAGGAGACGTACAAAAGGACGCCGTCCGCGAGGGGCTCCTCCGCCCGGTACGTACGCCAACCCTCGGCCTGCTGTCGCCGCTCCTCGCTGTCGCTCGCCGCCAACGCCTCCGCCGCGCGCCTCATCGTGTCCTCGAAGGCTCCCTCCCCCTCCGGGCTGACGAAGTAGAGCAGGACGCCGGTGTCCGCGGTGAACTCGCGGGGTCGGTCCTGGACCAGCGGCGGTTCCGGTTCGGGTGCGTCCGCCGCCTGATCCGCGTCCGGCCCGAGCGGTGGATCCGCCGGCGGATCAGCCCCCAACGCCGACGACTCCTCCGCGACCGGAGATAACGCCTCCGGGGCCTGCGATGCCGGCGGCGGATCCTGCTGCCTCGCCGCCTCCGCGGGTGCCCGGATTGCCGCGACGCTGGAAGGGCCGCCGAACTCCCCGCACACAAACCCGAGCCAAAACGCCGCGACGATCGCGAAAACGCCACCCACCCGTCGTCGCCGGCCGATCATGTGCATGCCCTCCGTCCACCTGGCAGCCCCCTGCATCACCGTGGCACCGCGTCGGCGTCAGCGCAACGCTCTCCATGCCGTGAGCTGCTGATCCACGCAATAGTGGATCAAGTGCATCAACAGTCCGATTTCGCTCCAAGACTGCGGCATCTGGTATGCTGTGTCAACAGGCAGGTGTTGAGCATTGACTTCATTCTGGCATCTTCGGCGCCCTCTTCGTGACAGGAGGCGGGGCGCACTCCAGGGTATCGGCGGGCACCGCGGTTCGCGGCGCGCCTTGAGCCTGCTCATGGCGCATGGCGACGAAAAAACGAAAGTCCTGGCCGACGCACTGACCCGCCGTCTGATTCACGACACGATGATCGCGCGCCTGCGCGACCGGCGACATGGGTCGTTGCCCCGCTTCGCGGGCAGACTCAGGAAAGCGGTCGGTGCGTTCAAGGACCACATCCGTTGACCGACGGGCAGAGACCGGCAGCTCCGGTTCGGACTCCAGAGGTGGTCGAGAACGAACGTCGGAATTCGGGTGCGGAGAGTTCACTTCAGGACGTGGTGGCGAGCTTCTTCCAAGGAAGCAGCGCCGCATACCACCCGATATTCGACAAGTTCCAGACCGAGCACGTCACCCAGTTCCTCAATCAGACGTCCGAAGCGGACACGCAGGAGAGGCAGCTTCGACGAAGCGATCGGTGGTTTCGGCTCGTTTACGTGCTGCTCGCCACCGCAGTTTTCGCGTTTCTGACGCTCTACCTGCTGCCGGATCATGCAGCGTTGTACATCGAGATCCTGAAGAGCCTCGGCATTTTCGGCGCCGGCGTGGCGGGCGGCTACGGCCTCAAGACCTACCAGGAGCAACGTTCGAGAGATGCCGGCGAACCCTGACCCACATCTGCGTCACACGAACACCTGCATGACTTCGCTGGCCAGCAGCCGGCCCCTGCGGGTGAGGCGCAGGCGCGCCGGATCGTCCTCCAGGAGGCCGGCCTCGACGCACCGCGCCAGCTCGCCGCCCCACCGCTCCCAGACCCTCACGCCGTAACGCCGCTCGACGGCGGGGACGTCGACGCCCTCCGTGAGCCGAAGCCCGAGGAACAGCGCGTCGGTCGCCCGCTCGTCGGCGGACAGCACCGTCCGGTGCGCCACCGGACTCGCGCCGCCCGCGACCCTCTCCACATAAGACACCGTCTCGTTCACGTTGCGCCACCGCCGGCCGTCCCGCGTGGAGTGCGCGCCGCACCCGAAACCGACCCAGGCGCCGTCCGACCAGTACTTGAGGTTGTGACGGCAGCGGCGGCCCGGCCGGGCCGCGTTCGAGATTTCGTACTGGCGGTACCCGGCGGCTTCGAGGCGGTCGAGGGCCTCGTCGTACATCCCGGCCGCGACGTCGTCCGGGGCCTGCGCCCACCCCCCCCGCGCCATGTCCTCCCGCAGGGGGGCGTTGGGATAGAGCTCGAGCAGGTAGAACGAGACGTGGCCCGGGTCGAGCCGCAGCAGGACGTCGAGGGTCTCGCGCCAGTCTTCCGGGGTCTGCTCCGGCAGCCAGACCATCAGATCGACGCTGACGTCGTCGAACCCCGCGGCCCGCGCCGACTCGAACGCCTCGACCGCCCGCGCCGCCGTGTGCACGCGGCCCAGGCGGCGCAGCTCGGCGTCGCGGAACGACTGCACGCCGAGGCTGAGGCGGGTCACCCCGGCCGACCGGTAGCCCTCCAGCCGCGGCCTCGACGCCGTCTCGGGGTTCGCCTCGAGGGTGATCTCGGCCCCCGGATCGAGGGCGAAGCTCGAGGCGCACGTGTCGATCAGCGTCCGCACGTCGGCGGGATCGATCACCGACGGCGTGCCGCCGCCGAAGAACACGGAGTCGGCGCGCCCGCCGTCCCCCGCCGACCCGATCTCCCGCGCCAGCGCCTCGAGGTAGCGGCGCTTCATGCCGGTCCGGACGAGCTCCCGGTTGAAGTTGCAGTAGTTGCAGATCGCCTCGCAGAACGGAATGTGGAGGTAGATGCCCAGCGGGGGGGCGGGAGGGGCGGCGTTTCTCGGCGCGGTGCGCGTTGGCCCCCGCGGGCCGCACCGCGGGGGAGACGGCGTGGACGTGCGGGCGGCGGCCATCACGCCCCCGTCCGCCCTCCCGACCAGCGCAGTTCGGCGTCGCCGGCCTTCAGGCCGGCCTTGGCGCGGGTCGACGTCCTCGGCGGCAGCTTCGCCCGGGCCTCCGCCTTCACCTGCCTCTCCTTCCAGGCGTGGGCCAGCTCCCGGCCGCCGGGCGAGCCCTCGAAGTTGCGGTAGTCGGGACCGTCGTACTCCAGGAACTCGCACATCTCGCGCAGCCGGGAGTGCATGCGGAAACCGACGCGCGCCTTGAGCGAATCGGGCCGCTCGTCGTCCTGGAAATCCTCGTAGTTCGTGGTGAAGATCGTGGGGCGGCGGTCGTTGTACCGGCTGTTGACGATGAAGTTCATGGTCTCGTCCACCCAGTCCGTCAACCGCTCCGCCCCCAGGTCGTCGAGCACGAGCAGCTCCGCCTCGACCACCGGGCGCAGCACCTCCACCGCGGACGTGCGCGTCACCGGGTCGTAGCTGCTTCGAATCGTGTTGAGCAGACCCCGCGTGTCGTAGTACAGGCCGTGCGCCCGCTTCTCCGACACCACCTGTCTGAGGACCGACACCGCGATGTGGGTCTTGCCGATGCCGGGTGGACCGACCAGCAGCAGCCCCTTGTCCACGACGGGGAAGGCCTCGACGAACCGACGGGCCCGATCCACCGCCCGCAGGAGACCGTCGTTCTCGTAGGTGACGAACGTGTCCAGGTCACAAGACCGGTAGCGGGTCGGAATCTTCGCGGCCTTGAGCAGGATCTGCGCCGCTTCCGTCCGCCAGCACCCGCAGCGCTCGACCCGGAGAACGCCGCCGTCGGACACTTGGCGCCAGCGCGTGCCGTCGCAGTGTGGGCAGGACATCGGGGCAATCACATCTCCCGCCGGCTCGCGGTCGGCCGCGGGCGGGGTCGAAAGGGCGCCGATCAAACCGCGTCCCCGCGCTCGGGGCCCTCCCCGGGACCCGCCGCCCGATCCTCGACGCGGACGAGATCGGTGGGCGGCGATCTTACCAGCGCGGTGCCCAGCCGGCGCTCCCAATCGCCGAGCCCGCGGGCGAGCTCCTGCTTGACGTAGGCCATGAACTCGTTGACCTCGGCCTGCATGCGGTCCATCTTGCTCCGCATGTTGAGGATGATCTCCACCCCCGCGAGGTTCACGCCCAGCTCCCGCGTCAGCGTCAGTATCGCCTCGAGCCGCTCGAGGTCGGCGTCGGAGTACTGCCGGGTGTTGCCCTCGGTCCGGGACGGCTTCAGCAGCCCCTCGCGCTCGTAGAGGCGCAGCGTCTGCGGATGGATGTCGTACCGCCGCGCCACCGCGCTGATCATGTAGTAGGCCTGCCCGGATCCCCTGCCTGGCATGTCGCTCCCGCTTTCTGCCCGCTTCTGCGCTACCACAGCCCCGCGCGCACGTCCTCGGTGCTGTTTTCGGCGAGCTGGCGCATCAGCTCCTTCGACCGCTCGTCGAGCACGCGGGGAAGGACGATCCTGACCTCGGCGATCAGGTCCCCCGGCGCGCCGGTGCGCGGCGACGGGGCCCCGCGCCCGCGCAGCCGGAGCCGCTGCCCCGACTGGGCCCCCGGGGGAACGCGTATCCGGGCGTGGCCGCCGACCGTCGGCACATCGACCCGCGCGCCGAGAGCCGCCTCGTGGACGGCGATCGGGAGGACGAGATGCAGGTCGTCGCCGTCGCGCCGGAACAGCGGGTGCGGGTCGACGGCCACGGCGACGTACAGGTCGCCGGTGGGGCCGCCGCGGCGGCCCGCGTGTCCGCCCCCGGGGACCCGCAGCCGCGTCCCGCCCGCGACCCCCGCCGGCACCGGCACCGGGACCCCCTCGATGCGCGACAGGACCCCCTCCGCCCCGCACGCGCCGCAGGGCCGGCGCCGGCGGCGCCCCGTCCCCCCGCAGTCGCCGCAGGGGCGGGAGAACACCATGTGCCCCCGCGTCCAGCGGGTCTGGCCGGCGCCCCCGCAGCTCGAGCAGCGGCTCTCGGCGACCCGGCGCACCCCCGCGCCCCCGCACGCGCCGCACGCGGCGACGCGGGTCACCGTGACCTCGTGCGTCCCCCCCCGCATCGCCTGCTCGAACGTGATCCGCAGGGCGGCGTACAGGTCCACCGCGGGGGCGACCCCGGGCGGCCGGCGGCCCGACTCGGCGATGACCTCGGCGAACAGGTCCCCGAAGCTGGACGCCGGCTCGCCCGCCGCCGCGCCGGAGAAGTCGAAGCCCTCGAACGCCACGCCGGCCTCCGGGGGGCGGGCGGCGGCGAGGCCGTGCGCGTCGTAGTCGCGGCGCCGCTCCGGGTCCATGAGCGTCTCGTACGCCTCGGTCACCCGGCGGAAGACGGCCGCGGTCTCGCGGTCCCCGGGGTTGATGTCGGGATGGTACTTCCGGGCGAGCCGGCGGTACGCGCGCTTCAGGTCGCCCGCCGACGCGCTCCGTTCGACCCCGAGAATGACGTACAGGTCCATCCGTCCGTCCCACCCCGCGCCGGGCCGCCCGCGACGGCGCTTCCCGCCGCATTCCGAGCGGCGCGGCGTGCCGCCGGGGGCGGCCGGCGTCACTTCTTGTCCTCGACCACCTCGGCGTCGATGACCTCGCCGTCGCCCCCGCCCGCGGCGTCACCCCGGCCGGGCGCCGAACCGGCGCCGTCGCCGGCCCCCGACGCGGGGTCCGGCGGGGGCTGGGTCTGGCCCGCCTGCTTGTACATCGCCTCGGCCGCCTTGTGCTGCACCGCGGTCAGCTTCTCCATCGCCGACTTGAGGGCGGCGTCGTCCTCCGACTCCAGCGCCTTCCTCACCTCCGCCGCCGCGCCCTCGATCGGGGCGCGGTCCTCGGCCGACAGCTTGTCGCCGGCCTCCTGCATCATGCGCTCGGCCGCGTAGACGGCCTGGTCGGCCTGGTTCCGCGCCTCGATCGACTCCTTCCGCGCCTTGTCCTCGTCGGCGTGCGACTCCGCCTCGCGCATCATCCGGTCGACCTCGTCCTTCGACAAGCCGCTCGAGGCGGTGATGGTGATCTTCTGCTCCTTGCCGGTGCCCTTGTCCTTCGCCGACACGTTCACGATGCCGTTGGCGTCGATGTCGAACGTGACCTCGATCTGGGGCACGCCGCGGGGGGCCGGGGGCAGCCCGACGAGCTGGAACTTGCCCAGGGTCCGGTTGTCGCGCGCCATCGAGCGCTCGCCCTGCAGCACGTGGACCTCGACGCTCGTCTGGCTGTCGGCCGCGGTCGAGAAGATCTCGCTCTTCTTGGTGGGGATGGTGGTGTTGCGCTCGATGAGGGTGGTGCGGACGCCCCCCAGGGTCTCGATGCCGAGCGACAGCGGGGTGACGTCGAGGAGCAGCAGGTCCTTGACCTCGCCGGCCAGCACCCCCGCCTGGAGGGCCGCGCCGACCGCGACGACCTCGTCGGGGTTGACGCCCTTGTGGGGGTCCTTGCCGAACAGGTCGCGGACGATCGCCTGCACCCGCGGCACCCGGGTGGAGCCGCCGACCATGACGACCTCGTCGATCCGCGACGCGTCGAGCCCCGCGTCCGACAGCGCCCGCTTGACCGGGGCCACCGTCTTCTGCAGCAGGTCCTCGACGAGCTGCTCGAAGCGCGCGCGGCTCAGCTTCATGGCGAGGTGCTTGGGGCCGGACTGGTCGGCGGTGACGAACGGCAGGTTGATCTCGGTCTCGACCACCGTCGACAGCTCCATCTTGGCCTTCTCCGCCGCCTCCTTCAGGCGCTGCAGGGCCATGCGGTCCTTGCGCAGGTCGATGCCGTCGCTCTTGTGGAACTCGTCGGCGATCCATTCGATGATGCGCTGGTCGAGGTTGTCGCCGCCGAGGTGGGTGTCGCCGTTGGTCGACTTGACCTCGACGACGCCCTCGCCGACCTCCAGGATGGAGATGTCGAACGTCCCGCCCCCGAAGTCGTAGACGGCGATGGTCTCGTCCTTCTTCTTGTCGAGCCCGTAGGCGAGGGCGGCGGCGGTGGGCTCGTTGACGATGCGCCGCACGTCGAGGCCGGCGATCTGGCCGGCGTCCTTGGTGGCCTGGCGCTGGGCGTCGTTGAAGTACGCGGGCACCGTGATCACCGCCTCGGCGACCGACTGCCCCAGGTACTCCTCCGCCGCCTGCTTGAGCTTCTGCAGGACCATGGCGGAGATCTCGGGCGGCGACAGCTCCTTGTCCCCGGCCTGGACCCGGGCGTCGCCGTTCGACGCCCTGACCACCCGGTAGGGGACCATCTTCATCTCTTCGCTGACCTCGTCGAACTTGCGGCCCATGAAGCGCTTGATCGAGAACACGGTGTTCTCCGGGTTCGTCACCGCCTGCCGCTTGGCCACCTGCCCGACCGGCCGCTCGCCCGACTTCGCGAACGCGACGATGGACGGGGTGATCCGGGCGCCCTCCGGATTGGTCACCACCACCGGCTCGCCGGCCTCCATCACCGCCACCACCGAGTTCGTCGTCCCGAGGTCGATTCCGATTACCTTGCCCATAACACCATGTCCTGAAAGAGTTTACGAACCCGCACCCGCCGTCGGCGGGAAACCGTACTGACAGTGAACGGATTATATAATCTTAGTTGTCCGATGTAAAGCCCGCACATACGTCCAGGTCGGTCGCCCCGTGCGCCGGGCGGTCCGTCACCGCCGCCGGCCGCCGGCCCGCTCCCGGCCGCCGGCGCGCCGCCCGCCTTCTGCATCAGGTACGCCTTGATGAACGGGTCGAAGTCGCCGTCGAGCACGCGGTCCACGGCGCCGGTCTCGACCTTCGTGCGCAGGTCCTTGACCAGTTGGTAGGGGTGCAGCACGTAGCTGCGGATCTGGCTGCCGAAGCCGATCGCCTTCTTCTCGCCGCCGATCTCCTCGAGCTTGTCCTGCTGCTCCTTCTGCCGGAGGTCGTACAGCCGCGCCTTGAGCACCTTCATCGCCGCGTCGCGGTTGCGGTGCTGCGACCGCTCGTTCTGGCACGAGACGACGATGCCCGTCGGCAGGTGGGTGATGCGGACGGCCGAGTCGGTCACGTTGACGTGCTGCCCGCCCGCCCCGCTCGACCGGTAGGTGTCGATGCGCAGGTCCTTGTCGTCGACCTCGACCTCGACGTCCTCGGGCAGCTCGGGCCACACGAACACCGAGGCGAACGACGTGTGCCGGCGCGACGCCTGGTCGAAGGGCGAGATGCGCACCAGCCGGTGCACCCCCGCCTCGGCCAGCATCAGCCCGTAGGCGTAGTCGCCGGCGATGGTGAGGGTGCCCGCCTTGATGCCCGCCTCGTCGCCCGGCTGCCACTCGATCACGTCGACCTTGAAGTCGCGCCGCTCGGCCCACCGCAGGTAGGCGCGGGCGAGCATCTCCGCCCAGTCCTGCGACTCGGTGCCCCCGGCGCCGGGATGGATGGTGACGATGGCGTTCTTGTCGTCGTGCTCGCCGCCGAGCATCTTCTTGACCTCGCCGGTCTCGACCTCGGCCGCGAGGGCGTCGAGGGCGGCCACGAGGTCCTCCTCCACCGGCTCGCCCTGCCCGATCCAGTCGACGAGGACGCCGAGGTCATCCGCCTTCCGCCGCAGCGACTCGGCGAGGTCGCGGTCGTCCTGCAGCCGCCGGCGGCGGCGCAGCACGTCCTGCGCCCGGTCCGGATCGCTCCAGAAGTCGGCGGCGGCGGCGCGGGTCTCGAGCGCGCGCAGCTCCCGGTCGGCGCCGGGGGTGTCAAAGATAGCCGCGCAGGGCGAGCGACCGCTCCACGAGGTCCTGGTAGCGCTTGAGCTGTTCGTCGATCTCGATGGTCACGTCCGTCCTCCTGTCTTCGTCCCGTCCGCCCGCGGCGCCGGCGGACCCGCCCGCCCCCCGTCGCGCCGAGCCGAGCCCGCCATCGCCGCCTGCCGGCGCCGCCGGGCGCCCAACCGAACGCTCATGGCCGCGCCCGCGCCGCGACCCCAAGCGCATGAATACGATAACCTGTCCGCGCTAAAGGCGCCCCAACGTCGTCGAAGCCGCCGCCGTACATTCCGCGGCAATCCTCCGGGGAGTCCGCGCCGTTCAGCGGCGCGGACACTTGGGCTCGAGGCCCCGCCGCAGCCGCGAGAGGTTCGAGCGGTGGGTGAACGCGATGAAGGCGGCGAGCGCCGCCGCCAGGTACACGTCCGACGGCGGAACCGCGCCGTCCAACCGGTGCCGGAAAACCAGCAGGATCGCGGGCATCGCCGCCGCGGCGCCGACGGAGGCCGCCGACACGTAGCGCGACAGCGCCAGGAGCGCCGCGAACACCGCGATCCCGCCTGCGGCGGGGCCCGGATGGATCGCGAGGAACGCCCCCGCCGCCGTCGCCACCCCCTTCCCCCCGCGGAACCCCGTGAAGAGCGGGTAGCAGTGCCCGAGGACCGAGGCCGCGCCGGCCGCCAGCCCCAGCCCCGCCGCCGGAGCGGGGTCGCCGAGGGGCAGGGCCGGGGCCAGCAGGGCCGGCACGTACCCCTTCGCGGCGTCCAGGGCCAGCACCGCCAGCGCCGGCCGCCAACCGAACGTCCGGAGCATGTTCGCGGCCCCGGGGTTGCCGCTGCCGTGCCCGCGGACGTCGCTCCCGTACACGCGCCGGCTGATCGGCGCCGACGTCGGGCACGATCCCAGCAGATAGCCGGCGAGCAGCGCGAGAAACAGGGTGGAGACCAGGATGCCCGCCTCCGGGGGAGCCGTCCGCCCCCGCCCGCCGCCGGCCGGGCGCGGGCGGCGGCCGGGCGGTGCCGCCCCGCGCCACCGCGCGCCGCCCGTCGTCAGCTTCGGGCGGGCGACCGGGCGATGCCGGTCACGGCTGGGTGACCCACGGCTCGAACCGCTCCCCGGTGCGGAGACGGCGGCCGACCCGCTCGGCCTCCGCGCGGTCCGCGAAGGGTCCGACCCGCACGCGGTGCAGGGCCCCCGGCGCCCGCATCGGCTCGACCACGACGGGGTATCCCTTCGCCTCCAGCCCCGCCTTCACGTCCCGCGCGGCGGCGGCGCCGCTCACGCTCATCACCTCCACCAGGAACGACCCCGCGGGCGCGTCGACGAGCGGGGCGAACGCGGCCGGCGCCTCGGCCCCCGCCCGCGGCTCGACGCCGAAGTCGAGCGTCTCGGCCACCGGCCCGGCGCCGCGCAACCGCTCGAAGTAGCTCAGGCCGTCGAGCCCCGACCCGGCCGGGTCGCCGCCCTCGGGCGGCGCCGCGCGGGCGCCCCCGCCGGTGTGATCGAGCGGCGCGAACGCCGGAACCGCTCCCCCGCCCACCGCCTCCCGGGCCCCCACGCCGCGCCCGACCTGCACGCCGAACAGGAAGGCCGCGACCGCGGCCATGGCCGCGATCATGGTCAGGAACACGATCTGTTTCGGGCTGACCGCCACCTCAAGCCGATCCGTCTTTCCCATCGCTGTCCGTCTTTTCGGCCGTCTCGGCCTTCGGCAGCAGGTTCATGAACTCGACGGGCACCGGGAACAGGATCGTGGAGTTCTTCTCGGCCGCGATCTCCGTCAGGGTCTGCAGGTAGCGCAGGGTCACCGCCAGCGGCTGGGTGGAGATGACCCCGGCCGCCTGCGACAGGCGCTCCGACGCGTTGAACTCGCCCTCGGCGTGGATGATCTTGGCCCGCTTCTCCCGCTCCGCCTCGGCCTGCTTGGCCATCGCCCGCTGCATGTTGTCGGGCAGGTCGACGTGCTTCACCTCGACCGCCGACACCTTGATGCCCCACGGATCGGTCTGCTGGTCGAGCAGGTGCTGCAGGTCGCGGTTGAGCCGCTCGCGCTCCGACAGGAGGTCGTCGAGGTCGACCTGCCCGAGGACGCTGCGCAGGGTCGTCTGGGCGAGCTGGGAGGTCGCGTAGTTGAAGCTCTCGACCTCGACGATCGCCTTCTGCGGGTCCATCACCCGGAAGTAGATGACCGCGTTCACCTTCACCGACACGTTGTCGCGGGTGATGATGTCCTGGGGCGGGACGTCCATGACGATGGTCCGGAGCCCGACGCGCACCATCCTGTCGATGGGCGCGAAGACCAGGATGACCCCCGGGCCCTTGGGCCGCGGGAGCAGCTTGCCGAGCCGGAAGATGACGCCGCGCTCGTACTCGTTCAGGATCTTGATCGAACTCGCCAGATAGAACGCGACCATCAGGCCCACGAGCAGCAGGGGGTTGTTGAGCAGGGTCGTCACTGGAGTCTCTCCCTCATCCCTTCCGCGGGCCGCTCGGGCGACACCGTCAGGGTCATGCCGTCGATGGCGACGACCCGCACGCGCGCGCCGCGCGGGATGGGCTCGGCGGCCGTCGCCGACCAGATCTCGCCGTGCGTCGACACGCGGCCGCGCCCGCCCGGCTCGATCGGCTCGATCGCCTCGCCCCGCCCGCCGACCATGCCGTCGGCGCCGGTCACCGCGGGGCTGAGGTGCGCGCGGACCGCGAGGCGCCCGAGCAGGGTTACGAGCGCCGCCAGCGCCCCCATGACCGAGAGCACGAACGGCCATCCCGGCTGCAGCTCGGGCAGCGGCGAGTCGATGAGCATCAGGGCCCCGAACACCATGCTCACCACCCCCCCGGCGGCCAGCGCGCCGAAGGTGGGGGTCAGCATCTCGAGGACCAGCAGCACGAGCCCGAACAGCAGGAGGAGCAGTCCGACGTAGTTGACGGGGAGGATCTGCAGGGCGAAGAACGCCAGCAGCAGGCACAGCCCGCCCACCACCCCCGGGAGGATCGCGCCCGGGCTCCACAGCTCGATGGTCAGCCCGAGCGTGCCGAGACTCAGCAGCAGGACCGCGATCTGCGGATGGGCGATCGCGCTGAGGAGGCGCTGCCGCCACGTCATCCCGATCCGCTCGACCCGCGCCCCGGCCGTGCGGAGGACCTCCTCCCGCCCGTCCCACCGGGTGACCGCCCGCCCGTCGAGGGCCTCGACGAGGGCGTCGAGATCGTCGACGACGAGGTCGATGAGCGGGGGCTCCGCCTCGAGGGCCTCCGCCTCGGTGAACGACCGGCTGTCGACCACCGCCTCCTCGGCCAGCCCGACGTTCCGGCCGCGCTGCGCGGCCAGCGACCGGGCGTAGGCGGCGACGTCGGACGCGGCCTTCTCCGACGCCGTCTCGTCCATCGGCTGCCCGCTGCCCGCCACCGGATGCGCCGCCCCGATGTGGGTCCCGGGGGCCATGGCCGCGACGTCGGCCGCGATCGTGATCAGGAACCCCGCCGACGCCGCCCGCGCCCCGCTCGGGCCCACGAACACCACCACGGGCACGCGCGACTCGATGATCGCGGTGTTGATGTCGCGGGTCGAGTCCACGAGCCCCCCCGGCGTGCGCAGCACGAGGACGACCGCGTCGGCCCCCGCCGCGTCGGCGTCGTCGAGGGTCTGGACGATGAACTCGGCGGAGGCGGGGTGGATGAGCGCGTCGACCTCGGCCACGTGGACCAGGGGCGTCCCGCCGCCCTCGTCCCCCCGGCCCTCGGGCGGCTCCGCAGGCTCGCCGGCCTGCGCCGCCGGCGGCTCCGGGCGGCCATCTCCCTGGCCCGCCGGCACCGGGCCCTCGACGGCGGCCAGAATGGCGCCGATCGCGATCAGGCGAACCGGCAAACGAAACCTCGGCGCGATCATGCGTCGATTCCTCGGGAGCCCCCCGTCGCCGGCATCGGTCGACGGTCGCGTCCCCCCCCTCACATGGTAACGCTTGGGCGGGCCGCGGCAAAGGCCCCGTTCCGCGATCTGGTAGAGTCTGGCGCATTGTGAACGGAACGCCTCATACCCCGGGGGGGCCGCGCGCCGTCGCCCCGCGGACCGTGACCGCCGCCGTGGACGCCGCCGCGATCATCGCGGGCGGGCGCGGGCGGCGTCTCGGCGGACTCGACAAGAGCGCGCTCGTCATCGGCGGCCGGCGCATCATCGACCGGCAGCTCGCGGCGCTCGGCCAGGTCGCGCCGCGCGTCCTCGTGGTCGCGGACGACCATCACCGCTTCCGCGCGTCCGGGCTCCAGGTGTGCGGCGATCTGCTGCCGGGCGCCGGCCCCCTCGGGGGGCTGCACACCGCGCTGACCCGGTCGCCGGGCCCGCGCACCCTCGTCGTCGCCGGCGACCTGCCGTTCCTGTCGGCCGCGTTCCTCCGCCACCTCGCGGTCCGCGCCCCGCACGCGGACGCGGTGATGCCGCGCAACGCGGACGGCCTGCAGCCGCTGTGCGCCGTCTACGACCGCCGCTGCGCCGACGCGGTCCGGACGCGCATCGCCCGCGGACAGCGCCGCCTATTGGACCTGGCCGGCGCGTTGCGCGTCGCCGAGGTGGGGCCGGAGGAGGTCGCCGCCTTCGACCCCGACGGCATGCTGCTCTTCAACGTGAACACGCCGGCCGACCACGCCCGCGCCGTCTCCCGCGCGGCGGGCGGCGTCCCCCGACCGGCTGCGCCGACCCCCGACCGGCTGCGCCGACCGTCGCATGGCGACCGGACCCGGTATGATTCCGCCACCCCGACGCGGGGCCCCGAGACCGCCGCACCGCGCCGCCGCATCCCGACCGAACCGAGATGATTCTGCCCCTGCACACCGACCTGCGCCGCGCCGTCGCATCGGCCCTCGGCTCGCTGTACGGCCTCGCGCCCGACGCCGCGCCCCCGATCGTGATCGAGTATCCGCCGAACCGGAAGATGGGCGACCTCGCCGTCACCGTCGCCTTCGACCTCGCCCGCGTCCTCCGGAAGGCGCCCCGCGTGATCGCGGCGGAGATCGCCGGCGCGGCGGCCGGGGTGGAGGACTTCGGCCGTCTGGAGGCGACCGGGGCCGGCTATCTCAACCTGTTCCTCGACCGGCCCCGGTTCGCGCGCGCCCTCATCGGCGGGGACGCGCCGGCGCCCGCCGACGGGGACAGGGGGAAGACCATCGTCGAGCACACCGCCATCAACCCGAACAAGGCGGCCCACGTCGGCCATCTCCGCAACGCCGCCCTCGGCGACACCCTGTGCCGCCTGCTGCGGTTCCGCGGGGCGGACGTCGAGGTCCAGAACTACATCGACGACACCGGCGTGCAGGTGGCCGACGTGGTGGTCGGGCTGCGGGAGCTCGAGAAGAAGGACCTCGACGGGGTGCGCCGGCTCGCCGGGGAGCCCCGGTTCGACTACTACTGCTGGGACCTCTACGCGCGGGTGACGCAGTGGTACGAAGAGGACGACGCCCGGCTGTCGCACCGCCGCGCCGCCCTGCACGACCTGGAGCACGGCGCCGACCCCGCCGCCGCGATGGCCCGCGCGGTGACCGGCGGCATCGTGCCCCGCCACCTCGGGACGATGGCGCGGCTCGGCGTCGAATACGACCTGCTGAGCTGGGAGGGCGACATCCTGCGGCTGGCGTTCTGGGACCGCGCCTTCGAGATCCTCAAGGCCTCGGGCGCCGTGCATCTCCAGGCCGAAGGGCGGCTCGCGGGGTGCTGGGTGATGCCCATCGACGACGCCGGCGAGGCCGGGACGCCGTCGTCGGGCAACGCGGGCGGGGCCGGGACGCCGTCGTCGGGCAACGCGGGCGAGGCCGGGACACCCCCCGACGACGCCGGCGGCGACCCCGACCCGGACGCGCGCCTGAAGGTCATCGTGCGGTCGAACGGCACCGTCACCTACGTCGGCAAGGACATCGCGTACCAGCTTTGGAAGTTCGGCCTGCTGGGCCGCGACTTCCACTACCGTCGCTTCGACGCGCGGCAGCCCTCCGGCCGATCCCTGTGGACCACGTCGAGCGCCCCGCCCGACCCCGGCGGCGGCGCGCCGCCCCCGTTCGGCCGGGCGGCGGCCGTCTACAACGTCATCGACACCCGCCAGAGCTACCTGCAGCGGCTCCTCGCCCAGGCCCTGGCGGCCCTCGACCACCCGCGCGAGGCCGAGCGCTCCATCCACTTCTCCTACGAGATGGTCGCGCTGTCGCGCAAGACCGCCCGCGCCCTCGGCCACGCCGACGGCGGCGGCGACGACGGGAAACCGTTCGTCGAGGTCTCCGGCCGCAAGGGGCTCGGGGTCAAGGCCGACGACCTCCTCGACCAGGTGACGGCGCGGGCCGAGCGGGAGGTCGCGGCCCGACACCCCGACCTGCCCGCCGCCGAGCGCCGGCGCACCGCGGAGGTCATCTCGACGGCGGCGGTGCGCTATTTCATGATCAAGTTCTCGCGCGGCAAGGTCATCGCCTTCGACATCGACGAGGCCCTCAGCTTCGAGGGCGAGACCGGACCGTACCTGCAGTACGCCGCCGTCCGCGCCCGCAAGATTCTGCAGAAGCTGCGCGACCGCCACGGCCTCGGGACCGCGGACGTGGTGAAGAGCCTGGGAACGCTGCCCGAGGCCCCCCTCGCCGACCCCGCCGGCGACGAGCTGTGGGACCTCGTCCTCGAGGCGTCGCGCCTCGACGAGATCGCCGACCAGGCGGTGCGGACGCTCGAGCTGTCCATCCTCGCCAAGTACGCCTTCGGCCTCGCCCAGCGCTTCAACGGCTTCTACCACAGCAGCCCCGTCGTCGCGGAGTCCGACGAGGCGACCCGGCTCTGGCGCGCGGCGGGCGTCGCCTGGTTCGAGGCGCAACTGACCCGCGCCCTCGCCCTCATGGGCTGCGAGGTGCCCGACCGCATGTAGGGCGGCGGCTCCCGCGGGACGGGCTCACGGGGCGATGCCGAGATCCGCGCGCCTCAGCGCCAATCCCCGAGATCGCGGAGGGCCGCGTCGAGGAAGCTCGTCAGCCCGCGGTCGGCACGGTCCGCGGCGGCCGCGGGGGCCGTCTGGCGCGCGCACGCCCTCGCGAAGCCCTCGGCGCGGGTATCCGGCACCCAGATCGGTACGGGGCGAAGGCCCTGCGCTCGGAGAACGTCGCGGCGCTTCCGCGCGCGTTCGCCCGCGGTCCGGCTCGGCATGGCTGCACTCCTGGGGGATAACGGATGCCGTAACGTCACATGTACACATTCCCACGCGGCGGCGTAAAGCCCGCGGGACCCTACACGCGGTCGAGGGCGACGACGGTCTCGACGTGGGCGGTGTTGGGGAACATGTCGAACGCGCGGACCTCGCCGAGGCGGTAGCCGGACGCGCGGAGGAGGCGCAGGTCCCGCGCCTGGGTGGCGACGTCGCACGAGACGTAGACGATGCGGCGGGGGCGGCGGCGCGCGAGGCGGGTGACGGCCTCGCGCGAGAGGCCCGTGCGCGGGGGGTCGACGACGACGGCGGCCCCCGACAGGCGGCCGGAGCGCTTCAGGTACGTCTCGACGGGGGCGCGGACGATGCGCAGCGCGTCGCCCAGGGGGGCGGCGTTGGCGGCGAGATCGCGGGCGCCCACGGGGTCGCGCTCGACCGCGGTGACCGGGCCGCCGCCCCGCGCCGCCAGCGCCACCGCGAACAGCCCGACCCCCGCGTAGAGGTCCACGACCTCGCCGCCCCCGGCCAGCTCCGCCACCGCCGCCGTCAGCGCGGGGACGAGGTGGCGGTTCGCCTGGAAGAACGCGGCGGCGTGCCGCCGCAGCAGGAGGACCCCGGCCCCGGGCGGCGGGAGGACGCCGGCCCCGGGCGACGGCAGGAGACTCGCCAACGGATCGGCGACGAAAGGCGAACCCACCGTCAGCGGCGGCCCCGGGACCGTGCGCGATGCCACGGACAGACCGGACACGCCCGCCGCGGCGGTCAGCGCCTCCCAGCCCGCGCCGGACTCGTCGGCGCGTCCCCGCACCGAGAACTGCAGCGCGCGGCGGTCGGCGGCGAGGTCCTCGGCCAGCTCGACGGTGCGGACCCCGCTCGCCGCCAGTTCGTGCGCGTGGGCGTTCAGGGCGGCGACCGTCCGCTCGGCCCCCGCCGACAGCATGCCGGTGCCGGCGACGGGGCAGACGCAATGCGAGCCTTCGTCGAGGAAGCCGACTCCGCCGTCACCGACGTGCAGGCGGGCGCGCAGGCGGTAGCCGATCTCGGGCGAGGCAGCGACGGCCGGGGGCTCGGGCAGGTCGATGCGTCCGATCCGACGGAACCCGTCCCGCACGATCGCCGACTTGAGGGCGAGCTGCCGCGGGTACGCGATGTGGGCGAAGGCCCGCCCCCCGCACGAGGCGGCGACGGCGACCGGGCGCCGGTCCGGCGACGGGCGCGTCACCTCCAGGGTGCGGGCGAGGATCGCGCCGCCGCGGGCGGCCTCCACGACGGCGCGCACCCGCTCGCCGGGGATGGCGCCGGCGACGAGGACGACCCGTCCGCCCCACCGCGCAATCATCCGGCCGCCGACCGCGGGGCGCTCGACGGTCAGCTCGATGGGGTCGGCCCCGCCGGCGACGGGCGCGTCGGAAGCGCTCATGCCGGCGCCGCCGCGTTCGAGCGGCGTTCGCGGCGCGGCGCGGGGTCCCGCCACCGGCCCTACTCCTCGAACCGGACGACCGGCAGGCGGAGCCGGTCGCGCAGCAGCCGGTCCACGCCGGCGTCCACGGCGCGGGCGAAGGCGTCGGCGTCCAGGCGCGGCCTGAACGACGCCAGCTCGGCCCGCACATCGGTCTCGACCTCGTCGACCACCGGGCCCGCCGCCCCGCGGGCCGAGGCCAGCAGCGCCCGGTCGAGCTCGCCGAGCCGGTCGACCAGCGCCCGCCTCGCCGCGCCGCGGGCGCCGCGCGCGGCGGGCCGCAGGGCGTCCAGGTCGGCGACGAGCCGCTCCAGGAGCGCCCGCATCTCCGGCGGCATCTCGTCCCG
>CAXXTG010000133.1:0-69117 GCA_963666855.2 Vicinamibacterales bacterium
CAAGGCGATGGAGGAGCTCGACAAGCTGAACGGCGAGCGCGGAACCGCGACGAACGCCATGGTCCTGTTCCTCGCCATCAACACGTCGGCCCTCGCCATCCTGCCGTCGGGGGTGGTGTCGATGCGGGCGTCGGTGGGGTCCGAGGACGCCGTGGGCATCTTCTTCCCGACGTGGTTCGCCAGCGGCTGCGCGACGATCGTCGGGGTGACCGCGGCCATCCTGCTGAGCCGGCTGCCCGCCAACCGGCGCACCGAGCCCCCGCCCGCGGCCGACGCGCCGCCCCCCGACGCCGCGGCGGACGGCGCCGACGCCCTCGACGCGCCGCAGGCGCTCGATCCGCTGCCGGGGACGGCGCTGGATCGGCCGCCTCTTCTGGCTGGCCCTGGCCGTCCTCCTCGGCCGCTTCCTCTGGCAGCACCGGACGGACCCGCCGTTCGAGCTCTTCGGCGCCATCACGTCGGCGTGGATGCTGCCGATGGTGGTGACTGTCCTCATCCTGTACGGCTGGACGCGCGGGGTCCAGGTCTACGACTCGTTGGTGACCGGGGCCCGCCAGGGCTTCGAGGTCGCGGTCCGCATCATCCCCTACCTGGTGGCGATCCTCGTGGTGGTGGGGATGTTCCGGGCGTCGGGCGGCATCGACCTGATCACGGCGGCGCTGTCCCCGTTCACGGCCCTCATCGGCCTGCCCGCCGAGGCGCTGCCGATGGCCATCCTCCGGCCGCTGACCGGGAGCGGGGCCTATGCGGTCATGGCCGAGATCATGACCGCCGAGGGTCCCGACTCGGTGGTCGGCTACATGGTCAGCACCTTCCAGGGCAGCACCGAGACGACGTTCTACACGCTGGCGGTGTACTACGGCGCGGTAGGCATCCGCCGCACCCGCCACACCGTGCCCGCGTGCCTGCTCGCCGACACCGCGGGCATCCTCGCGGCGGTGTTCATCGTCAACCTGATGTTCGGGTAGGCGCCACGGCAGAGGCGGGACTGCGGCCGGTCAGCCGTAGCGCAAACAGCCGAATCGTCGCGCCGCAACCACAGAAGGATGGACGGCGGCATGGGTGGATTCGTGCTCCGGGTCCCCGGCGGCCGGGACTCGATCCCCGTCGACCGACGCCTGCACCAGGATTGGCAACCCCGCCAGCGCAGAATGGACGCGGAGACTATCTTCGACCATCTCGCTGCCAGTGAACGGGCGATGCCGGTTAGTTCGAGGGTCGATCCGAGCGGCAAGGATGCCGGGCTATACTGGGACGATGCCCCAATCGAAGGCCGATCAGCTCGACCCGGCATCGCTGGTGGCGCGGATCATCGCCGAGCTCGAGGCGAATCCGGCCGCCCAGCAGATGCTGCTGCGCGCCATGCTGACCGGCGAGTTCCTGGGGATGCCGGTGCGGCTGAACGCCATCGAGCGCGATGTCGCCGAACTCAAGCGCCGGGTAACCACCCTGGAGCGCGATGTCGCCGAGATCAAGATCGACCTGGCGGCCCTCAAGGGAGACAGCCTCGAAGTTAGACTGCACAAGTGGATCCGCCCCTTCCTCAGCCAGAAGCTCGGCCTGCGCCGGCCGGAGATCGTTCACGGCACCGTGACGCACACGGACCGCGAGCTGCAGGAAGCGGTGTACGAGGCGGTCGATGCGGATCGCATCACCGTCGGGCAGGAAGTGCGCGTCTTCGCGACCGACCTCATCCTCCGCGCGAAACGTCGGCGAGACCGCGCCACCGTGTGGGTCGCCGTCGAGGCGTCCAACACCCTCGACGGGCGCGATGTCGAACGGGCGCGCGAGTCCGCGGATGCGCTTCAGACGATCTTCGGGGCGCACGCCGCGGCCGCCGTCATGGGACATGCGATCTCCAGCGAGCACCGGGAGCTCGCCGGCGCGGGCGGCGTCGAGGTCTTCATCGTAAACCCGAACCATTGAGCCCGCCGCCTGCTTCACCCGCGACGGTAGGGCGAGATGGAAGGCCAAGCGCCGCGGACGCGTCCCCGGTGGCGGATCAGGGCGTGGAATCCGTCTGACGCGGGATTCGGCGCGACCGGATGGCGGTCGGGGCCCACGTACAGGCAGCCGACCTCACCGGAGGGGAGGGCGGCCACCAGCGCTCGGGCCCGTTCCAGCGCGGCGAGCCATCGCCGCTTCAAATCGCGGAGATCGAGAGGTTCCCGGAGGGCGAGGCGATCCAGATCGTCCTGCGTGTAGGCGACGTGCCGCGCCGCCTGTTCCAGCAGGAACTCCGGCGTGTAGCCGGGGTCCTTCCCGCACGCCGCCCAGGCCAGGGCGCCGAGCGGGAGCTGGGTGTCGTCGAGGTGGAGGATGTCGACGAAGTCGCGCATCTCGCTCCGCCCCGCCAGAGCCAGCACCTTGTTGACGGCGGCGTCGGCATCGTGCAGGCGATAGCCGAATTGCTCGTCCGCCTGCACGGGGTAGAAGCGGTAGGCGCTGTCCTGGGCCCACTCGATCTTCAGCGTTCGTCGGTCCACCCGGACCACCGCGCGGTGGAAGGCGGGCGTGCGCAGCAGCCACGACAGTTCGTAGCCGGCGACTTGGAGTGTCGCCGCGTCGGCCTCCGCACTCCGGGCGACACTGTCCTCCAGATCATGGAAGAGGTCGATATCGGCCGAGTACCGGGGCGTGTCCGCCGCCCGGTGCAGGACGACAGCCCCCGCGACGAAGCTGTCGGGGCTGCGGTTCGCGGCGATGCGTCGGAGGACGTTCGCCTGGATGGTGCTCAACGGCATAGCCGGGCCGCGAGGAGGAACCCTTTCCGCCCGCCGTGCCGACGCAGCCCGCGAACGATCTCCGGGACGTCGCCGAGCGTGACCTGCATGTCGGGACGCAGGTACCAGAAGCACTGCGCGTGGTAGTCGCGGAATGCCCGCCGCGCCGCGCGCACGCGCGCCCTGTCCCGGGCCTCCGCGCCCGGCGGGGTGCGATGGCTTCCCGCTCCGCCCCGGCGGCCGACGGGGGCGGAACCCGTCTTCAGAGGACCTTGCTCGTCCATCACTGCGGTTGTCGTCGGCACGATGGGCGAATCGTCAAGCCCGTGGGCGCATCGAGCCGCCGCACCGGTGTCGAGCCGGGTGCCCGCGGCGGACGCCGACACTCCGGCGGCGCCGGGCCGGGCTACCGCCGCGGCCATCCTGATCTCCAGGCGATGCCCGGGACGACGGCGACGAGCAGCGTTCCACGGATGTGTGGACATTTCCACGCCCCACCGTTACCAACAGCGTAGCATGCGTCGGGAGAGCTGAAGGCGGAGGCGGCGCCACACCGTCGACGAGGGGCTGACCGGGGGTAGAATGGCCGTCACCGTACGGGCGGGCGCACCATTCGTTCAAAAGCGTGTCACGCGGCCGGCACGGGCATGCACGGCGTCGCCGTGGGGGCTCGGCACCCCGGGGACGCCGCGCCGGCGTTCTGGAGGCAGGCTGTGGGAACCGCTCCACGACTCGCGATCGCGTGGGCCGTCGTCGGGGCGGCGCTCGCGGGTACGGGCCGTCAGGCGGCGACGCGGCGTGGGGTTCTCGGGGGCGCTGGGGCGCCAGCTCACGCTGAACGCCGACACCGTCGCGCGGGCGGACGTCGCGGACCTCCTCGACGCCCTGGAGCAGTCCGCGTCGGAGGGCGGAATCGTCTTGCACGCGACGGGCATCCTGCTCGGCGGCGACCAGCCGTTCCCGTTCCGGACCGACCCCCGGCCGCTGTCGCTGTTCTACCGCGGCGGCGCCTACCGCGCCGCGAACGGCCGCTTCCACTCGCGCCGGGGGCTGTTCAACCTCGCGGCGGCGGGCGACCTGGTGCTGACGATCACCGCCCGCCTCGGGCACCTCACCGGCTACGAGCACCCGCAGCCGACGCTGCGGCCCCTCGAGCTGCCCGTCCTGCCCATGTTCCCGGGCGGCCGGCCCGCCGAGTTCCCCGAACTGCACGCCAACGCCCCGATGCGGCTGCGCGGCGAGCATATCCGGCCCGGGGCCTGGCTCGTCGTCGACGGCCGGCGGGTCGAGGGGTCGGTGCGCTGCGAGACCGGCTCGCTGCCCGACTGCGAGGACGACATCGCCGTCGTCCGCCTCGCCCGCCTGCCCGACGACGCGGGCCTGCACCTGCTGACGGGGATGCGGCTCGCCGTGATGCCCGCTCACTCCACGCGGCCAAGCCGCGCGTCGACGGGTCCCCCGGGTACGGGAGCGTCCGGCGGCGGCGATTCCGAGTCCGTCCTCAGCGTGACGCGCATGGTCGTGCCGGTCCCGCGGCCTTCGCTGAGCGGCTGAATGCTGCCGCCGGCGCTGATGACGAAGTTCGCCGTCGCGTGCAGTCCGAGCCCGCTGCCCGCCTTCTTCGTCGTGTATCCGGCGGAGAAGATGGCCTTGAAGCGTTCGGGCGGAATCCCGATGCCGGTATCGATGACGTCCAGGATGACGGATCCCGGTGCGGCATAGGCGGCGATGCGGATGCGCGGCGGCGTCCGCGATTCTCCCGCCGCGATCAGCTCGTCGATGGCGTCCATCGCGTTCTTGACGAGGTTGACCAGCATCTGACGGAACTGGCCGTCCTGAGTCCGGATCCGCCGGGGCGCGCGGGAGCAGTCCACCTCGATAGCGATGCCGCGGCGGTTCAGCGAGTCGCGCAGCACGTCGACGGCCTTGCCGATGGCGTCCGGCAGGTCGATGTCCTGGCGTTCCATCGCGCCGCCGCCGAATGACGGCTGCGTGCGGAGGATGTCCACGATATGGTCGACGCGGCTCCGGACCCGGCCGGTGAGCTGCGTGAACTGCTCGTGCTGCTTTTCGAAGTCGTCGGCCAGCGCGAGGACGAACGGCAGTGCCTGCCGACCCTGCGCATCGTCCCGCAGGTAGGCGATCCAGTCGTCGCGGTGCGCGGCCAGCGCGCCGGCGACGGCGGACAGGCGGCGCGGCAGCTCGTCGTTCCGCAACTGATCCTGGAGCGTAGCCACCCCGACGGCCACGCTGTTGACGGCGTTGCCGACGTTGTGCAGCAGCGTATCGACCACCTCCAGGCGCCCCTGGGCGAACGCCCGCGCCACCGCCTCTTCGGCGCGGACGCGCTCCGTGACGTCGCGGAACACGGCGACGGCGCCGCGGATGCGCCCGTCGTGGTCCAACAGCGGCCGGCCGCTGGCGGTGATGTGCCTGCCTTCCCGCATCTCCTTGTGCCTGACGAACACGTCGACGCTCTCCGTCGTCCGTCCGGTCAGGGCGGCCGCCAGCGGATAGTCCTCCCGCGGGAAGGGCGTCACCCGGTCGGGATAGAACATGTGGTGCTCGTTCCACCACGCCCGCAGGCTGGCGGACGTCCGTTCGACGCCCAGGATGCGCTCGGCGCTCGGGTTGAAGACGGTGACGCCGACCCCCTTGTCGACCACCACGACGCCGTCGCTCATGCTGTTGAACACCGCCTCCATGGCCTGCTTCTGCTTGAGCAGCGTGTCGGCGAGCTCCTGCAGCTCCTCCTCCCTCGCCTTGGCGACGCTGACGTCGCGAAAGACGACCACCCCCCCGCGCGGCGTCCCGTCCCCGGCCGTCAGCGGCCGGCCGCTGGCCAGGAGCCAGGCGCCGTCGGGGATGTTCCGGTTGCGGGCGAACATCTCGATGTTGTCCGTCGCCTCGCCGTTGATCGCAAGCACCAGCGGCAGCTCTTCCGGCGGGAAGGGCGTCACCTTGTCGGGCAGGAACAGGCCGTACGTATCGCTCCAGTCGTCGGGCCCGCTGTCCGTCATCCCGATGCCCACGGTCCGCTCGGCGGCCGGATTGAAGATGGTGAACGCGCCGTGCTCGTCGGCGACCACCACGCCGTCGCTGATGCCGCGCAGCACCGTTTCCAGCGCGAGCCGCTGCTTGCGGTGATCCTCCGCGAGATCCTGCAGCCGCTTCTCACTCAAGCGGCGCGCCGTCACGTCGCGGAAGACGGTCATGCCCCCGCGTACGGTGCCGTCGGCGTTGAGCAGCGGCCGGCCGGCGGCGCTGATGTAGAGGTCGTTCTCTTCGTCCGCGATGGGGACGCAGAGCTGGAGGCCATCGAACGACTCGCCGCGCACGACGCGCGAGATCGGCAGATCCTCCGGCCGGAACGGAGACCGGTCGTCGGCGTGGAGGATCTCGAATGGACCGTGCAGGGCCTCGAGGTCGCCCCCCTGCTCGTCCAGGCGGGCGAGGCGCCGCCCCTCCCGATTGAGCATCAGGTACTTTCCGCCGCGGTCGAAAACGGCCACGCCCTCGCGGATGGTGTCGAACACGTTCTGCAGCAGCTCCGTCTGCCGGCGCAGATCGGCGAGCGTGTTCCGGAGGTCCTTCTCCGCTTCTTTCCGCTTCGTGATGTCCCGGAAGGTGATGACGACCCCCAGCATCCGCCCTTCCCGGTCCAGCAGCCGCCGTCCGTCGATGGCGAGGAGGAAGCCCTCGGCCCGGTCATGGCGCTTTACGAAGACCTCCAGGCCCTCCACGGCCTCGCCGCGCATGGCGCGCGCCAACGCGCCCTCCTCGTGGGGAAAGGGAGTATGACGATCGTCCGGGTAGAAGATGCCGTACTCTTCCTGCCATCGGTCGGGGTCGTCCCCGGCGGCGTTGCGGCCGAGGACCTTCTCGACGACTTCGGTGACGAACACGAACCTGCCGTCCGCGTCGGACACGAGGACGCCGTCGGCGACGCCGTGGCAGGCGGCCTCGAGGAGGTCGCAGCGGGCCTGCAGGCCGGCGACGGTCTCCTCCAGCCCGGCCGATTCCCCGCGGTCCCGCCCGCGGTCCTCCCGCCCGCGGTCACGCGCGGCCAGCGCGCCGTCGATGCTCAGACGCAGTTGCCGGTCGTCGAACGGCTTCGACACGCAGCCGGCGGGGGCGGTGCTCCACATCCGTTCCAGCAGGTGTTCGTCCGCGTCGCCGACCAGGTACACCACGGGGACGTCGAAGCGGCGTCCGGCCCGCCCGCCGGCGGCGACGCCGGCCGCGACCTCCTCCGCCGCGGAGCCGAGATCGACCAGCGCCAAGTCCGGCGGCGCGCCCGTCGCCGGTTCGACCGCCCGCATTCCCTCGGGCGCCGCGGCGCAGGTCTCGTACCCCAAGGCTCCGACGCGCGCTTCGAGACCAGAAACGCCATCGCCGTTGCAGACGATCAGTATCCGCGCCCTCTTCATGTCGCCGACTCTCCCGTCCGGACCGCGGTCACCGCGGGCAAACCTACGCCGGGGCGGGCCCGCCGACTCCGGCGGCTAGGAGTCTGCGCCGTAGAACGGTGCCGACTCCTAGCAGGGTTGGTTGGGCGGCGGGCGGAGCCGTAGGCGACGCTCTCCGGGCTAGGGTAACACCCGCCCTGACGGCCGGCCAACTCCGTCCACGCGGGCTTCAGGCGCGGCCTTCCGTCCCCGGACCCCTCCGCGGCGGCGGCCCCCGTCGGACGGCTCACGATTCCGACGGCTCGCCGTAGCGGGCGCTGTCGGTGCAGCGCACGGCGGCGTTCGCCGGATCTTCGAGGCCGAGCCGCTTCAGCAGCTTGGCCAGCCCCTGCCGGGTCAGCCCGAGGGCCGACGCCGCCTTGGCCCGGCGCCCCCCGGCCTGCGCGAGGGCGCCGCTGACGAAGCGGCGCTCGAACACCTGCCGTGCCTCGTGCAGCGTCGGCATGCCGTTCGGCCCGCTCGCCCCGCCGGTGATCGCGGCCGGCAGCAGGGCCGGTCCCACCACCCCGCTCCGGGGACCGCGGACGACCAGCGCCGCCACGATGTTCTCGAGCTGCCGGACGTTGCCCGGCCAGTGGTAGCGGGCCAGCGCCTCGAGGGTCGCGCGGGCGGGCGCGGCCCGGCTCCCGGTGACGGACTGCGCCCGCTGCCAGAAGTGTTCGACGAGTTGAACCACGTCGTCGCCGCGGTCCCGCAGGGGCGGCACCTCGATGCGCAGCACGTCGAGCCGGTACAGCAGGTCCTCGCGGAACTGGCCGGTTCGGACGTCGCTCTCGAGGGGGCGGTTGGTGGCCGCGACGACCCGCACGTCGACCGGGCGCGGCACCGTGTCGCCGACGCGGCGGATCTCGCCGTCCTGCAGCACCCGCAGCAGCTTGGCCTGGGCGCGGGGCGACAGCTCCCCCACCTCGTCGAGGAACAGCGTGCCCCGGTCGGACGCCTCGAAGAGCCCCGCCCGGTCGGTCACCGCGCCGGTGAACGCGCCCCGGACGTAGCCGAACAGCTCCGCCTCGACGAGCTCGTCGGTGAGGGCGGCGCAGTTGACGGCCCCGAAGCGGCGCTCGGGCCGGCCGCTCAGCCGATGCACGCCGCGCGCCACCAGTTCCTTGCCGCAGCCGCTCTCGCCGGTGACGAGAACCGGGAACGGCGATTCCGCGATCCGGCGCAGGCCGCCCCGCAACCGGATCATGATGTCGCTTCGGCCCAGAAGTCCCAGGTCGTCCGAACTGTTGTCACCTCGCACTGATTCCCTCCGGCCTCGAATGCAGACCGCCCCCGCGCGCCCCCGATGGCGCGTCCTCCGCCCGGACGCGGTCGCCGCCGCCGGGCGGACGTCGAAGCGGGGACGGCCCTCGCGCGATCGGCCGGCGCCGACACCGGCCCCGGCCCCGCCCCGCATCTCGGGCTCGCGCACCCACCGTGATCTGATGGGCGGTACGGTATGCAAGATATCGGCCGAAAGCGTTCGGCGGCGGAAACCCTTTCGTTGCCGTGATATCCGGAGGTCCGACTTGGCAGGCGTCGCAGGAATTGCGCACGAAGCCCCGCCGGAGGCGCGCGGTTTCTGCCGATGCGGGACGGCCGGCCCACTCGCGCTGCCGGCCCCGGGCTCCGTATGCCGATCGGTATGAGCGCCCGGTCGCTAACCCGCACCGCCCACCTCCGGCACCGAACGCAGCTCATCGCCGAAGCTTGCGATACTCCCCGCACGCCTCCCGCAGGGACGGCGGCGCGGGTTCGTCGAGTCGCCGGGCATCCCGGCACATGGCGAACGGCCGTCCGTGGCGGCGATGAGCTAGGAGCCTGCGCCGTAGAACGGCGCGGACTCCTGTAGGATTGGTTGGGCGGCGAGCGGAGCCGTAGGCGACGCTCTCCGGGCTAGGAGTCTGCGCCGTGGGAACGGCGCGGACTCCTGGAGGGTTGGTTGGGCGGCGAGCGGAGCCGGCGGCGACGCTCTCCGGGCTAGGCCCGCCGCCGGCCCTGACGACACGGAATGGCCGGCGGCACTCATTGATGCCGCCGGCCCCGCGCAACGCGCAATCCCGCACTCACCCGGCTACGGGGGGCCGGGCGCGCCCGCGCGCGCCTAGCCGCCTAGTGCGCCAGCGGGTCGGGCCGGATCTGGAACTTGATGACCTTCTGGTTCGTCCCCGGACCGCCCTCGAGGTGCCAGGCCGCGTAGTTCGAGTAGCTCGACCAGAGGCCCCTGCCCTTCCACCCCGTCGTCGGATCGTCGACGCGGCCGGTCGACGAGCGGGAGAAGAAGCCCAGGGGGTAGGGCACCCGCAGGGTGACGAACTCCTCGGTGTCGGGCCTGAAGACCTCGAGCGAGTCGGTGTTGACGACGCCGTAGAGCGGCACGTCGCGCCCGAGGCCGAGGACGTCGTGGTGGTCGACCTGGGTGAGGTAGCTCTCGTCCGAGTTGATGGGGAACTCGTCGGCGTTCTGGTAGATGGGCTTGTCCATCCGGAAGAACGTCCAGCCCTCGGGGCAGCCCTGGCCGTCGGCCTGCGGGCCCGAGATGTCCTGGCACCGGCCGCGGTCGAACCGCGCGAAGTGGCCGCTGCCCCGCCAGTCCTGCCACGCCACGCCCTCGGTGGTCAGGTGCAGGCCGCCGCTGCCGTAGGCGCCGGGGTTCATGATCGAGGGGGGCGGCTCGTAGAGCTCGGCCGTGCACGACTCGGGCGGGTTGTCGCCGATCTCGAGGCGCACGAGCTGGCGCTGGTTGCGGCCGTTGCCCGAGCACCACACGCTGCCGTCGGCGGGGTTCACGGCCGGCGAGTAGCAGCCGAACCGGATGGCGTGGTCGCGGGTCGGATCGACCGGCTCGTCGGGTCCGGTCCACCCCGTGGTGATGACGCCGTCCTGGTTGGTGTCGACGACGCCGGGGCACCAGCCCTGGGCCGCCTCGGCGTCGCCGGTCTCGTCCCAGATCTCCATGTCGATCCAGCCGAGCCCGTTCTGGAACCCGTAGTAGATGCGCTCGTCCTCGCCGATCTGGTTGTGGTCGGCCGAGAAGCAGGTGTCGATCTCGGAGAACGCCTCGGTCTCGGGGTCGTACATGAACACCTGCCGCGTGGCCTGGGCGATCGGGTAGTGGGCGGCGAAGGCGTTGGCGGGGTCGGTGCAGAAGGCGGGCTGCTCGCCGGGGGCGCGGATGCGGCCGGTCAGCCACACCCGCCCGTCGCCGTCCATGGCGACGCTGCGGGGGTCGGACTGCCGGGCCCACACGGGGTCGTCGCCCCAGTACGGCGACTCGGGGGTCTGCCCCTGGATGACCGGGCCGGCCGACGGGATGTCGATGTTGAAGGCCCGGTGCTCGACGGGGTCGAGGACGGCGAGGATGTCGCTCGGCTGTACGACGCCGTAGACGAGGCCGTCGGCGTTGACGGTGCCGTCGCGGACGTCCGAGGCGGCGCTGTCGGTGCGCCCGTCGGTCTCGGTGCCCCAGTCCCACAGGGTGACGACGACGTTGCGCTCGATGCCGGCGGGCCGGGGCGGGGTCTGGGTCGGGGCCTCCCCCGCCGCGATGCGCTCGCTCCAGTCGGCGAACATGCGGCGCTGCTCGCCGAGGCCGCCCCACATGCCGGCCATGCTCGAGCCCATCGGCCCCATCGCGACCCGGCGGTCCCAGGCCTCGAGGTGCGAGTCGGCGGCGTCGAGGATGTCGCCGGGAATCTCGCGCGTCGCCCGGTTGCCGACCTGGTGGCAGTTCATGCAGCCGGTCACCCGGCTGCCCAGCTCCTGCTGCGACTGCTCGCCCTCGGGCAGCTCGAGCATCGACAGCCACCACGCGGCCGGGTAGACGGCGGCGGCGGCGCGGGCGTCGGGGGCGACCACCCCCTCGAGGTCGACGGTCTGGCCGCGGGTCGCGGCGACCCGCGGCGAGTCGACGAGGCCGTAGCCGCGCACGAACAGCTCGTAGGTCGCGTCGGGCAGGTCGGGGACGACATAGCGCCCCTCGTCGTCGGTGGCCACGATGCGGATGAAGCGCGTGGGCAGGTCGGTGGTCTCGGCCACGACCCAGACCCCCGCCTCGGGTCCGGCGCTGCTCGTGACGACGCCGCCGATGTCGTCGGCGTCGATCTCCACGCCGCCCTGCCGCCCTTCGACGGCCAAGCTGGACACCGCGGCGATCAGCGTCGCCGCCATCGCGGCCGAAAGTCCCGTGCGCAGTCTGTTCATTCCGCCCTCCCTCGCCGCCGTCGCGGCGGGCGCTTCGTGCTTTCCGGATTCGGCACAGACACCGCGGCACGCCGCGCGTCGGCTTCGCGGCGTACCCCGCCGCTCGACCACCGAGCCGGCAACCCGGTCCGCGCCAGAGCCCCAAAAAGAAAGGCCCGGCACGAATGCCGGGCCCCCTGGGTGTTGCCGCTACCGATCCTCCGCGTCGAGGAAACCGCCTAGCCGACCGGCAGCAGCTCGAGCCGGCCGGTGGCGTCGCTCATCTTGTCGACGCGCACGCCCATCTTGTCGAGCACCGTCAGGTGCAGGTTCGAGATGGACGTCCTCTCCGCGTAGCGCAGATGCCCGCCCGCGTGGAGCTTGCCCGAGCCGCCGCCGACGAGCACGAGGGGCAGGCCCTTGTTGTCGTGGCGGTTGCTGTCGGACATGCCGGCGCCGTAGAGCATCATCATGTTGTCGAGCAGGTTGCCGTCGCCGTCGGGCGTCGCCCGCGCCTTCTCGAGGAAGTACGCGAACAGCGACAGGTGGTACTCGTTGATCTTCGCGATCTTCTCGTAGAGGGTCGGGTCGTCGCGGTGGTGCGAGGTCGGGTGGTGCGAGTCGGGGACCCCGATCTCGGGGTACGTCCGGCCGCTGATCTCCCGCGCCATCATGTAGGTGCTGACCCGCGTCAGGTCGGTCTGGTACGCGAGCAGCAGCAGGTCGCACATGAGCTTGGCGTGCTCGCCGTAGGTGGCGGGGATGCCCGCCGGCTGCACGACCTCGGGCAGCTCGCGGTCGCTCTGCTCTTCGGCCTTCTGGATGCGGCGCTCGATGTCGCGCACCGCCTCGAGGTACTCGTTCACCCGCACCTGGTCGGCGGGCCCGAGGCCGCGCTGCAGGGCGCTGATCTTGTCGGACACCGAGTCGAGGATGCTCTGGTCCTTGCGGATGCGGTCGAGCCGCGCCGCGGGGTCGGTCGACCCGCTGTCGCCGAAGAGCCGCTCGAAGACCGCGCGCGGGTTGTTCTCGCCGAGGAGCGGCGTGGTCTCGTTCCGCCACGAGATGGTGTTGGTGTAGGTGCAACTGAAGCCGACGTCGCACGACCCCGACACGTCGCGGCTGTCGAGGGCGATCTCGAGCGAGCCGAGCTGGGTGTGACGGGCGGTCTCGCGGGCGATGAGCTGGTCGACGGAGACGCCGGCGCGCAGGTTCGACTCCGTCCGGGCCGGGGTCACGCCGGTCAGGAACCGGGTGGCGGCGCTGGCGTGGACGCCGGCGTTGCTCGGCACCCCGTTGAGGCCCGTCAGCACCGTCAACTGGTCGCGGTACGGCTCGACGTGGCTGAGCAGCCGGGTCGTCTCGAAGCCCAGTCCGTCGGCCTCGGGAGTCCAGTGCTTCATCGCCATCCCGTTCGGCACGTAGAAGACGCCGAAGCGGCGGACGGGGTTGGCGGCGCTGTTGCGGATGGCCGCGAACGCCGGGACCATGCCGTCCAGCAGCGGCAGCGCCAGACCGGCACCGATGCCCCGCAGCACGGTGCGGCGCGGGATGGCTTTCCTGGTGATGATCATGAGTCGGACCTCCGCAGCTTGAACGCGGTGCTCTCCACGATTCCGAGGACGATGGATGACCAGCGGTAGTCGTCGCCGGCCGCTTCGCGGACGATCTTCCGGACGGTTGGGGCGTCATGATACTCGATCGCACGCCCCAGGGCATAGCCCATCAATTTTTCGGTCACGGTGCCGACGAAATCGTCGGGCCGCGCCAGCAGGAGATCGCGGAGCCCGGTGGGGCCCTCGAACGCGGCGCCGTCGGGCAGGACCCCCGAGGCGTCGACGGGCACGCCCGCGGTGGTGGCCCGCCACCGCCCGATGGCGTCGAAGTTCTCGAGCGAGAACCCGATGGGGTCCATCGGCGCGTGGCACACCGAACACGCCGGGTCCTCGCGGTGCCGCACCATCGCCTGCCGCATGGTGAGCGGCTCGCCCTCCTCGTTCTCCTCCTCGAGGGTGGGCACGTCGGGCGGCGGCTCGGGGGGCGGGGCCCCGAGCAGGTTCTCGAGCACCCACTTGCCGCGCAGCACCGGCGACGTCCGGTTGGGATAGGACGTGACGGTCATCACGCTGCCGTGGCTCAGCAGCCCGGCCCATTCGCCGGCCGGGAAGGTCACCTTGCGGAAGCGGTTCCCGTAGACGTTCGGAATCCCGTAGTGCGCGGCGAGCCGCTCGTTGACGAAGGTGTAGTCGGCGCGCAGCAGGTCGAGCAGGCTGCGGTCCTCGCGGATCAGGCTCTCGATGAACAGGCTCGTCTCCGCCTCGAAGGCCTCGCGCAGGTTGTCGTCGAAGTCGGGGAAGATGAGCGGGTCGGGATACACGCCCTCCAGGTTGCGGACGTGCAGCCACTGCCCCGCGAAGTTGTCGACGAGGGCCGACGACCGCGGGTCGGCGAGCATGCGGCGCACCTGCCCCTCGAGGACCGCGGGGTCGCCGAGCGAGCCGTCCTCGGCCGCGGCCAGCAGCTCGTCGTCGGGGATGCTGCTCCACAGGAAGAACGACAGCCTCGAGGCGAGGTCGAGGTCGGGAATGGCGTAGATCGCGTCGGGCGGACTGTCGACGGGGTCGTGCTCGATGCGGTAGAGGAACTCGGGGTCGGCGAGGACGCGCTCGAGGGCGAGCCCGATGCCCGCGTCGAAGCTGCCGCCCCGCCGGCCGATCTCGAAGAAGTCGAGCAGGGTGTCGAGGTCGTCGTCGGTCACCGGGCGCCGGTACGCGCGCCGGGCGAGGGTGCCGAGGATCTCCGCCGCGCAGGGGCGCTCGTCCGCCCCGCCGGCCGGGGTGCACGAGAACAGCCGGCGCCGCGTCGGGGTGTCGCCGGGGCCGTCCACCGTGAACGGGCCGTGGATCTGCACGTTGTCGAGGGCGGGGTTGCCGTCGGGCATGTCGTTCACGGCGAGGGCGAAGCCCGACTGCCGGGGCTGCAGCACGCCCTCCTCCTCCCACGTCTCGCGCGGGAACGACACCCCGATGACGTGCGGCCCCGCGTCGACCCGGATGCGGATCTCCAGGTCGTCGTCGGCGTGCAGCGAGTACGACTCCCACTCGATGTCGCCGCGGATGTTGCCCGCGAAGCTGATGGGCGCGGGCATGCCCGGCGCGTCCCCGCCGAACGTGAACTGCCGGATGCGCCGGCCGTCGAGGCGGATCTCGACGTCGTGGGCCTGGTCGATGCCGCGCACGTAGCCCACGTAGTTGGTGCGCAGCCGCAGCTTGATCAGGTACTCGCCGTCGACGGGGAAATGGTGCCGCACCGCGGCCCCGCCGCGCGAGCCGAAGGGCAGGTCCTCGCTCTGCTGGTTCTCCTGCTGGAGGTTGAGGGGGACCTCGTAGGTGGCGATGACCGCCCCGCCCGCCGGCGGCTCGCCGATGGCGAGGCGGCTGATCTTGCGGGCGGCCGACACGTACCGCTCGAAGAGGGACGGCGACAGCGACAGGGCCCCGGCGTTGTTGTCGAAGCCGAAGCGGTCGGGCGCGTCGGCGGGAATCCACTCGCCGACGTCGATCTCCAGATCGAGCAGATCGCGGATGACGTTGCGGTACTCGGTCTGGTTCAGCCGGTGGAACGCGAGCGTGCGGCCCGGGTTCGGCCTCGCCTCGGCGGCCCGGTCGAGTTCGTCCTCGAGCCACCGCCGGAAACCGTCGTAGGCGGCCTTGTCGGGGCGCGGGCGCGGCTGCGGGGGCATGGCCCCGACGCGCAGCTTGCGCACGACCGCCTCCCAGACCTCGGGGTCCTCGGCGACGTTGTCGACGTCGACGGCGTCGAGCGACAGCCCCACCGTGCGGAGCTGCGTCACGAGCACCGAGCGCGCCCCGCCCGTGCCCTCCACGATCGCGCGGTTGTGGCAGGTGACGCAGTACTGGTCCAGGAGCGCCCGCTGGGGCGAGACCGCCGCGGACTCGCCCGCCGCGGACTGCCCGCCGGCCAGCACGCCCTGCGGGGCGCACACGAGGGCCGCGACCAGCACCGCGCCGGGTCCAGCGAGGAAACGTCGGAGCGCCGGAGCCTGATTTGGTGTCATGAGATGTCGGCCCAACGTCGTTCGGAAGCGCGGGAGCCTGCGATCTGGAGGATTCGCGCCGGCGAACCTCCAACGAGACCGCCGTAGTGTCGGGTGATCGCCGCGGACGGACGAATCCCCCCCTGCTCTCGGGACATGGTAGTGTCGCCGCTTTCCTCCCGGGTGTCAATGGCGCGGCGGGCGCCAACGGCCTGTGCGCGGAGCGGGTCGCCACCGCCGTTCCGAACGACCGCGGCGCCTTCCCGCTCCCGCCCGCGAACCCGCGTCGAGCGGGTCGGGCGCGCCCCCCGCCCGTCGCGCGGCCGATCCGCGGGCGGCGCGGAACGGCGGGCAGGCGCCGCGGCGCGCGAACGGCCCCCGGCCGGGGGTTCCACCGCGGACGGAACCTGCGGTACCATGAATCGGCAATCGCCATGGATCGAGCGCCGTGCGGCCTTGTCCACGGCATCCCGGAATCAGGAGAAGTCTCGATGATCGCGAACATCCCCGCGAGTCGACCGGCGCCTCGAATGGGCGCCCTCGCCGCAGCCGGCGCCTGTCTCGTTCTGGCGGCGGCCGCCGCCCCGGTCCGCGCCAACACCGACGGGCTCCCCCTCGTCGCCGCCGCCAAGGCGGCGGACGCCGAGGCGGTGGCGCGCCTGCTTGAGCGCGGCGCCGACGTCGACCAGCGTCAGCCCGACGGCGCCACCGCCCTGCACTGGGCCGCGTTCCGCGACGATCAGCGCGTCGCGGGGCTGCTGCTCGGGGCGGGGGCCGATGTCGACGCGGCCAACGAACTCGGCGCGACCCCGCTCTGGCTGGCGGCCGAGAACGGCGGCGCGGCGATGATCGAGCGGCTGCTCGCGGCCGGCGCGGACGCGAACGCCGAGTTGCCGGAGGGCGAGACGCCGGTCATGACCGCGTCCCGGGCCGGGACCGCGGACGGCGTCCGGGCCCTCATCGCCGCCGGCGCCGACGTGAACGCGGCGGAGAGCACCCGCGGCCAGACCGCCCTGATGTGGGCGGTGGCGCAGGGCCACGACGAGGTCGCCGCCCTGCTCGTGCGCCACGGGGCGGACGTCGAGGCCCGTTCGAGGGTGCGCCCGCGGATGATGCACGCCGAGGGCACCAACGCGTCGCAGTACGACCAGGGCGTCGTGTGGAACCGGGGCGGGTTCACGCCGCTGCTGTTCGCGGCCCGGCACGGCCGCGCCGAGGCGGCCCGGATCCTGCTCGACGCGGGCGCCGACGCGGAGAGCCCGGCCCCCACCGGCGCGGCCCCCCTCGCCCTCGCGGCGCTCAGCGGCCAGGGCGCGTTCGCCGCGTACCTCCTCGACCGCGGCGCCGATCCCAACGCGATCGGCGGCGGCTACACCGCCCTGCACGCGGCCGTGCTGCGGGGCGACGGGACGCTGGTGCGGACCCTGCTCGCCCACGGGGCCGACCCCAACCTCCGCCTGCGGGCGGGGACCCCGGTTCGGCGCGCGAGCCAGGACTGGGCGTTCACCCCGGCCCTCGTCAGCGCGACGCCCTACTGGCTCGCGGCGTGGTTCCACGACGCCGACGCCATGCGCGTGCTCGCGGAGGCCGGGGCCGACCCCCGCCTGACGACCCTGGAGCGCTGGCGCGCGGTCTTCGATCGCGCGGGCGGGGTCGGGCCGCCCCACATCGCCGGCGGCTTCATCCCCCCCCTGGTGGCGGCGGCGCGGGGGCCGGCCAACCGCGGGCGCTTCTTCAACAGCGCGTTGCGCGATCCCGACGACGACGAGCGCAAGGTGATGGCGGCGGTGCGGACCGCCATCGGACACGGGGCCGACGTCAACGCCGCCGACCTGCGGGGCGACACCGCGATGCACGCCGCCGCGCAGCGGAACTTCACGACCGTGGTGCGGTTCCTGGCCGAGCGCGGCGCCGACCTCGACGCGAAGGACGACGCGGGGCGGACTCCGCTCGACCTCGCGGGGGCGGCCGAGGCGACCCGCGCCCGCATCCAGGACCCGAGCCGGTACCCCCCGCCGGCAACAGCGCCGAGGTGCTTCGCGAGCTGGGGGCCGACGACGGGCGCAGCGCCGACTCGGACGGGCAATCCGATTGATCCGCCCCATCCTGCGCCACGGCGCCGACGTCCTGCACCGCCCGGCGCGCCGGGTGGTCGACTTCGACGACGACCTGCAGACGCTGATCGACGACATGATCCAGACCATGCACGCCGCCCCCGGCATCGGTCTGGCGGCGCCGCAGGTCGGCGTCGGGTTGCGCGTGTTCGTCGCCGATCCGTCGGCCGGACGGTCCATCGACGATCTCGTCATCATCGTCAATCCCCGCATCGTCGAGCAGGAGGGCGCCCAACGCGAAGATGAGGGCTGTCTCAGCCTGCCCGGGTTCACGGCCCGGATTACGCGGCCCGCGCGGATGGTCGTGCGGGGCTACGACCGCGAGGGCACCGGGATCACCGTCGAGGGCGGGGCGCTGCTCGCCCGCGTGCTCCAGCACGAGATGGACCATCTCGACGGGGCCCTGTTCGTCGACCGCATGAGGGGCCTCCGGCGCGATCAGATCGTGCGGCGGGTGCGCAAGCTCCAGCGCGCGGGCAAGTGGTGACGATCGCGTTCTTCGGGACCCCGGCGTTCGCGGTGCCGTCGCTGGAGCGCCTCGTCGCGGCGGGCGAACGGGTGGTGCTGGCGGTGACGCAGCCGGACCGCCCCCGCGGCCGGGGACAGCGCCTCCGGCCGTCTCCGGTGAAGGCCGCGGCCCTCGACCGCGGCATCCCCCTGCTGCAGCCGGAACGGGCGCGCGACCCGGACTTCACGGCGCGGCTGGCCGCGAGCGGCGCCGACCTGGGGGTCGTCGTCGCCTACGGGCAACTGCTGCCCGACGCGGTGCTCGCCGCCCCGCGCCACGGCGTCGTCAACGTGCACGCGTCGCTGCTGCCCCGCTACCGCGGCGCGGCGCCGATACAGCGCGCCGTGATCGCGGGCGAACGGGAGACCGGCGTCACCATGATCCGCCTCGTCCGCGAGATGGACGCGGGGCCGATGCTCGCCAGCGCGTCCCGGCCGATAGCGGAGCACGAGACCAGCGCGGACGTCGAGGCGGCGCTGGCCGCGATGGGGGCGGAGCTGCTGCTCGCCACCGTCCGGGCCATCGCCGCGGGACGGGCGCGCGAGCGGCCGCAGGACCACGACCGCGCGACCTACGCGCCCCGGCTCACCCGCGAGGACGGCCGCATCGACTGGCGCCGCCCGGCCGGGGCGGTCCACGACCTCGTGCGCGGGCTGCACCCGTGGCCGCCGGCATTCACCTTCTTCGGCGGCGCGCGGTACCTGATCCGCCGCACGGCGCCCGAACCCGCCGCCCCGTCCGGCGGCGCGCCCGCGCCCGCCGGCCGACCCGGCGCCGTCGTCGAGGCGCGGGGCGGTCGATTGCGCGTCGCCTGCGGCGAGGGCACGATCCTCTCGATCCTGGAGATTCAGCCCGAGGGCCGCCGAGCGCAGTCGGCCCGCGATTTCCTGGCCGGACGGCGCATCGAGGCCGGCGACGCCTTCCACCCCTCGCCGCCCTCCCCGCCCGGGTCCTGACCGCCCGCGGGGGCGTCCGCCCGCCCGCTCCGCCGGGCGTCCGGAACCGGAGGCCGGCGCGCGGGGCGGCCCCGGGGACGCCGCCCAGGGGACGAACTGCATGGCTCGCACCAACCCGGCCCGCACCGCCGCCTACCGCGTCGTGCAGGCGGTGCTGCGCGGCGGCGACCTGCCGCGGGCGCTGGTCGAGTTCAGGGACCCGCTCGCCGACGACCGGGACCGGGCGCTCGTCACCGAGCTGGCCGGGGGCACCCTCCGCTGGCTGGCCGCGTTGGACCACGTCGTCGGACGCGCCGCCGACCGCCCGCTCGGCCGCGTCGATCCCGACGTGCTGACGGTGCTCCGGCTCGGCGCCTACCAACTGCTTTACCTCGATCGGGTGCCCCCGGCGGCGGCCGTCAACGAATCGGTCCGGCTCGTCAAGCAGGTCGGCAGGACGAGCGCGGCCGGCTTCGTCAACGCGGTGCTCCGCCGCGTGGGGGCGGCCCGCCGCGCGCCGGGGCTGCCTCCCCCGCCGGACGGGACGGCGGATCGCGCGACCGCCCTGGGGTACCTCTCCGTGACGGCGTCGCATCCGCGCTGGCTCGTCGAGCGGTGGCTCGACCGCTACGGCCTTCAGCCGGCCGCGGACTGGGTCCGGTTCAACAACACCAGCCCCCCCCTGACGCTGCGCGCGAACCGGCTCCGCGCCACGCGGGAGGAGCTCGCGGAGCGCCTCGCGGAGCACGGCGTGCGGACCGAGCCGACCCGGTTCGCGCGCGACGGACTCACCGTCGCCGCCGGGAACCCGTTCCGCACGCCGCTCGCGGACGCCGGGCTCTTCCACGCGCAGGACGAGGCCAGTCAGCTCGTCGCGGAGCTGGTCGGCGGCCGGCCCGGCGACCGCGTGCTGGACGCCTGCGCCGCGCCCGGCGGCAAGGCCGCGGCCATCGCCGGCGCGATGGGCGGGCGCGGCATGCTCGTCGCCGCGGATCTGAGGCCGGCGCGGATCCGCCTGCTCCGCGACACCCTGACGGGCATGGGCGCGGACACCCGCGTCGTCCGCCTCGACCTGCGGCGCGGAGCCCCGTTCGGACCGGTGTTCGACCGGGTGCTCGTCGATGCGCCCTGCTCGGGGCTGGGCGTGCTCCGGCGCGACCCCGAAATACGGTGGCGCCGCGTCCCCGGCGATCTGCCGCGCTTCGCGGCCGAGCAGTTGGCGATGGCCGATCACGCCGCCGACGCGGTGCGGCCCGGCGGGGTCCTCGTCTATGCGACCTGCTCCAGCGAACCGGAGGAGAACGAGGACGTCGTGGCCGCGTTCCTCGACGCCCACCCCGACTTCCGGCCGGTGCCCCCGGAGCGAAACGGCCCGCTCCCGCCGGGCGTCCACGGCGTGCTCGACGACCGGGGGCGCCTCGCGACCACGCCCTTCCGCCACGGCCTGGACGCGTTCTTCGCCGTCGTGCTCAAGCGGCGCGCGGCCTCCTCCTCCCCGACGCGCCGCGCCGGCGGGCCGCGCCGCGGAGGACCGGCGCAGACGCGGGATGCACGAGAGATTCATTGAGATGACCGCCTCGGCGCGGGGCAAACCGGCGATTCGGGGTGTCGTGCTCGGCGGCGCACCACTCTCTTGTCGCGCACCGGCAGACGCGCCGCACGGTGACGGCGGCCGGAACGTGTAGTATTTTGTGTTGGGATGCCTTCTTCGTCCGACCGCTCCTCGACGTCGCCCCCGGCCCGATCCGGGGCGCCGCGCCGGCCGCACCGGCGGCCCGCGCCCGCGGCGGCCGCCCCCAGCCGCGCCAGCCGCTGGATGGCGCGGCTCGCCGTGGCCGGGACCGCCGTGGCCGTGGCGGGCATCATCTTCATCCTCTTCGCGGTGGTCGGGCTGCAGGTCGCCCTCCGCTTCCGCGAGGTCGCGGTGCCGGACCTCGTCAAGCAGAGCGTGGACGAGGCGACGGCGACCCTCGATCCACTCGGTCTCGACGTACGGGTGGAGGCGCCGGACCGCATCGACGCCGACGTTCCCGTCGGTGAAGTCGCGGCCCAGGACCCGGCACCGGGCCTGACCACCCGCCGCGGGCGCAGCGTCAGGGTGTGGCTGAGCTCGGGCGCGAGCGCGGGCTCGGTGCCGAGCCTAATCGGACAGTCGGAGAGCGGCGCCGGCGCCCGGCTCGCCGAGGACGCCCTGAGGCTGGACATCGTCTCAGCGATCCGGTCGAGCCGGTATCCCATCGACTCGGTGGTCGCCCAGGAACCGCCGCCCCGGGGGTCCGCCGCCAACGTCTCGGTCCTCGTCAACCGCGGAGAGCGCGGCGCCACCTACGTCATGCCGGACCTCATCGGCGTCTACGGCGCCGACGCCGCCGAGGTGCTGCGGGCCCGCGGATTCCGCGTCTCGGTGGTGGGCGATCACCCCTATCCGGGCGTCGAGCCGGGCGTGATTCTGCGTCAGTCCCCGCAGACGGGGTTCCAGATCGCCCACGGCGAGGCGATCTCGCTCGAGGTCAGTCGATGAGCGTGCGCATCGCCCCCTCGATACTCTCGGCCGACTTCGCGGCCCTCGGGGAGGCGGTCGCGGACGCGGAGGCGGGTGGGGCGGACCTGATACACGTGGACGTGATGGACGGGCATTTCGTGCCCAACCTCACCATCGGTCCGCCGGTGGTCGCGGCCCTGCGCCGGGTGACCGACCTGCCGTTGGACGTACACTTGATGATTGCTGACCCGGACCGGTACATCGACCGGTTCGCGGAGGCCGGCGCGGCGGCGATCTCGGTCCATGTCGAGGCCGCGCCCCATCTGCACCGCACGCTGGGGCACATCCGCAGCCACGGGATACGGGCCGGCGCCGTGCTGAATCCCGGCACCGCGGTGTCGGCCCTGAGCGAGGTCGCGGGCGAGCTCGACTTCGTACTCGTGATGACCGTCAACCCCGGATTCGGCGGCCAGACGTTCATCCGCGGAAGCGAGGCGAAAATCGCCCGGGCGCGGCGGCTCCTCGACGAGGCGGGCAACCGCGCGCCGGTCGAGGTCGACGGCGGCGTCGACCGCGGCAACGCCGCGCGGGTCGTGGCGGCCGGGGCGGAGATCCTCGTGGCCGGCGCCGCCGTCTTCGGCGCGCCCGACGTGCCGGCGGCGGTCCGCTCGCTGCGCGCGGCGGCCGGGGAAGGCTGACCGCGTGGCTCGGGGAAGCGCCACGATCCGGGTCCGGTACGCGGAGACGGACCGGATGCGGGTGGCATACTATTCGAATTACTTCGTGTGGTTCGAAGTGGCGCGTTGCGAGCTGCTGCGGTCGGTGGGCTACACCTACCGCGACCTCGAGGCGGCCGGGTTCATGCTGCCGGTGATCGAGGCGCACTGCGAGTACCGGCGGCCCGCGCGCTACGACGATGAGCTCACGATTCTCACGCGGGGCGACCTGCTCTCGCCGGTCCGCGTGCGGTTCGCGTACGAGGTCCGGCGCGGGGGCGACGGCGCGGCGACGGCCGTCGGCCACACCGTACATGCGTCGGTGGACGGCGAAGGCAGGCCGGCCCGGCTACCCGCCGACGTCCGAAGGCTGTTGGCGTAGACATCCATGAACCACCATCACCGCGCTCCCATCCGACATCCCCGCCGCCCCCCGACGTCCCCCCGACGCCTCTGGGCGGGCGCCGGGTTCGGTCTGCTGCTCGCCGCCGCCGTCGGCTGCGCCTCGCCCCGGGCGGACATCCCCGCCATCGGCGAGGTCGAGGCCGACCGGCTGCTGTTCGAGCGGGGGGCCGCCGCCCTCGACGAGGGCGACTGGCGCCGCGCGCGTCAGTACTTCGTGGAGATCCGCGACAACTATCCGCAGAGCCAGTACCGGGCGGCGGCTCGGCTCGGCATCGGGGAGAGCTACGAGCAGGAGGGCTCGACGGAGGCGTACGTGCGCGCCCTGGCCGAGTTCCAGGATTTCCTGAGCCTCTATCCGACCCACCCGCGCGCGCCCTTCGCCCAGTACAAGCTCGGGATGGTGCACTTCCATCAGATGCGGCGGGCGGAGCGGGATCAGACCGAGACGCGGAACGCCATCCGCGAGTTCGAGAACTTCCTGGACCAGTATCCGACGGACCGGGAGTGGACGCCGACGGTCCGCGAACGGCTGCGCGAGGCCCGAGACCGGCTCAGCGAGCACGACTTCACCGTCGGCCACTTCTACTACCGCGCCAAGTTCTACCCGGGAGCGGTCAATCGGTTCCGGCAGATCCTGGACAACGATCCCGAGTACTCGAAGCGCGACGAGGTCTACTTCTATCTCGGCGAGTCGTACGCCGTGGCCCGGGCTATCACCGAGGCCATCCCCTACTTCGCGCGCATCCTCGAGGAGTTCGAGGCCAGCGAGTACGCGGACGAGGCGCGCGTGCGGATCTCCGAGCTCGAAGCTCAGCTCGACCGCTGACGACGGGCCGAAGCCGCCGACCGGCGCCGCCGCGGCCGCAGGCCGCCGCCGAACCAACCGTCGGACGGCGCCGTTCGTCTACGCGCGTACCCGCGACCGGGGTTCGAGTGAGGGGGACGCCGATCAGGACGGCGAGGCGAGCCGCCGGCCCTTGCGGTCGGCGACGGCCGGCGCCCCGGCGGCCGTCGCGGGCGGGTCGAACCCGGCGCCCTTCGGGTTCGCCACGGCCAGGGTGAACCGCCGATAGTACTCCAGCGCCGACGCCAGGGCCGTCACCACCACGACCCACAGCGCGACCCGCCCCAGCACGAAGAACTGCTGGAGATGCTCGCGGCCCAGGATGAGCAGCAGGATCGCGACGACCTGCGACATCATCTTCACCTTGCCGAGCGGCGAGGCGGCGATCGTCACGCCGCGCGAATAGGCCAGGCTGCGCAGCACCGTGACCCCGAGCTCGCGGCCCAGGATGAGCGCGACCATCCAGGCGGGGGCCAGCTCCATCTGGACGAGCGAGATGAGCGCCGCCGTGATCAGGAGCTTGTCGGCCAGCGGGTCCATCAACTGGCCGAAGGTCGTGACCTGCTTCTGCCGCCGGGCGAGGAACCCGTCGAGCCAGTCGGTCAGGGCGGCGACGCTGAAGATGGCCGCGCCGACCAGCTCCTTCCCTTCGAACTCCGTCCACAGCACGACCACGAGCAGCGGAACCAGGAAGATGCGGGCCAGGGTCAAGCTGTTCGGCAGATTCATCGGGGGAAGGAAACCGCCCCATTGTAGTGTCCGCACGGACAGGTCGCAACATGGCGGGGGGCCCGGCGCGGGGGCCGGCGCCCGGACGGGAGCCCGGGGGCGCGGGACTTCCGCCGCGGGTGCTAAGATCCCCGCCCCATGAAGGCGGTCATTCTCGCGGGCGGCTTCGGCACGAGGCTGCGCCCCCTCACGGTCGACCTCCCCAAGCCCGTCGTGCCGATCTTCGACCGCCCCTTCCTCCGTTACCAGACCGACCTCCTGCGGCGGGTCCCGGACATCGACGAGGTGATCCTGAGCCTGAACTACCGTCCCGAGCGCATCGAGGCCCGCGTCGGGGACGGCGCCGACGCCGGACTGCCGGTGCGGTACCGCGTCGAGCCCCATCCGCTGGGCACCGGCGGCGCGATCAAGTTCGCCTCGCGGGGCGTCGCCGACACCGTACTGGTGCTCAACGGCGACGTGCTGACCGACGTCGACCTCAACGCGGCGGTCGCGCGGCACCGGGAACGCCGCGCGCTGGCGACGATCGTGCTCACGCCGGTCGACGACCCGTCCGCGTACGGCCTCGTCGAGACCGACGCGGACGGCAACGTGCGGCGCTTCCTGGAGAAGCCGGATCCGAACGAGATCACCTGCGACACGATCAACGCCGGCATCTATCTGCTGGAGCCGGCGACCTTCGACCGCATTCCCGACGACACCGCGTGGTCGATCGAGCGGCAGTACTTTCCGTCGCTCATCGAACGGCGCGAGACCTTCGTCGCCCACGTGGCCCGCCGCTACTGGATCGACATCGGCACCCCGGCCAGCTACGCCCAGGCGCACCGCGACATGATGGCCGGGCGCTGCGCGGCCGGCCCGTTCCGGGAGAAGCCGCCCGAAACCGTCGAGGCGGGCGCGCGATGCCGCATCGCGCCCGGGGCCGAACTCGCCGGGCCGTGCTTCCTCGGGGACGGCTGCGTCGTCGAGGAGGGCGCCCGCATCGGCCCCGAGTCGGTGATCGGGCCGGACTGCACCATCGGTCCCCGCGCGGCCATCGAGCGGTCCATCATTTGGGGAGGCAGCGTCGTCGGCGCGGACGCCGCGGTGCGGGAGGCGATTCTGGGCGAGGGGTGCCACGTCGGCCCCGGGGCCGACGTGGCCGCCGGAACCGTGTTGGGAAGCCGATCCACGCTGTCGGCCTACAGCCGTACGGGAGGCGCACGGGCGCCGGACGCCCCGCCCGCCGTGCCGGCCGGGGCGCCCGGCCGCGGGATGACCAGATGACCTTCGACCCCGACGTATTCAAGGCCTACGACGTGCGCGGGCTGTATCCCGATCAGATCGACGAGGAGCTGGCCGAGTCGATCGGCCGGGGGCTCGTGGCCCACCTCGGCGCGCGGCGCATCGCCGTCAGCCGCGACATGCGCGTGTCGTCGCCCGGCCTCGCGGCGGCGTTCATCGCCGGGGCCACCGCCCAGGGCGCCGACGTCGTGGACATCGGCCTGATGGGCACCGACCAGCTCTACTACGCGGTGGCCCGCGGCGACCTCGACGGGGGCGCCCAGATCACCGCTTCGCACAACCCCGGCGCCTACAACGGCATCAAGCTCGTCGGGAAGCGGGCGCTGCCGCTCAGCGGCGACGCCGGGATCGCCGAGATCCGCGACATGCTGGCCGCCGACGCCCTGCCGGCGCCGGCGGCGCGGCCGGGGACCCGCGGCGGGGCGCGGATTCTCGACGACTACATCGACCACGTGCTCGGCTTCATCGATCCGGCCGCGGTCCGGCCGTTCTCGCTCGTGCTCGACGCCGGCAGCGGCATGGCGGGGGTAGTCGCGCCGGCCCTCTTCGACCGGCTGCCGTGCCGCACCACCCGGCTCTGCTTCGAGGTCGACGGCACGTTTCCGCACCACGAGGCGAACCCGCTGATCGAGGAGAACCGCCGCGACCTCGTCGACGCGGTCCGGGCCCAGTCGGCGGACGCGGGCATCGCGTGGGACGGCGACGCCGACCGGTGCTTCTTCGTCGACGGCGAGGGCGAGTTCGTTCCCGGCGATTTCGTCACCGCGCTGCTGGCGGAGGCCTTCCTCCGGAAGACGCCGGACGCCGCCGTCGTCTACGACGTGCGGGCGAGCCACGCGGTCCGGGACACCGTCGCCCGGTTCGGGGGGCGGGCGCTGATGAACCGGGTCGGCCACGCGTTCTTCAAGAAGCGGATGCGCGAAGAGAACGCCGTCTTCGGCGGCGAGGTCACCGGCCACTATTACTTCCGCGAGAACTTCTACGCCGACAACGGGTTCATCCCCGCCCTGCTCGTCCTCGAGCTGATGTCGACGCGGGGACAGACGCTGCGCGAGCTCCTCGCCCCGTACCGCGGGCGCTACTTCATCTCGGGCGAGATCAACACCGCGCTCGAAGACCGGGAGCGCGTCGCGGCCAAGCTGGCGCTGCTCGCCGAACGGTACGCCGACGGCCGCGTCCACCGCATGGACGGCGTGTCGGTCGAGTACCCGACCTGGCACTTCAACGTCCGGCCGTCGAACACCGAGCCGCTGCTGCGGCTGAACCTGGAGGCGGCGACGCGCGGCGGGATGGCGGGGCGCCGGGATGAAGTGCTCGACCTGATTCGAAGCTGAATCGGCGGCGATCTGATAAGATGGAGGCGCGCGGCGACGAGCGGGAGTAACTCAGTGGTAGAGTCACGGCTTCCCAAGCCGTTGGTCGCGGGTTCGATCCCCGTCTCCCGCTCCAGACCCACCGCCGCGCCCGACCCATGGCGACGATCGACCGTTACCCGACCGTCACCCTAGATCCGTCCGACGAGCACCCGCGGCATCGGGACCCGCGCCGCGCCGGCGAGTTGTCGACCTTCGGCCGGGGCGTCACGGCCAAGGGCCGGCTCAGCGCCACCGCCCACGTCATCATCGAGGGAACGGTCGAGGGCGAGGTCGTGGTGCCGGACCACGGCGTGGCGGTCACCGGCGTCGCGCGCGTCCGCGGCGACATCTTCGCCCGGACGGTCACCGTGCTCGGCCGGGTCGACGGCAATCTCACCGCCTCGAGGCTCATCGAACTCCGGGCGGAATCCGTGGTCAACGGACGGCTGGCGTCGCCCTGCGTGATCATCGAGGACGGAGCCCGCTTCCTCGGCGCCGTCGACCGCGGCAAGACCGACTCGGCCATCGCGCTGGCCCGCCACCGGGTGAAGAACGGCTGATCGGCGGAATTGCCCGAGGCGCGCCCCGCAAGCCGGAACGCTCGGAACGCGGGCCGCCGCGGCCGCGCGGGCCGGCGGAACGGCCGGCACGCTCCCGTCCCCCGCGCCGCGAAAACCGCACCCGCCTCACGAAACCAAGCCCGCGCCGCGAAGCCGCGCCCGCCGCCCGGTCGCCGAAAGGCGGCGATGGCGGCGCGGCGCCCGAGAAACCGCCCGCGCGGCCTACGCCATGTCCTTCAGCTTCTTCAGCGGGAGGATCTTCACGCTCGTGCTCGCCGGCTTGGCCTTGACGTCCATCGTCTCACCGGGCCGGAACGGATTCGGCACGCCCTTCTTCGCCCGGCGCGCCGGCTTCTTGACGACCTTGATCTTCAGCAGGCCCGGTATCGTGCACACACCGACGGCCCCCTTCCGGACATGGCGCTCGATGACCGAGTCCAGCGCCCCGAAGACGTCTGCGACCTGCCGCCGCGTCAACTCCGTCTTCTCCGCGATGTCCGCGAACATCTGCGTCTTCGTCATCGCCTCGGTGAGCTTCTTGACTCTTGCCAACATTCCCTCCTGGTGATGCGTGAACCGGCCGCCCGCGCTGCCACGCATGATAACCGAACCCATGCGGCATGGTTGAACAAAAACAGCACGAAACTTCGCCCCGGGTACGTTTCCCACCGGCGACGACGGGCGGAACCGGAAGTCGGCGCCCCGGACGGCGCGGGTTCCCGCAGGGCCTCGGGCGACGAGCGGCGGGCCGGAGTCGGCGCGGTCGACGGCGCGGACTCCGGCAGAACCGGTGTTGCGCGCCCAGCCGGGCCGCAGCGCGACGTTGCGGTCGCGTTCGGCGACGATGGGCCCGGCTGGTAGCCGGCACCGTAGAACGGACTGCGGACCCCGGCGGGTTGGGCGGGCGGCCATCGGAGGCCCCGGCGCGACCTTGCGGTCGCGTTCGGCGACGATGGGCGGTGCTGGCAGCCGGCGCCGCAGAACGGCGCAGACCCCGGCGGGTTGGGCGGGCGGCCATCGGAGGCCCGGCGCGACCCTGCGGTCGCGTTCGGCGACGCTCTCCGGGCTAGTAGTCGGCCGCGCGCAGCGAGGCGCGGATGATCCCGCGGTCGTTGCGGTGGACGATGTGGCCGTTGGCGTAGGCGGGGTGCGACCAGTTGACGAGGCGCTCGGCGATGCGGCCGTGCGGCGTGCGGGTGCCGGAGCCGCCGGTCGGCTCGATGAGCCGCGTGCGGTCGAGCTCGACGTACCCCTCCGGCGTGAACCGGGCGAGAATCAGGAAGCCGTCGTCGTTGTTGACGAAGTACCGGTCCCCGTGCCGCACCAGGAAGGCGGTGCTCCACCGGGCCTGGGCGGTCATGTCCGGGCTCATCCAGAGGCGTTCGCCCGTCCGGGCGTCGAGCCCGCGCAGCTCGCCGTAGCTGTCCACCCCGTAGACGTGGTCGCCGATGATGATGGGGGTCGTCACCATCGCGTGGATGGTGTCGGTCTCCCCCGGCAGCTCGCTCCGGCTCCCCCCCCGCCACAGCTCGGCGGCGTCGGGCCGGTCCTGGTTCAACTGCATCATCAGCGAGCCGTTGAAGAACTGCGAGACGAGCAGGTAGTTGCCGCTCCGGACCGGCGTCGCCACCGTGACCCCCATCGAGACGTCCCACGGCTGCTCCCAGTAGAGCGCGCCGGTCTCGGGGTCGAGCGACGCGAGGGCGCGCGGATGCCAGACGATGAGCTGCCGCACCCCGCCCGCCTCGTAGATGACCGGCTGCGCGTAGCCCATCTCGGCCTCGACCTCGATCGCCCGCCACAGCTCGTCGCCGGTGTGCTTGTCGAAGGCGACCACGAGGGCGTCGGGCTCGCCGCCGACGACCGTCAAGAGGCGGTCGCCGTCGACCAGCGGGGCGCTGACGATGCCCCACACCGGGACGCTCGTGCCGTACTCGGCCACGTAGTCCTTCTCCCAGCGCACCGCGCCGGTCTCGACGTCGAAACAGAACAAGCGTCCGGTGGCGCCGACGACGTAGACGCGGTCGCCGTCGACGGTGGGCGTGGACCGGGGGCCGACCGCGTAGCTGACCGAGAGCATGCGGTACGACGTCGGCCACTCGTGGGTCCACAGCACCTCGCCGCTCTCCTCGTCGAGGGCGAGCATCCGCTCGGTCCCGTCCAGCGTGCGCGAGTCCGGATCCTCCCGCCAGTCGGTGATGAACACGCGGCCGTCCGCGACCGCGGGCCCGGAGTAGCCCGAGCGGATCGGCGTGCGCCAGACGACCTTCAACTCGTCGGGGAGCTCCTCGACGATGCCCGTCTCGTGCCAGACCGCGAGCCGGTCCGCGCCCCGCCACTGCGGCCAGTCCTCGGCGGACACCGCGGCGGTCAGGGCGGCCGCGGCCAGCGCGGCGGCGCCGGCCCGTCTCGACGAGACGCGCATCCGTGCGGCGTCCGCCGGTTTCTCGACCCGCGCGCTCATGCCGTGTCCTCCTGCCGCCGCTCCGGACCGGGAGCGGAAATGGGGATGGAGACCGACGACTTCATCGCCGGTTTCAGGCGAAGGGAAGGAAGTGCCGCCGGACGATGGTGCCGCGAATTTGGTCGGGATGACTGGATTTGAACCAGCGACCCCCTGACCCCCAGTCAGGTGCGCTACCAGACTGCGCCACATCCCGACACGACCCATCGTCCGCCGCGAACCGCCGGGCCTCCGCTTCCGCCCGGTCAGGCCTTCCGCCCGGCCAGCAGGTCAAGAATGGCCTGCAGGCCATTCTTGACGCCGTCCAGCCGCGTCCTGACCTCTTCGCCCAGCAACTCGTCCAGCCCCTCGGCCTCGACGTTCTCGGACGCCGGCGACTCCTTGAGGAGCTTGCGCCGCGCCGCCCCGAGGGTCAGGCCCTCGACGAAGACGAGCTCCTTGATACGGAGCACCCTCTCGAGGTCTTCCCGGCGGTAGAGGCGCGGGCGGCTCTCGCCCTGGGCGAGCCCCATATTGGGAAACTCGGCCTCCCAAGAGCGTAGCACGTAGGGCTGCAAACCGGCGATGGCGCAAACCTCCGCCGGCTTGTAGACGGACCGCTCCGGCATCTTGATCCGCGTCGCCATCCGCTCCCTTCAAGCCGGCCCCAGTATACACCGGCCGCCCGCTACCGCCCCCGCGCCTTCAGGCGGATGGGGGTGCCGGCGAACCCGAAGGCCTCGCGCAGACGGCGCCGGAGGAACCGCTCGGACGAGAAATGGAGGCGCGCCCCGCCGCCCGTGAACAGCGTGAACGTCGGCGGCGCGACCCCCGTCTGCACCGCGTAGCGGATGCGGACCGCCCGCCGCCCTGCGCCCGACGGCCGATGATCGCGGACCGCGCGGGCGACGACGCGGTTGAGCTCGCCGGTGGCGACCTCCGTACGGCGGGCCGCCGCGACCTCGTCGATGACCTCCAGCAACCGCCCCGTCCGCTCCCCCGTCGCCGCCGAGAGGTGGACTATCGGAGCGTAGTCGACGAACTTCAGGGCGCGGCGGAGCTCCTCGTCGAACCGGGCCGCGAACCCGGGTCCGCGGTCCTTGACGAGGTCCCACTTGTTGGCCGCGAGGACGACGCCGCACCCCGCCGCCTCCGCCTCGCCGGCGATGGCCGCGTCGCGCTTGACCACGCCGGCCGCCGCATCCACCACGAGCACCGCGACGTCGGTGTGCTCCATCGCGTGGCGCGCCCGCACCACGCTGACCGACTCGATGCGCCCGCCGCCGGCGACGCGGCCGGGGCGCCGCATGCCCGCGGTGTCCACGAGGCGGAAGCGCCGGCGATGCCAGCGCATCACCTCGTCGACGGCGTCGCGGGTGGTGCCGGGGGTCGAGCTGACGAGCACGCGGTCGCCGCGCAGCAGCCGGTTGACCAGCGACGACTTCCCGACGTTGGGGCGGCCGACCACCACCACGCCGGTCTCGGGGTCCGCGGCCGGATCCGCGCCGTCCGACCCGGCCGGCGGCCCGGGCGGCAGCCGCGCGACGACCTCGTCGAGGAGGTCGCCGATGCCCAGTCCGTGCTCGGCGGCAATCTCGACCACCGGCTCGAAGCCGAAGCGGTGGAACTCCGGCGCGTGGAGCTTCGCCCGGCGGTCGTCGATCTTGTTGACCGCGAGCACCACGGGGACGCCCCGCGTCCGGAGTTCGCGGGCCAGCTCGTCGTCGGCGGGCACCGGCCCCTCGCCGCCGTCCACCACGAACACCACGACGTCCGAGTCGCCGGCGGCGCGCCGCCCGCGGTCGGCCACCGCGCCCCGCATCGGATCGGCGCTCGCGCCGGCCACCCCGCCCGTGTCGACGACGGAGAACACGCGCCGCCGCCACTCCACCGGCCCCGCCAGGACGTCGCGGGTCGTGCCGGCCACCGGGGTGACGATGGCCCGCCGCGCGCCCGTCAGGCGGTTGAAAAGCGTCGATTTGCCCACGTTCGGCCGGCCCACGAGGGCGACCCGTCCCGCCGCGCGGTTCTGCTCACGACCCATCGCGTTTCGCCCCGTTGGCCCGCCCGTCGCCGCCTTCGGCTCCGCCGGGCGCCCGGCCAACCCGCTCGGCGTCCGCCCCCCTCCACGGCGCGGACGCGTAGGCGCCCGGGTGCCCGCCGGCCGCTTGACAGCCGTAAATGACAGTACCTATGATGTTTACATACATCGTTGGCCAGCGACGCATGATCAAAGTCGACATCGTGAACGAGGTCTCCCGGCTCGCCGACATCACCAAGGTCAAGGCCGAGGTGGCGGTCGACGCCGTGCTCGACGCCATGCGGACGTCGATGCAGCGCGGAGAGCGCATCGAACTCAGGGGCTTCGGGGTCTTCCAGGTGAAGCCGCGCAAGCGGGGCATCGGCCGCAATCCGCGGACCGGCAAGGAAGTGCGCATTCCGCCCGGCCGCACCATCCGGTTCAAGCCCGGCAAGGACCTCCAGGACATCGGCGCCTGACGCGCCCGCCGCATCGCACCCGCGCCGCCGGTGCGCGGCGCGCGCCCCACGGGTAGACCTCTCTTGAGCCAGCCCCTCACCCCGGTTCCCGAACCGCCGCCGGCGGCACAGCCCCCGGACGCGTACCCGGCGGCGCCCCCGCGGCGGCCGCCGGCGCCCGCGCCCTCCCGGCGCGACCGCCCGTGGGTCAACCTCGCGCTCCTGCTGGCCACCTTCGGATCCACGACGTGGGTCGGCGCCGAGTTCCACCGGGCCTTCGCGGCCGGTTTCGACGGCGCGGCGGACGCGCCGCTGGTGCTGCGGCACGGCCTCTGGTACAGCCTGACGGTGCTCGCCATCCTGGGCGTCCACGAGCTGGGCCACTACTACGCGTGCCGGCGCTACCGGGTCGACGCGTCGATCCCGTACTTCCTGCCGGCGCCGATCCTCATCGGCACCCTCGGCGCGTTCATCCGCGTGCGGCAGCCCATCCCCACCAAACGCATGCTCTTCGACATCGGCGTCGCCGGCCCCATCGCGGGCTTCGTAGTGGCCGTCCCCGCGCTGTTCGTCGGCGTCGGCCTCTCGCAGTTCACGCCCGCGCGGGAGGCGACCGAACTCACGGTGTACCTGGGCGAGCCGCTCCTGTTCCGCTTCGCGGCGTGGGCGGTCTGGGGGACGCCCCCGGAAGGGGCCACGCTGAACCTCCACCCCATGGGGTTCGCGGCGTGGGTCGGGTTGCTGGCCACCGCCCTCAACCTGTTCCCCATCGGCCAGCTCGACGGCGGCCACATCTCGTACGCGGTCTTCGGCGCCCGGTCGACCCTCGTCACGCTGGCCTCGGCCGCCGTCCTCCTCGCCCTCGCCTTCCATTCGCCGAGCTGGATCGTCTGGGCCGCGCTGACGGTGGTCATGCTCATCGCGCTCGGGCCGCGGCACCCGCGGACCCTCGACCACGAGCTGCCCATCGACCGGACCCGGATGCTCGTCGCGGCGTGCGCGCTCGTCATCTTCGTGCTCTGCTTCACGCCCGCGCCCATCCGCATCGTCGGCGGCTTCGGGTCGTAGACGCCCGCCGCCCACCCGCGCTACAACATCGACACCGGGTCGACGTCCACCACCACGCGCCGCTTCAGACCGGGATGCTCGTCGAGGATCCGGAGCAGCGCCTCCCGCATCTCCCGGCGGCGCCCGCCCTTCAGGAAAAGCTGCACGCGGTACCGGCCCCGCAGCCTGGCAAGGGGCGCCGGCGCCGGCCCCAGCACCGTGAACCGGCGCGGCGCCGCGCGCAGCCGCCCCGCGAGGGCCGCCGCGTCCCGCACGGCGCGGTCCCGAAGCGGACCGTGGACGACGGCCGAGACGAGGGACACGACCGGCGGATACCGCAACGCCCGCCGGAAACGCAGCTCCTCGCGGTAGAACGGCGCGTAGGCCTGGTCGCAGGCGTGGCGGACGCCGTAGTGGCCGGGGTGGAGCGTCTGCACGATCGCCTCGCCGGGCGCGCCCCCCCGGCCGGCGCGGCCCGCGACCTGGGTCAGCAACTGGAAGGTGCGCTCCGCCGCCCGGAAGTCCGGCATCCCGAGGCCGACGTCCGCCGACACCACGCCCACCAGGGTCACGCCGGGGAAGTCGTGCCCCTTCGCCACCATCTGGGTGCCGACGAGGACGTCCACCTCGCGGCGCGCCACCCGCCGGAGCAGGCGGGCCGCCGCGCCGCGCCGCCGCACCGTGTCGCGGTCGAGCCGGGCGACGCGGGCGGCCGGCCAACGCCGCTCGATCTCCGCCTGCACCCGCTCGGTGCCGAAGCCCACGTGCTCGATGACCGTGCCCGAGCACCGCGGACAGGCGGCGGGGCGGGCCCGCGAGTATCCGCAGTAGTGGCAGCGGGCCCGCCCGGCCGCGCGGTGGAACGTCAGGCTGACGCTGCAGTCCGGACACTCGACGGTGTGGCCGCACCCGCGGCACAGCAGGGAAGCCGCGAACCCCCGCCGGTTCAGCAGCACCAGCGCCTGCTCGCGGGTCGCCAGCCTGCCGTCGATGGCCTCGGCGAGGGGGGCGCTCAGCACGACGTCCGGTCCGCGCGCCGCGAGTTCGTCCCGCATGTCGACGACGCGCACGGCGGGCAGGGGGCGGCCGCCGATGCGGTCCGGCAGGGTCAGCCGCCGGTACCGGCCGGTGTCCGCGTGGCGGTAGCTTTCGAGCGACGGCGTCGCGGAACCGAGCACGACGAGGGCCCCGCCGCGCTTCCCCCGCATGATGGCCACGTCGCGGCCGTGATAGCGCGGGCTCTCGTCCTGCTTGTAGGAGGCGTCGTGCTCCTCGTCGACCACGATCAGCCCCGCCGACGGCAGCGGCGCGAACACCGCGGACCGCGTGCCCACCACCACGTCGACCCCCCCCGCGGCGGATGCGGTGCCACTGATCGTGGCGGGCGCCGTCGGACAGGCCGCTGTGCTGGACGGCGACGCGGTCCCCGAACGCCGGCCGCAGGCGCGCCGCGATGCCCGGGGTCAGGGCGATCTCGGGGACGAGGATCAGCGCCTGCCGCCCCCGCGCCACGGCGGCGCGGGCGAGCCGCGCATAGACCTCGGTCTTCCCGCTCCCGGTGACCCCGTGGAGGAGCGCCACCTCGAACGCGCCGGCCCCCGCCGCCCCTTCGAGGGCCTCGACCACGCGCCGCTGCCCCGGCGTCAGGGCGCGGACCGGCGCGTCCGCCGCGTCCGGCGCCTCGACCGCCCCCGGCGCCCGTTCGACCGCCTCGGCCGTTATCGTCACCGCGCCGAGCTCGGCCAGGCGGCGCAGGGTGCCTCCGGGCACCCCGCCGGCCGCGAGCGCCGGCGCCGCCACCCCCTCCCCCGCCGCCGCCAGCATCTCGAGGACCTCGCGCTGCCGCCGGCCCAGGGCCGCGCCCGAGGCGAGGCGCGACCGCCCCTCGGCCGTCAGCTTGACGACGCGGACCGTCTTGAACGCGGACGCGGCGCCCTTGAGGGGCTGCGTCAAGCGGACCAGCCCGTCGCGGGCCATGGCCGCGAGGAGGGCGCGGCGCCCGCCGCCCCGCCCGCCGCGCGGGCCCCGGGGGGCCGCGCCCTCCTCCAGCCCCGCCGCCGGGTGCGCGGCGCCGTCGGCCAGGCGCTCGAGCAGGCGGCGGCGCGCGGGCCCCAGGGGGCCCGCGAGGGCGGCCCGGCCCGCCGCGGTGATCTCCGCCCGCCGCTCGCTGGCCACCCACGCCAGGGGCGGCATCGCCGCCGCCACCGCCTCTCCCGCCCCGCAGGCGTAGTACTCGCCCACCCACAGGGCGAGGTCCACCACGTCGGCGGGCAGCAGGGGTTCGGCGTCGAGGACGTCGAGCAGCGGCTTGAGCGCGGCGGCGGCCGGCGACGCCGGCCGGCCGACGACGCAGCCGGTCACCGCGCGCGTCCCCAGGGGCACGAGGACGCGGGTCCCCGCCTCCGGCACCGGCAGCTCCGCGGGCACCTCGTAGTCGAGGCGGTCGAGGGCGGGCACGGGGACGGCCACGGAGACGGCGCGGGACATCGGAAGGCGGGAACCGCCGTCCTAGGGGGCGGACTCCGGGTCCGCGAGCAGGGCGCGGACCCGCTTCATGTCCTCCCAGACGTCGCGCTTACGCTCGGGGCTCCGCAGGAGGAACGCGGGGTGGAAGGTCGGGATGAGCTTCGCCCCGCGGTAGTCGAACATCCGCCCCCGCAGCCGGGAGACCGCCTGGTCGGTCCTGAGCAGGGTCCGGATCGCGAAGCCCCCGAGGGCGACGACGACGCGGGGCCGGATGACGTCGAGTTGCCGGAACAGGAACGGCTCGCACGTCGCGACCTCGTCGGGCTCGGGGTTCCGGTTGTTGGGGGGCCGGCACTTGATGACGTTGGCGATGTACACCTCGTCGCGCGACAGGCCGATCGCGGCGATGATCCGGGTCAGCAACTGCCCCGCCCGGCCGACGAACGGAATGCCCTGCCGGTCCTCGTCCCGCCCCGGCGCCTCGCCCACGAACACGAGGTCGGCGGTGGGGCTGCCGACCCCGAACACGAGGTTCGTCCGGCCCCCGTGCAGCTTGCAGCGGGTGCACTCGCCGAGGTCGGCGCGGATCTCCTCCAGGGTCTCGGGAGGCGGGGCGCCGCGGGGGGCGGGCGCGGCCGCGGACGGGGGTATCAGGGGCGTGGCGGCCGGCGGCGCGGCACCGGGGGGCGGCGCGGTGCCGGGGGCGGCCGGCGGGGCCTGCGCGCGCAGGCCGTCCCCCAGACCAGCGGTGGGAACGGACGCGGAAACGGCCGTCGAACCCGGCGCCGGAACGGCCGTCGAACCCGGCGCCGGAACAGCGGCCGAACCGAGGGCGGAAACCACCGGACCGGGCGCGGCGTCCACGGGGCCGGGCGCGGCGTCCGCGGGGCCGGGTGCCGCATCCGCGGGGCCGGGCGCGGCATCCGCCGGAACGCCCACGCCGACCGCGGGGTCGCGCACGCGCCACCGGGCGTCGCGGCTGATCCCCTCGACCCCCAGCTCGCGGAAGAACGCCAGGTGCCGCCGCAACTGCTCACGGTCGGTCATGGTGGGCGGCCTCCACCGCGTCGGGCGCCCCGAGCGCGGCGAGCAGGTCCCGAAGCCGGTCCAGGATGGCCCGGGCCAAGTCGCGCTTGGGCTGCAGCGGCAGGTCGGTCTCGCCGCCGGCCCCGACCAGGGTGGCGGCGTTCGTCTCGACGTCGAACCCGGCGTCGGTCCGCGACACGTCGTTGGCGACGATCAGGTCCGCCCCCTTGGCCTCGAGCTTGGCGCGGGCCCGCGCGACGACGTCGCGGGTCTCCGCCGCGAACCCGATCAGCACCGGCCGCCGCCGATCGCCGCGCCACCGGCCGAGATCGCGCAGAACGTCGGCGGTGCGGGTCAGGGTCAGGGTCAGCGTCTCGGACTCCTTCGCGATCTTCTGCGGCCGGGCCCCCCCGGCGGGCGTGTAGTCGGCCACCGCGGCGGCCATGACCACCGCGTCGACCCCGTCGGCCCGATCCATCACCGCCGCGCGCATGTCGGCGGCGCTCCGCACCCCGACGACCTCCGCTCCGGCCGGCGGGGCCAGGCGGCACGGGCCGGACACCAGCACGACGCGGGCGCCGCGCTCCGCCGCCTCGGCGGCGAGGGCGTACCCCATGCGGCCGCTCGAGCGGTTGCCGACGAAGCGCACCGGGTCGAGGTCCTCGCAGGTCGGTCCGGCGGTGACGAGAACGCGCCGCCCCTCGAGGTCGCGGCCGCCGGGCCGGAGCCGCCGCTCGACGGCGGCGACCACGTCCTCGACCGCGGCGAGCCGCCCCGGGCCCGTCCACCCGCACGCGAGGTACCCCTCGCCGGGGGCGACGACGTGGGCGCCCCGCGCCTCCAGGACGGCGAGGTTCGCGGCGACCGCCGCGTGCTCGTACATGTTCGTGTTCATGGCGGGGGCGACGATCACCGGCGCCCGGGTCACGAGATAAAGCGAGGTCAGGAAATCGTCGGCGATGCCGTGGGCGAGCTTCCCGACGGTGTTGGCGGTGGCCGGCGCCACCACCAGCGCCCGGATGTCGGCGGCCAGCGAGACGTGCTCGATGGTCGCGTTCGCGCCGGGCGCGAACTGGTCGGTGACGACCGGGCGCCGCGTGATCGCCTCGAACGTCAGCGGTCCGACGAAGCGGCGGGCGTTGGACGTCATCGCCACCACGACGTCGTGCCCGTTGTCCTGCAGCCGGCGGACGATCTCGACCGCCTTGTAGGCGCCGATGCCGCCGGTCACCCCCACCGCGATCAGGGCCATGGCGCGGCTCCCCCGTCCGGCTCCCCGAAGCGCGCGGCGATCGTCCGCGCGGCCGCCCCCGCCGCGCGCCACGACCAGCGCTCGGCCTCGACGATGCAGCGCAGGCGCTCGACGCAGTCGTCGAGGTCGTCGTTGACGACCACGTAATCGTACTCCGCGACGTGCCGCACCTCGCGGCGGGCGACGCTCAACCGGCGCCGGATCTCGGGCTCGGTGAGGCGGTCGCCCGCGCGGCCGCGCAGGCGGCCCTCGAGCGCCGCGGGCGACGGCGGCAGCAGGAAGACGCCGACCGCGCCCGGCTCGATCGCCCGGACCTGACGGGCGCCCTGCACATCGATGACGAGGACGAGGCTGCGGCCGGCGTCGAGCCGGCGGCGGGTGTCGACGGTGCGGGTGCCGTAGAGATGGCCGAACACCTCGGCCCACTCGAGGAACTCGCCCGCCCCCCGCATCGCCTCGAAGCGGTCCCGGTCGACGAAGTGGTAATCGACCCCGTCCCGCTCGGCCGGGCGCGGCGGGCGCGACGTGTAGCTCCGCGACCGCTCGAGGCCGGGCACCCGCGCGACCAGCGCATCGACGGCGGTGGTCTTCCCGGTGCCCGACGGGGCCGAGACCACGAACAGGCTCCCCTTGCCGTCCACGCCGCTCACGCGCCCCCCCGCCGGCCCGGGAACCGTCCGCCCGCGCCACCGATGCCCGCGAGGGCGGCGGTCGTCCCGGCACCCGACGGGGCCGGGACCACGAACGGGCTCCCCTTGCCGTCCACGCGCCCCCCCGGCTGGCCCCGCGTTCGTCCGCCGTCGTCAGCCGGCTCAGGACGCCGCCCATCGGGCCGGTTCACGCGCCCCGCGCCGGTCCCGGAACCGTCCGCCCGCGGCGCGATTCCCCGCCCCGGCCAACCCTTCGGGCGTCCGCACCTCCCGCGGCGCGGCCGCCTACTCCACGTTCTGGACCTGCTCCCGCAGCTTCTCCAGCTCCGCCTTGGCCGCCACCACCAGTTCGCCCGCGCCGGCGCCCTCGACCTTCGCGCCCAGCGTGTTGACCTCGCGGTTCATCTCCTGCAGCAGGAAGTCGAGCTTCCGGCCGCACGGCTCCGCCGCGCCGGAGAGGGCCGACCAGTGGGCGAGGTGGCCCCGCAGCCGCGTGATCTCCTCGCTGACGTCGGAGCGGGCCGCGAACCGCACGATCTCCTGGGCGACGGCCGCCTCGTCGGCGCCGGCCTGCGCCCCCATCTCCTCGATCCGGGCCGTCAGCCGCGACACGAGCCCGGCCCGGCCCGCCTCGGCCGCCGCCTCCAGGCGCCCGACGAGATCAGACACCGTGCGGCAGCGGGCCTCGAGGTCGGTCCGCAGGTAGCCGCCCTCGCGCACCCGCATGGCGTCGAGGTCGCGCAGCGCCTCCTCCACCGCCTCGGCCGCGGCGCGGTCCAGGGCGGCCCGGCCCGCCTCGTCCAGGTCGCGTTCCCGCACCGCCAGCGCCTGCGGGAACCGCAGGAGGTCGCCGGCGCTCAGGCCGCCGCTGGCGACGCCCCGCGCCCGCGCCTGCTCGACGGCGGCCGACAGCGCGTCGACGAGCGGCTCGTTGAGGTCGACGTCGACCTCGGGCGGGCGCACCAGCCGCGCCGTCACCGCCAGCTCCACCCGCCCCCGCGCCACCCACCGCTGCACGACGCCCCGGAGTTCGGCTTCCAGCGCCGCGAGCAGCGGCGGCAGCCGGACCTGGATGTCGAGGTAACGGTGGTTGACCGACCGCACGGTGACCCCGAGGGCCGCCGTGTCGAGCTCGCGGCTCCCCGCCGCGAACCCCGTCATCGACTTGATCATCGCGTCCCGCCCGCGGCCGGGCCCGACGCCGCGGCGGCGAACCCGCCGCCCGCCCCGGGCACTTCGGCCTCCTGTCCGAACACCTGCGTCGCATAGAGCTTCGCATAGCTGCCGCCCGGCCGCATCAGCAGCTCGTCGTGACGGCCCGACTCCGCCACCCGCCCGCCCTCGATCACGATGATGGCGTCGGCCCGGCGGATCGTCGACAGCCGGTGGGCGATGACGAACGCCGTCCGGTCGAGCAGCAGCCTCGCCAGGGCGTCCTGGACCAGCAGCTCCGACTCCGCGTCGAGGGCCGAGGTCGCCTCGTCGAGCACGAGGATGGGCGGATTCCTGAGCAGGGCCCGCGCGATCGTGAGACGCTGCCGCTGGCCGCCCGACAACCGCTGGCCGCGCTCTCCGATCACGGTATCGTAGCCCCGCGGCAGGTCCACGACGAACTCGTGCGCGTGGGCGGCGCGGGCCGCCGCGACGATCGACGCCCGGGGGGTCCCCGGCGCGCCGTAGGCGATGTTCTCGGCCACCGACGCGTCGAAGAGGAACGTCTCCTGGGTCACGATGCCGACGGCCCGGCGCAGCGACCGGAGCGTCACGTCGCGCACGTCCACGCCGTCGATGAGGATGGCCCCCCCGGTGACGTCGTGGAACCGCGGCACGAGGTTGACGAGGGTCGACTTGCCGGCGCCGCTCAGCCCCACCACCGCCACGACCTCGCCCGCCCGCACCGTGAACGAGACGCCCCGCAGCACCGCCTCGTCGTCGTCCGGGTACCGGAACGTCACGTCGCGGAACTCGATGCTCGACGCGAACGGGGGCAGCGCGGCGGCGCCGGGCCGGTCCGCCGTGCCGGTGCGGGTGTCCAGGATCTCGAAGATGCGCTCGGCCGCGGCGACCGCCCCCTGGATGTTCGCGTTGACCCGGCTCAGCTTCCTCACGGGGCCGTACATCAGCAGGAGCGCGGTCATGAACGACGTGAACTCGCCCGCCGTCAGATCGCCGGCGGCGATCTCCCGGCTGCCGTACCAGAGGACCCCCGCGATGAACAGGCCCCCCACCAGCTCGATCACCGACGGCAGGATCGAGAGGGCGCTCGTGACCCGCATGACCGTCCGGTAGAGCCGGCGCGAGGCCTCCCCGAACTTGCGCCGCTCGAACCGCTCGGCCTGGAACGCCTGGACGATGCGGTGGCCGGCGAGGGCCTCGACGGCGAGGTGCGACAGGTGCTCGACCTGCTCCTGGCCGCGGCGCGTCGTCCGCCGGACGAGCTGCCCGAGGCGGACCAGGGGGTACACCACGAGCGGGGCCCCCGTCATGCACACCAGCGCGAGCCTCGCATCCTGGTGGAACAGCAGGGCGGCGAACGCGGCGAGGGCGAGCGATTCGCGGACGAGGTCGCCGCACGTCTCCGAGACGACGTGCTGGACGCGGTTGACGTCGCTCGTGAGCCGCGACAGCAGGCGCCCCGTGGTCCGGCCCCCGAAGAAGGTCCTCGACTGGCCGAGCATGTGCTGGAACAGCTCGGTGCGCAGGTCGTGGACGAGGCGCTGCCCCGCGTCGGCCATGAGGTAGACGGAGAGGTACGCGCCCGCCCCCTTGGCCAGATAGAGGCCGACGAGGGCCCCGCAGACGAGCGCGACCCGGTCGCCGGCGGGAAGGACCTCGTCGAAGATCGGCTCGATGATCAGGGCGAGCCCGCCCGACGCCAGCGCGTACAACGCCATGGCGGGCAGGGCGGCGAGGATGCGCAGCCGGTGGGGCAGGGCGAACCGCAGCAGCCGGCGCAGCGGGTTCAAGGGCCGAACCCTTCCGGGTGGCGCTCGCGCCACCGCCACGCCGTCGCGACGATGTCGTCGAGGGCCGGGTGCGCCGGCCGCCAGTCGAGATCGCGCGCGATGCGCCCGGCGGCCGCGAAGAGGACCGGCGGGTCGCCCGGGCGGCGCGGGGCGGGTTCGGCGGGAACCCGCCGGCCCGTCACCCGTTCGACGCTGCGGATCACCTCCCGGACGGAATGGGGGGTCCCCGTGCCCAGGTTGTAGACCCGCGCGCCGCTCCCCGGCGCCAGCGCGTCGAGGGCCAGGACGTGCGCGTCGGCGATGTCCGCGACGTGCACGTAGTCGCGCTGGCAGGTGCCGTCCGCCGTCGGATAGTCGCCGCCGAACACCCGGAGCGGGGGGCCCCCGCACGCGGCGTCGAGGGCGCGCGGAATCAGATGGATCTCGGGGTCGTGGTCCTCGCCGAGGTCGCCGTCGGGGTCCGCCCCGGCCGCGTTGAAGTAGCGCAGGGCGATCGACCGCAGGCCGTACGCGCGCCCGTAGTGGCGCAGGGCGTGCTCGACGGCGAGCTTCGAGCTCCCGTACGCGTTGATGGGGTCGGTCGGGTGGTCTTCGTCGATGGGGGTCGCCGCCGGAACGCCGTACACCGCGCAGGTGGACGACAGCACCAGCCGGCCGACCCCGGCCGACCGCGCCGCCTCGAGCACCGACAGCCCGCCCCGCACGTTGTGCTCGTAGTACCGGGCGGGGTCGCGCACCGACTCCTCGACCGACAGGAGCCCCGCGAAGTGCATCACGGCCGAGACGCGGTGGTCCCGCAACGCCGCCTCGAGCCGCGCCGTGTCGCGGACGTCCCCCTCCACGAGGGGCGCGCCGCGGACCGCCGCGCGGTGGCCGGCGCTGAGGTCGTCGTAGACGACCACGGCCCGGCCCGCCGCCCGGAGGGCCTTCACGGCGTGGCTGCCGATGTACCCGGCGCCGCCCGTCACCAGCACCGTGCTCATCGGCAACCTCAACGTCCGATCGAGTGGTAGCGGAAGCCGAGGCCGCGCATCTCGGCCGGGTCGAACAGGTTGCGGCCGTCGAAGACGACGGGGGCGCGCATCAGCTCGCGCATGCGCGCGAAATCGGGCTCGCGGAACTCGTTCCACTCCGTCAGGATGGCCAGGGCGTCCGCCTGATCGAGCACCTCGTAGCCGTCGGACGCGAGGCGGATGCGCGAGGCGAAGATGCGGCGCGCCGACCCGTTCGCCTGCGGATCGTAGGCCGCGACCTCGGCCCCCGCGGCCAGGAGGGCCTCGATGACGGTGATGGACGGCGCCTCCCGCATGTCGTCGGTGCGGGGCTTGAACGACAGCCCCCAAACCGCGATCCGGCGGCCGTCGAGCGACCCCAGGTCGTCCGCCATCTTCTCGAACAGCCGGCGCTTCTGGGCCGCGTTCACCGTCTCGACCGCCTCGAGGATCCGGAAGCGGCAGTCGGCGTCCCGCGCGAGCCGCGCCAGCGCCTTGACGTCCTTGGGGAAGCAGCTCCCGCCGTAGCCGATCCCGGGGAACAGGAAGGAGGGGCCGATGCGGCGGTCCGAGGCGACGACGCGGCGCACGCGGTCGACGTCGGCGCCCACCGCGTCGCACACGTTGGCCACCTCGTTCATGAACGAGATGCGGGTGGCGAGCATCGCGTTGGCCGCGTACTTGCTGAGCTCGGCGCTGGCCCGGTCCATGATCTCGATGGGCGCGCCGGTGCGCGTGAACGGCTTGTGGATCGCGGCCATCAGCCGCGCCGCGCGGTCGTCCTCGGCGCCGACGACGACGCGGTCGGGCCTCAGGAAATCGTCGACCGCGGACCCCTGCTTGAGGAACTCGGGGTTGCTCACGACGCTGAACGGCTCGGCCGTCTCCTCCCCCAGCGCCGCCTCGACGCGCCGGGCGGTCCCCACCGGCACGGTGCTCTTGAGGGCCACCACGGTATAGCCGGCGATCGCCCTCCCCACGTCCCGGGCCGCGCGCAGGACGTGCCGCACGTCGGCCGAGCCGTCCTCGTCGGACGGCGTCCCCACCGCGATGAACACCACCTCGGAGTCGCGGACGGCGGGGACGAGGACGGTTTCGAAGGTGAGCCGCCGCTGGGCCGCGTTCCGGCGCACGAGCTCGTCGAGCCCCGGTTCGTAGATGGGCAGGCGGCCTTCGCGGAGCGACCGGACCTTGCCCTCGTCGACGTCGACGCAGGTGACCTCGTTGCCCGTCTCGGCCAGGCAGGCCCCGACCACGAGGCCCACGTAGCCGGTGCCGACGACCGTCATTCTCATGGTTTGCCGATGCCGTCGAGGAGTCCGGAGCGGGGGCCCCGCCGCCGGGGGCCGGCGCCTCGGCGCGGAGCCCGGACCGGGGGGCGCGTGCGCGACATGCCCGTACAGGATACTAGTAGTGGATGGGAATCGCGACCGGCCCCCGCGTGGCGCTGGTGCACGACTGGCTCACCGGCATGCGCGGCGGCGAACGCGTCCTCGAGACCCTCTGCGGGCTCTTCCCCGACGCCGCGCGGTTCGCGCTGCTGCATGTGCGGGGCTCGGTCTCCCCCGCCATCGAGGCGCGGCCGGTCCGGACGTCCTTCATCCAGCGCCTGCCCGGCTCGCACCGCCACTACCGGCCGCTGCTGCCGCTGTTTCCGGCCGCGGTCGAGCAGTTCGACCTCGACGAGTTCGATCTGGTCGTCAGCACCAGCCACTGCGTCGCCAAGTCGGTCGTGGCGCCGCGGCGCGCCCGGCACCTCTGCTACTGCTTCACGCCGATGCGGTACGTCTGGGACCAGCTCCCCGCCTACTTCGGGCCGGAGCGGGTGGGGGCGGCCGCGGGCCGGCCGCTCCGGCGGGTTCTCGCCGCGATCGCCCGGTGGGATGCCTCGACGGCCCACCGGGTGGACCGCTATGTGGCTATTTCGCAATATGTTGCGGGCAGGATCGGTCGATACTATAATCGAGAGGCGAGTATCGTGTATCCGCCCGTGGACACGTCGTTCTTCCAACCCGGCCCCGACGCGCCGCGGCACGGCTGCCTGATCGTGTCGGCCCTCGTGCCCTACAAGCGGGTGGACCTCGCGATACGCGCATGCGCGGAGGCCGGAGCCCCCCTGCGCATCATCGGCGGCGGCCCGGACCTCGGGCGCCTGCGGAGGATCGCGGGGCCGGGCGTGGAGTTTCTCGGAACGGTGAGCGACGAAGAGGTCCGCGCCGCGTATCGCGGCGCCGCCGCGATGCTGCTGCCCGGCGCGGAGGACTTCGGCATCGCGCCGGTCGAGGCCCAGGCGTGCGGCTGCCCGGTCGTCGCCCTCGCCGAGGGCGGGGCGTGCGAGACCGTGGTGGACGGCCGGACCGGGGTCCTCGTGCGCGAGTCCACGCCCGCCGCCTTCGCCGACGCCATCGACCAAATCCGCCGCCGGCCGTTCGACGGCGCCGACGCCCGCCGGCAGGCGCTTCGGTTCTCCCGCGGGCGGTTCCGCGCGGCCCTGGAGACGGAGGTCACGCGCCTGATGACCGCGTCTCCATCGGAGCTGCACCCATGACCCAACGCGCCCGCGTGCGCATGCTCATCCAGTCGGGGATCGACGGGGGCATCGGCGTGGCGATGTTCCTCGCCGCGTACTGGCTCCGGTTCGAGACGGAACTGATCCCGGCGCCCAAGGGGCAGCCCCCGCTCGACTCCCATCTGCAGCTCGCCCCCTTCGTCGGGCTCCTGCTTCCGTTCGGCCTGTGGCTGCAGGGCGCGTACCGCCACGAGCGCATCCGATCCCGGATCGACGACTTCTTCGCGGTGCTGATCGGCGGCCTCATCGCGGTGGTGCTCGGCCTCGCCGGCACGCTCGTGGTCCAGGCGTACTTCATCCCCGCGGCGCTCAAGGACGAGGGCCTCTACGAGGTCTCCCGGCTGGTCTGGGGGCTGTTCCTGCTGCTCTCGGTCATCCTCGCCTATGCGGCCCGCGCCAGCGTCCGGTCCGCGCTCGAGCATCAATGGCGCGAGGGCGTGGGCCTCAAGCGGATCCTCGTCGCGGGCACGGGCGACGTGGCCCGCCACGTCGTGGACAAGGTGCTCCACCACCGCGGGCTCGGCTACCGCATCGTCGGCTTCGTGGACGACCGCGCCAGCGACCGCCAGGGCTATCGGGGGCTGCCGCTGCTGGGGTCGCTCCCGGACGTGGCCGACATCCTGCGGCGCGAGCAGGTCGACGAGCTCTACGTCGCCCTGTCGCTCGACGAGCACGTGAAGATGCTGGAGCTCATCGAGGTCGCCAACCGGGAGTGCGTCGACGTCAAGGTGGTGCCCGACCTCCTGCAGGTCATCGCCCTCCGCGCCCGCCTCGAGGAGCTCGACGGCGTCCCCATCATCAGCATCAACGACGTCCCGCTCCAGGGACTGAACAGCCTGATAAAGCGCACCATCGACGTCGGCGTCGCGAGCGTCTCGCTCGTCCTCCTGAGCCTGCCGTTCGCGGTCATCGCCGCCCTCGTCAAGGCGACCTCGCCCGGCCCCGTGTTCTACCGGCAGGAGCGCATGGGGCTCGACGGACGCCCGTTCCGCGTGTACAAGTTCCGATCGATGTTCGAGGACGCCGAGCGCGACACCGGACCCGTGTGGGCGCGCGAGGACGATCCCCGCCGGACGCCGGTGGGCCGCGTGCTGCGCATGCTGAGCCTCGACGAGCTGCCCCAGCTCTGGAACGTGATCCGCGGCGACATGTCGCTGGTCGGGCCGAGGCCGGAGCGGCCGTTCTTCGTCGAGCAGTTCAAACAGCGCGTGCCCCAGTACATGCTGCGCCACAAGGTCCGGTCCGGACTGACGGGATGGGCCCAGGTGAACGGCCTGCGGGGCAACACGTCCATCGAGAAGCGCATCGAGTACGACCTCTACTACATCGAGAACTGGTCGGTGGCGCTCGACTTCAAGATCATGTGGCTGACCGTCCTCCGGGTGTTCTTCCATCGTCACGCGTACTGAGCCGCCGCCGCCCCGGACCGCCGGCGCGGCCCGCGCCCCGCGGCGACCCGGAGCGGGCCCCGGCCGACCCTCGGACACCGCCCATGGGTGATCGCATCGTCATCACCGGCGCCGCCGGCTTCATCGGCTCGCATCTCGCCGAGGCCCTGCTCGACCGGGGCGACAGCGTCGTCGGCATCGACAACCTGTCGACGGGCGACGCCGGGAACCTCGCCCATCTCGCCGGCCGCGACCTCCGGCTCGTCCGGCAGGACGTCTCGAACTACATCGACGTCGAGGGGCCCGTGGACGCGGTGCTGCACTGGGCCAGTCCGGCCAGCCCCACGGACTATCTCGAGCGGCCCATTCCGACCCTGAAGGTGGGGGCCCTCGGCACCCACAACGCGCTCGGCCTCGCCAAGGCGAAACGGGCCAGGTTCGTCCTCGCCTCGACCTCGGAGGTCTACGGCGACCCCCTCGAGCATCCGCAGACCGAGAGCTACTGGGGGAACGTGAACCCGATCGGCCCGCGCGGGGTGTACGACGAGGCCAAGCGCTTCGCCGAGGCCATGACCACCGCCTACCGCCGCTATCACGGCCTCGACGCGAAGATCGTACGGATCTTCAACACCTACGGGCCGCGGATGCGGGTCCGCGACGGCCGCGCCGTCCCCAACTTCATCGCCCAGGCGCTCCGCGGGGAGGACCTGACCGTCTACGGCGACGGCACGCAGACGCGCAGCTTCTGCTACATCAGCGACCTGGTGGACGGCATCCTCAGGCTCCTGCGTTCGGACACCAACGACCCGGTCAACCTCGGGAACCCGAACGAGACGACGGTGGCGGGCATCGCCGAGCAGATCATCGGCCTCACCGGATCGAGCAGCCGAATCGTGCACGAGCCGCTTCCGGTCGATGATCCGAAGGTGCGGCGGCCCGACATCGGCCGCGCGCGCGCCGTGCTCGGCTGGGAGCCACGCGTGTCCCTGGCGGCGGGGCTGACCGAGACGATCGCGTGGTTCCGGACGGCCCTCGCCGACACCCCCCGACCCGGGTGACGCCTCGTGGACGGCGCCGCCCCGCGCCGTGCGGCCGGACCGCGGGGGCCGCCCGACCGCCGCCCCGGGAGCCCGCGCCGACGAAGCGCCGCGCGGCCGGGGGCCGCCCGGCCCGGCTCACTCGCTCAGCACCCGTGCGGCGTGAACGATGTAGTGGAGGCCGGAGACGAGGGTGATCGCCAGCGCGGCCCAAACGGCCGCGTCCACCACTATCGAGCCGCGCCCCAGCCAGTTGTACAGGAGTAGGATGGCGATCGCCAGGATGTAGATCAGGGTCGCCAGCTTCCCCAGCATCGACGGCGGGAACGTGCGCCGTCCGACGGCGAAGTTCACGACCGCCACCGTCACGACGATGATCACGTCGCGGCTGATGACGAGCACCGTCAGCCAGACCGGGAAGTGGTTCGGCAGATCGAGCCCGGGCAGGGTGAGCACGACGAACGTCGAGATGAGCAGCAGCTTGTCGGCCATGGGGTCGAGCAGCGCCCCCAGGCTCGTCGGTTGACCCCACCACCGCGCGAGCACGCCGTCGAGGGCGTCGGTCACCCCCGCCACGATGAACACGACCAGGGCCCAGCCGTTCATCCCGTACAGCACCAGAATGACCAGGGCCGGGATCAGCAGCATCCGGAGCAGCGTGAGTTGATTGGCGACCGTCAACGCCGACATGGCACTTCATCCGACAGGTCCGGCCGCCGGGCGGGAAGCCGCCGCCGGCGGTCGGAGGAATCGCGGCGGCGGCCGGGGGCGCTCAGGGCTGACCCGTTCCGGACGCGCGGGCGAGGCGCGACAACGCCTCCGCCGCCTCGCGCCCCCCCACCGGGAGGCCGGGCCTAAACGTGTTCCGCGGGAGCGGGGACAGCAACCCGGCCGCCACCGCCTCGGCCGCCGCGGGGTGGTCGAGGTGTCCGGCATCCAGATCGGAGAACGACGGCAGCGCGGCCGGCGCGGCCGGATCGACCCCGGCCGCGCGCAGCATGCGGACCAGGATGCGCGCCAGCTCCGCACGGCTCACCGTCCGCTCGGGCTGGAACCGATAGTTGACGTCGGCCGGCATGATTCCGGCCTGGGCCACGTCGATCATCCAGGCGTACGCCCAGTGATCGCGGGCGTCGGTGATGATGCCGGCGCCGCCGCCGGCCTGCCCGGCGAGCAGAATCTCGAACCGGACGCCGAGCAGGGCCGCGAGCTGCCCCCGCGTAATCGCCTGCGCGTTCCGTATGGCGGCGTACTCGCCCGGCAGCGCGGCGTCCCGCCGACGCGCCGCCAAGTCCGCGAGCCTGCGCTCGATCCCGGGCCCCGGCGAGACGGCGTCGGCCCGGAGCAGCGCCTGCTCCGCAAGGTCCAGATCGCCCGCGGCGAGATACAGGTCCGACATCAGCAGCCAGGCGTCGAGGAAATCCGGATCGAGGGCGACCGCGCGGTCGAGCCGGGCCAGCGCCGACGCGGCGGCGCCGCCCCGCCGTTCGACCTCCGCCAGCTCGAAGTACAGGAAGGCGGACTCCGGCGATGCGGCGATGAGCCGCTCGTAGGCCCCCGCCGCCTCGGCGTCGCGGCCCGCCCCCGCCGCTTCCCGCGCCGCCGCGACCTGCACGGTCAGGACGGCGGCCTCCAGGCCCGCGATGCGTTGGCGCACGTCGGTCAGACCCGGGTCCGCGGCGAGGGCCGCGCGGAAATCGGCGATCGCCTCGGCGACCCGGTCTTGGAGCAGCAGCGCCTCGGCCCGCCCGAGCCGCGCCGGCACGTAGGCGGGAGCCCCGGCGAGGGCCGCGCCGAACCGCGCGACGGCGCCGCCCGGTTCGCCCCGCGCCAGCTCGACGAACCCCAGCCCCGCCGCCGACGGATGAAACGCCGGCGAATCGCGCAGGACGGCGGCGAACCGCTGCGCCGCCGCCTCGACCTGCCCCGCCTGGAGGAACGCCCAGGCGTCGCGGTGCGCCGAGGCGGCGGGAGTCCCCTCCAGCTCGGCCGGCACGACGGGGGGCGGATAGTCGGGGTAGGCGGGGCTGGTGACCACCGGCGCGCGGGCGGCGCACCCGGACAGCAGCGCGGCCGCCGCGGCGGCGATGACGACGGCCGGCACGTTCCTCATCACTCAGCGCTTCACCGCGGGGAGCCCGACGCCGCCGCGCCCGGCGCCGGCGCGGTCCGGAACCGACCCGTCCCGCGCACCCCCCCGGCACGGCATGGCGGGAGGCGCGCCGCGGGCCGTCACGACAGCGATTGTAGCACGCGGTCCCACGCGACCGCGCCCTCGCGAACGACCAGCGGCCGCGCTCCGCGCACGTCGACGATCGTCGACGGGGGGCCCGTCAGCGCCGCCGCCTGCTCGAGGACGAGCGCCACCGCACCGCCCAGCCCGGCCACGACCTCCGCCGCCGTCGCGGCCGGCCGGCGGCCGGCCAGGTTGGCGCTGGTCGCCGTGACCGGCACGCCGAGCAGGGCGGCGAGCCGGCGGGCGGCGGGGGCCCGCGGCACGCGTATCGCCACCGAACCGTCGGCCGCGCAGACGCCGTCGGCGAACGCCGCCTCGGGCTCGATGACGAGGGTGAGGGGGCCGGGCCAAAACTCGGAGGCCAGCCGGCGGCCCAGCGGAGGCAGGCCGCCCGCCGCCGCCTCGACCTGGGCCTGGGTGGACGCGACGAGGGGGATGCCGGCCTGCGCGGACCGGGTCTTCAGGCGGAGCAACCGCTCGACCGCGGAGGCCTGGGTCGGGTCGACGCCGAGGCCGTACAGGGTGTCCGTGGGATAGGCGACGATGCTCCCGGCGGCGAGCGCGTCGGCGGCGGACCGCAACGCCTCGTCGGGCGCGTCGCCGTCGAGACTGAGGAGGCGGGCGGTCACCGCGCCGGCTCCCGGCGGGACGGGCGCGCGGCGGGACGGTGCGGATTCCGCGGCCGGCCGCGCCGCCGGCCCGCCGCCGACCGCCTTCGCGGACCGCGCCTGACGCTCATCTCACCATCCTGTCGCGCACCCGGGCGGACCGGTCCGTTGTCAGCGTCGGCCCGCCTGCCGCATAATCGGGGGTCGAGGGTCATCGTGCCTGCCAAGTCCCCCCGCGCGCCGAAGCGCCCGTCCAGACCCCGCGTCCCGCTGCCCCGCCAGCGCGGCGGGCCCCATCCGGACAAGACCAAGCAGCCCTTCCGCGACCGCAAGCACAAGGGGCGTTCCGAACCGGCCGATTGAACGCCCCGCCGCCGGGGCCGCGTCCAGGGGCCGACCCGCCAGCGGACGCGATGCGGGTTCCGCGCCGACGATGCCGCCGGCGCGGCCGCGCGTCGCGCGGGGCCCGCTCAGAAATGCACCACCATGTCGGCGCCGCCCGCCAGATGGATGGTGTCCACGAACTGGACGCGGTGGGGGCTCGTCTGCATGACCAGCGAGTTCGTCCGCGCCCCGTCCCCGAAGAAGCGGACGCCCTTCATCAGGGTGCCGTCGGTGACGCCGGTGGCCGCGAACACGATGCGCCGGCCGCGGGCGAGGTCGGCGGCGCGGTAGACCCGGTCCATATCGTCGATCCCCATCGACCGGCACCGCTCCTCCTTCTCCGGCGTGTCCACCACCAGCCGGGCGAGGATCTCGCCGTTCAGGCAGCGCATCGCCGCCGCGACGAGCACGCCCTCGGGCGCCCCCCCGGTCCCCATGACCGCGTGGACGCCGCTGCCCCGTACCGCGGCGGAGATGCCCGCCGACAGGTCGCCGTCTCCGATCAGGCGGATGCGGGCGCCGGCCTCGCGGATGTCGGCGATGAGCCGCCGGTGGCGCGGCCGGTCCAGGACGATCACGACCAGGTCCTCCACCTTGCGGTCCAGGCACTGCGCGATGGCGCGCAGGTTGTCCCGCACGGGAGCGTCCAACTGGACCGCGTGCTTGGAGCTCGGCCCCACGACGAGCTTCTGCATGTAGATGTCCGGCGCGTGGAGCAGCCCGCCGCGCTCCGACACCGCGAGCACCGCGATCGCGTTCGGCTCGCCGGTGGCGCACAGGTTGGTGCCCTCCAGCGGATCGACGGCGATGTCGACCTGCGGCAGCGCGGCCCCGTCCGCGTTCCCGTCCGCGTGCGCGGTCCCCACCAGTTCGCCGATGTAGAGCATCGGCGCCTCGTCCCGCTCGCCCTCGCCGATGACCACCCTGCCGTCGATGGGCACCCGGTCCATGGTCGCCCGCATCGACTCGACCGCGACCTGGTCGGACCGGCGCCGGTCCCCCTGCCCCATCGTGTGCGCGCACGCCACGGCGGCCCGCTCGACGACCTCGAGCAGGGCCGATGTGATGTCGGCGTTCAAGCCGGCCCGGCTGCTGTCACTCATGCGCTCGCGGTTCTCCTCATGGGAGGCGGGACGCCGCCGTCCGCCCCCGCGCCGTTCACTGGCTGGTGATCCGGACGGGCGCGCCCACCCGCAGGTCGAGGCGTTCGCCCGCGCTGGCCGCATTGGCGGCGAACTCCAGGTGGTCGCTGCCGCCGAACAGCGCGCACACCTCGCCGGGTCCGATGTCGGCGTAGGTCTCCACCAGGCGCTCCACCGCGCATCCGCCGACCACGATGTCGATGCCGCCGGCGGCGGCCAGCCGATCGAAGTGACTCCGGGGCACGTTCGTGACCGCGTTGCCGAACCGGTCGATGCGGACGACGGCCCCCGCGATCGCGTCCGTCCGCACGTCGAGGCCGGGCAGGTCCAGCGTGACGTGGCCGCGCAGGGGCCGGCCGAGCGCGGACAGCCGAATCCCGCGCGCCAGCCACGCCGCGGCGGGCGCGAACCGATCGCGTCCCTCGAACGTGCGGCTGACGGTGGGCCTCGCGTACCGCCGCTCGGTCAGCTCGACGACCTGCCGGGGCGGCGTCCGTTCGAAGACGTGGGTGAGGACCCCGTTGTCGGGGGCGACGAATCGATGGTCGCCGGTATCGGCGGCGAGACCGCGCCGAGCCGAGCCGACGCCGGGGTCGACCACGACGAGGAAGATGCTGCCGGCCGGGAAGAACCGGTACGCCGCGGCCAGCTCCAGCGAGGCGGCCTGGATGTCGTGGGGGGGGATGTCGTGCGTCACGTCCACGAGGCTGGCTTCGGGGCAGATGTCCAGGATCACGCCCCGCATCGTGCCCGCGTAGTGATCGCGGGTGCCGAAATCGCTCAACAGCGCGACGACTGGACGAGCCATCTGCTCCGCACCGGCGCGCGGCGGATCCCCCCGCCGACCCGCGGTCCGCCCCGGTCGGACCGGGGCACGCGTCGGACGCAGGCCCGGAGGGCGCCGCCTCCGGCTCCGCCCGCCGCCCAACCAACCCTCCGGGAGTCCGCGCCGTTCTACGGCCCAGCCCCCCCTACGCGCTCCTGGTCTTCGCGGCCGGCGCCGTCCGGCGCGGCTCGGCCCCCGGCTTCGCCTCGCTCCGGCCGCGGCCGCCCGCCTGCCCCTGCCCCTGTCCCTGCTGCCCCTGCTGCATGTCGATGCCGCCGCGGAACTTCGCTCCCTCGGCGATGGCGACGCGCGGGGCCCTGATGTCGCCTTCGACCGCCCCTTCGTTGCGAATCGCGACCTTCTCGGCCGCCTCGATATCGCCGACGACTTCGCCGAGGACGATGACCGACTTGGCAAACACCTGCGCCTGGATGCGCCCGTGGGTCCCGATGGTCAGGACATGCTGCTTCAGCGTGATCTTGCCCTCCACCTGGCCTTCGATGGTCAGATCCTCGCTCCCGCGGAGTTCGCCCTTGACGACGATGGACTTGCCGATGACCACGTTCGAGCCCGAGGCTCCCGCCGCGGGAGGGTCGGCGCCGATCTCGCTGGCGGCGGGGGGGGGCAACGGCTGGGTGGATTCTTCCCGCTTCCACATGACTGATTCTCTCAGATGCGCGGCCGACCGCGTTCGGGAGCCCATATGGTACGACGAGTAATCGCGGAGTGTCCACCGGCGGGCCGCGCAGGCTGTCTCCGTCTGTCGGCGGATGCGCGCCCCGCCGACAACCCCCGGCGGAGGCGCGCGCGGAACGACGCTGATAGACTGGACGGGTGAACCGGATATACCTCGACCACAACGCGACGACGCCGGTGGCCCCGCCGGTGGCCGACGCGATGACGCGCGCCCTGCGCGACGTCTTCGGCAATCCGTCGAGCGTGCACGCGTACGGGCAGGAGGCCAAGACCGCCCTCGACGAGGCCCGGTCCGCGGTGGCGCGGCTGATCGGGGCCGAGCCCATGGAGATCGTCTTCACGTCCGGCGGCTCGGAATCGAACAACCTCGCCATCCGCGGCGTCGCCGGGGCGGCGGCCGGCGGCGGCCGGCGGCGCCTCGTCGCCGGCGCGATCGAGCACGAGGCGGTCCTGCGCACGTTGAAGGCCCTCGACGGCCACGATCGGACCGTGGCCTTGGTGGGCGTCGACGAGCGCGGCGTGGTCACCGCCGACCGACTCGCCGAGGCCGTGACCGGCGACACCGCCCTCGTCTCCGTGATGCACGCCAACAACGAGATCGGCACGATCCAGCCCGTCGCCGAGATCGCCGCGCTCGCCCGCGGGCGCGGGGCCGTCGTGCACACCGACGCGGTCCAGTCGGTGGGCAAGATTCCGGTCGACGTGCGCGGCCTCGGCGTGGACCTGCTGTCGCTTTCCGCCCACAAGTTCAACGGCCCGAAGGGGGCAGGGGCCCTCTGGGTCCGCCGCGGCACCCGGCTGCACGCGCAACTGACGGGGGGCCGGCAGGAGCGGAACCGGCGGGCCGGCACCGAGAACCTCCCGGCCATCGTGGGCCTCGGCGCGGCCGCGCGCCGGCTGCTGGAGGGCGGCGGCCGGGGGGCGGCCGGCGTCACCGCCCTGCGGGACCGGCTCGAGGCCGGCATCCTCGCCGGGGTGCCCGGAACGGCGGTCAACGGCGGCGCGGCCGACCGCGTCGGCAACACGTCCAACGTCAGCTTCCACGGCGTCGAGGCGGAGTCGCTGCTCATCGCGCTCGACCTCGAGGGCATCGCCGTCTCGACCGGGTCCGCCTGCTCGTCGGGCACCCTCGAGCCCTCCCACGTCCTGCGGGCGATGGGCTTCGCCCCGCACCGCGCCCAGAACTCGATCCGGTTCAGCCTCGGGCTCGGCAACACCGCCGCCGAGGTGGACCGGGTGGTCGACGTCCTCCCCGGCATCGTCGACCGCCTCCGCGCGGTGGCCGGCCGCGGGGGCGGCGGCGGGGCGCTGACGATGCGGGTGGTGGGTCGCCATGTCGGGCGGCGTCGACTCCTCGGTCGCCGCCCTGCGGCTCGTCGAGGCGGGGCACGAGGTCGTGGGCCTGTCGATGCAGCTCTACGACCAACGGCGGGGCGCCGCGCGGTTCGGCGGTTGCTGCTCGCTCGACGACCTGCACGACGCGCGCCGCACCGCCGCCGCCCTCGGCATCCCGCACTACACGATGAACTTCGAGCGGCACTTCGAGGCCGCGGTCGTCTCCGTCTTCGTGCGCGAGTACGCGGCCGGCCGCACCCCCGATCCCGTGCGTCCAGTGCAACGGGGACCTGAAGTTCGCCCACCTGCTGGAGCGGGGGCGGCGGCCCTGGGGGCGGACCGCGTCGCCACCGGCCACTACGCGCGGCGGACCCCGGCGGCCGGGCCGGGGCGGCCCCACACCCTGCGGCGCGGACTCGACCCCGCCAAGGACCAGTCGTACTTCCTCTTCACGTTGACCCAGGATCAGCTCGCGCGGGCCCTGTTCCCCGTCGGACACCTGCGCAAGGAGGAGGTGCGGGACCTGGCCCGGCGCGGCGGGCTGCCGGTCGCCGACAAGCCCGACAGCCAGGAGCTGTGCTTCGTCCCCGACGGCGACGCCGCGGGCCTGGTCGAGGCGCGCGAGCCGGCGGTGGCGAGGCCGGGGCCCATCCGCGATGCGCGGGGGCGGGAGATCGGCCGCCACGACGGCGTGCACCGCTACACCGTCGGCCAGCGCAAGGGCCTGAGACTGTCGACCGGCGTGCCGCTGTACGTCACGGCGATCGACGCCGCCGCGAACGCGGTGACCGTCGGCCCGCGGGACGCGCTGGACCGCACCGGCCTCACCGCCTCGTCGGTCAACTGGATCGCGGGGCCGCCCCCCGGCGGCGCCGGACGCGTCACCGCCCGCATCCGGCACCGGCATCCCGACGCGCCGGCGCGGGTCGAACCCCTCGCCGGCGGCCGGGTGGGCGTGGTCTTCGACGAGCCGCAGCGCGCGGTCGCGCCCGGCCAGGCGGTGGTCTTCTACGACGGCGACACGGTGCTCGGAGGCGGGTGGATAGACTGAGGGCGCAACGGGGCGCAACGCGCCCCTACAGCGACTCGAGATAGCGCTCGGCGTCGATGGCGGCCATGCAGCCCGTGCCGGCCGCGGTGATCGCCTGCCGGTACACGTGGTCCTGCACGTCGCCGCAGGCGAAGACGCCGGGAACGCTGGTGCGCGTGCCCTTCCCGGCGACGATGTAGCCGTTCGCGTCCAACTCGACCTGCCCCTCGAAGAGGCCGGTGTTGGGCGTATGGCCGATGGCGATGAAGACGCCGTCGACGGCGAGTTCCCGGGTCGCGCCCGTTCCGCGGTCCCGGACGACCGCGCCGGTCACCACGCCCTTGTCGACGCCCTTCACCTCGACCAGCTCGGAGTTCCACTCGAAGGTGATCTTCGGGTTGGCGAACGCCTTGTCCTGCATGATCTTGGACGCCCGCAGGCGGTCGCGCCGGTGCAGGACGGTGACCTGCGAGGCGAACTTGGTGAGGAAGACGGCCTCCTCCATGGCCGAGTCGCCGCCCCCGACGACCGCGATCGGCTTGTCCCGGAAGAAGTAGCCGTCGCAGGTGGCGCAGGTCGACACGCCGTGCCCCATCAGGGCGCGCTCCGACGGGAGGCCGAGCAGGCGGGCCGAGGCCCCGGTCGAGATGATGAGCGACCGCGCCTCGTGCGCCCGCTCCCCCGCCCGGACGACGAACGGCGGCGCGCCGAGTTCGACCGCGGTGACGTCGCCGGCCACGATCTCCGCCCCGAACCGCTCCGCCTGCGCCCGCATCTCGGCCATGAGCTCGGGCCCCAGGATGCCGTCGCGGAACCCCGGGAAGTTCTCGACCGCGGTCGTGAGCATCAACTGCCCGCCCGACTCGACCCCCTCGATGACCAGCGGCTTCAGGTTGGCCCGCGCCGCGTACAGGGCGGCGGTCAGTCCGGCCGGTCCGGACCCGATGATGATCACGTTACGCATCCAGAGTCATCCTTCCACGCCCGGGGCGCGCCGCCGGGCCGGCGCGGAACCCGCGGCGGCCTCCGCCTCGCCGGACGGGGGCGGCGGCGGGTTCAGTCGGCCGGCGCGAGCAGCGCGCGGCCCCGCCTCGCCAGCCAGTCCGCGAGCCGCCGCGTCTCCTGGAACCGGCCCGCGTTCGACCGCGCCCCCAGCACGACCACCGACACCGCGCGGTCGCCGACCCGGATCAGCGCCGCCAGGCAGTAGCCCGCCTCGTTGATGAAGCCCGTCTTGCCGCCCACCACGTCGGGCCGGCTGTCGAGCAGGCGGTTGGTGTTCCGGACGACGCGGTCCTGCCGGTCCGTGCGGATGCGGTGGGAGCGCTTGCGGATGATCCGGGCGATCTCCGGGTGCCGGCCGGCGGGCCGCGATCAGCCGGGACACGTCGTGGGCCGACGACACGTTGCCCTCGTGGAGCCCCGACGGGTCCGTGAAACGCGTCTGCTCCAGGCCCAGCTCGGCCGCCATCGCGTTCATGCGGCTGACGAAGCGGTCCGTGCCCCAGCGCGAGGCCCGCGCCAGCACCCGCGCGGCGACGTTGTCGGACGCCACCAGCGCGAGGTGCACGAGATCGCGCAGCGTGACCCGCTCGCCCCGCCGCAGGTAGGTGGTCGACGCGCGGCGGACGTCGCGCCGGGAGATGACCACGTCGCGGCTGAGGTCGGGGTCCTGATCGAGGAACAGCATCGCCGTCATCACCTTGGTGATGCTGGCGATGGGGCGCGGCTCGCGGGCGTTCAGCTCCCACACCGCGTCGCCGGTGGCGGGGTCGAAGATGATCGCCGCCGCGGCGCGCACGCGCGGCCCGGCGATCGCCTGTGCGGAAGAGGCCGCCCCCGCGCCCGCCGACGCCCCCGCGCCGGCGGAGAGGGCCTCGGGGGGGGCGGCGGCGACGCCGCCCAGGACGAGCGCGGCCAGGACCGCCGCGCCCGGCGGGGTTCTCCGCGCGGCCGCCGCCGACGCGCGACCCCGCCGGCCGAACGTCACGGGTCGAGAAACCTCAGACACCGGCGGCGGGAGTCCCACTGGGTTCGACCGGGCCGAACGGTCTCGGGTCACTCCCCGTTCTCGTCCGTGACATTGGCGGGCCGACGCGGCAGCGTGTAGTGCGTGCGCGCCCGGATGTCCAGCCCGTCCCGGCCCGGCACCTCGACGCGCAGCCGGCGCGTCCTGACCGTCGGGTCGGGGTTGGTGGTGTAGAACCCGAGGACGTAGTAGTCGCTCGTCTCGGCGTCGACCTCGCGCAGCGCGTCGTCGAAATCGTTGCGGTTGACGATCGCCCGGCCGCCGGTGAGCTCCGACAGCATGCGCAGGGTCCCCTGCGTCTGGAACATGTGCCGGCTCCACTCGCCGATCATGAGCTGCGGCATGTCGAGGTCCGGCCCCGCCACCAGGCCGCGCGGGTCGAGGGTGTAGAACGAGGTGTTCGCGCGGTTGGCCGACCGCGCCAGTTCGGCCAGCTCGTAGCTGAGGTCGAGGTTGGCGAACTGCTGCCCCTGGCGCAGTTGCCGCTCGAACGGGTCGGTCGCCGGGTCGGGCAGGTCGCCGTAGAGGGCGTCGTACTCCTCGGGCCTGAGCATGCCGTAGTCGTTCAGCCGCTGCTGCTGGAACAAGCCGCTGTACATGCGCGACTCGGGGAACGGATCGAAGTCGTAGCCTTCGCTGACGTAGAGGAAGACCTTGCGGCGGTCGTGCACCCGCTCGAGGTTCCGCAGCACCGAGCGCGCGGTCTTGAACGCGACGTGGGCGCGGTACAGGACCTCGGAGGGCCCCCGCGCGGTGTCCATCACCATCAACTGGTCCTGGATGGTCAGCGCGTCGCCCATGATGCGGTTGCCCGCGGCGTAGAGCAGCCCGCGGTCGTAGGTCATGTCGATGGAGAGCGACGACGGGCCGGTGGAGATGATGCCGAACAGGTCGCCCTCGTGGACGAGGTGGTCGCCGATCTGCTCGAAGATCTGCCGGACCTTGGGGGTGCGCGACGGCGTCAGGTGCAGGTCGTCGACGAAGATCACGAAGATGCGGCCGGCGGTGTTGTCCACGGGGCGCGACGAGGGCAGGATGATGCCCTCCGGGGCCGCCGGCATCGGCTGCAGGTGGTTGTAGACGCGCCCCCCGTGCACCAGCACCATCGTGACGATCTGCTGCTCGATCTCGTCCTCGAAGATGCGGAAGTCGCCCTGGAGGAGATCGGAGACGAAGACGCCGTCGCCGTCGCGCACGATGACGTCGGTCGTGACCAGGGTCACCCCGGTCTGGAACGTCGGCCGGCCGTCCCCGATTTGGCCGACGGTCGTCGCGCCCGGCTCCGGCGGCCGGCTCCGCGGCTCCCGCTGCTGGGCCGAGACGACGGCGAAGACGGCCGCGGTGACGGCGACGGCGCCGACACCGGCTCGTACTCTGCGACCGAAAGCTGTCACTGCCATTGCGGCATTATAGCAGAGCGCGATGAAGGCGCCGAAGCCGCTCGGGTGCACGACAGGAAAGTTGCAGGACGGCCCCGGGCGCGGTCAGACTCGCCGATCTCGGTGCCGCTCGTCCGGTGCACGGCCCGCAACGGCCAACGCTCCACTTTGGTGTCGTGCGCCCAAGCTGCTCGAAGCCGCCGCGCCGACGGCGCCGTGCGGGGCGCCGGGACGCGCGTTGGCGCGGCCGCCCGCCGCCCCCGCGGCGTAGGCGGCCCGGCCCGGGCGCGGCGGCCGACGCCGGGCGGGTCACTGGGGATCCGGATCCGGATCCGCCGGCGCCGCGGGGGGCGCCGCGCCCGCCGCCGCGTCAGCCGGGGCGGGCCGCTCGTCCCCGCGGCCCCCGCCCCGCCGGCGGCGTCTGCGGCGGCGGCGGCCCGGCCGCGGGACCGGCGCGTCCGCGGCCCCGTCGGGCGCGGCCGGCCGCCCGCCGGCGGCGGAACGCGCCCCGGCCTCCGCCGCGCCGGACGCGCCGCCCCCCCCCGCCGCCGGAGTCGGCGGCCGCTCCTGCGTCCGCGGGGGCTCCGCCGCCGCCGCGCCGCCCCGGGCCGAGGCCCCGCGGCCGCGGCGGCGCGACCGGCGCTCCCGCCCGTCCCGACCGTCGAGGTCCCGATCCGGCGGCGGCTTCGCCTTCAGGATCTCGTCCCAGTCGAAGGTCAGGCCGGGATTCGACGCCTCGATGTCGCGGATAGCGTCGGCGTCGAGCGCGGGCCGGCCGACGTCGATGTCCGGCGGCGTGCGGAACCAGTACAGCACCCGCATCCGGAGGGCGCCGTCCTCGCGGAACGTGTGGCAGAGGTAGGTGTTGGCGTAGCCGCGCTTGTCGCGGGAGAACCGAAGGAAAGGCATCCGATGCGCCAGCCGGCGCCGCCCGGAGACGTTTTCCCGGGGGCGTCCGGAGATTGGGTACAGTAGCATGAATGGCGAACGCTATCCAAGCCGACCGTCCGCGCCCGGTCCTTCCCCGTCAGGAGCCCTCTCCGTGAACGATCGTTTCCTCAGGGCGTGCCGCCGCGAACCGGTGGACGCGACCCCGGTGTGGTTCATGCGGCAGGCGGGGCGCTACATGAGCGCCTACCGCGGGCTGCGGGAACGCCACAGCCTGCTCGAGATCTGCCGCCAGCCCGAGCTCGCGGCCCAGGTGACCCTGCAGCCGGTCGACGCCATCGACGTCGACGCCGCCATCCTGTTCTCGGACCTGCTGCTGCCCCTCGAGCCGATGGGCATTCCGTTCGACTTCGTGAAGGGCGAGGGGCCGGTCATCGACCCGCCGGTGCGCTCGGTCGAGCGCATCGGGCGGCTCCGCGTCTTCGAGCCGCGCGAGGCCCTCGGGCACGTGCTCGACACCATCCGCCTGCTGCGCGTGCGGCTCGCCGACCGCGTGCCCCTCATCGGGTTCGCGGGGGCGCCGTTCACCCTCGCCTCGTACGCCGTCGAGGGCGGCCCTTCGGGCAACTACGCCCGGACCAAGGCCCTGATGTACGGCGAGCCCGAGGCCTGGCACCGCCTCGCGGACACCTTCGCCACCGTCGTCGGCGACTACCTGAACGCCCAGATCGAGGCGGGCGTGCAGGCGGTGCAGGTGTTCGACTCGTGGGTGGGCGCGCTTTCTCCGGAGGACTACCGCGAGTTCGCCCTGCCCCACACCCGGAAGATCTTCGATGCGGTCCGCGGCGCCGGCGTCCCCATGGTGCACTTCGGCACCGGCACCGCCACCCTGCTGCCGGCGATGCGCGAGGCGGGCGGCGACGTGATCGGCCTCGACTGGCGCATACCGCTCGACGAGGGATGGGACCTCGTGGGCGACGACCTCGCCGTGCAGGGCAACCTCGACCCCACCCTGCTGCTCGGCCCCGTCGAGCGCCTGCTGCGGGGCGCGTTCGACGTGCTGCGCCGGGCCCGCGGCCGCGCCGGCCACGTGTTCAACCTCGGGCACGGCATCCTGCCCGCCACGAACCTCGAACACGTGCAGTTGCTGGCCCGTTTCGTGCACGAGCAGTCGGCGGGCCGGCGGTGACGCCCCGCGCGGGGGCCCCGACGGAAGACGGGCCATGACCGACGTCGACGCGGCGGTGATCGGCGGGGGCATGGCGGGGCTCGCCGCCGCCTACGAGCTGCACCGCGGCGGCGCTTCGTTCGTACTGATCGAGGCGGCGCCGCGGCCGGGCGGGGTGGTCCGCACCGAGCGGGTCGACGGGTTCACCCTCGACGCGGGTCCCGACTCGCTGCTCGTGCAGAAGCCGGCCGCCATCGAGCTGTGCCGCGAGCTCGGGCTCGGCGACCGTCTGACGCCGACGCTGGAGCCCAGGACCGCCTACGTGCTTCGCGGGCGGCTGCGCCCCCTGCCCCGGGGCTCGGTGCTCGGGATACCGACGGCCCTCGGACCCTGGGCGGCGAGCGACCTGCTCTCCCCCGCCGGCCGGCTGCGCCTCGCGGCCGACCTCGTCCTCCCGCGCGGCGGCGGGCCGGACGAGTCGGTGGGCGGCTTCTTCCGCCGCCGCTTCGGCGTCGAGGCGGCCGAGTACATCGCCGAGCCCCTGCTCGCGGGCATCCACGCCGGCGACGTCGACAAGCTGTCGATGCGGGCCCTGTTCCCCCGCCTCGTGCGGGCGGAGCGTGAATCGGGCAGCGTGATCCGCGCCCTCCGCCGTCGCCGCCGCGCCGCGCCGCCGCCGTCCGGGGGCCTGTTCCGCTCGCTGCCCGGCGGCATCGAGGAGCTGGCCCGGGCCCTCGCCGGGGCCCTGCCGCCGGGCGCCGTGCGGTGCGGCGTACGGGCGGCGGCGCTGGACCGCCCGCCGCCCTATACGGTGCGGTTGTCCGCCGGCGATCCCGTCGTCGCCCGCAGCGTCATCCTCGCGACCCCCGCCTACGTCACCGCCGCCCTGGTCCGCCCCCTCGACGACCGCCTCGCCGCGCTCTGCGGCGGGATCCCCTACACGTCGACGGCGACGGTGCTCCTGGCCTATCCGAAGTCGGCGGTCCGCCGGCCCCGCCGCGGCTCGGGGTTCGTCGTGCCGCGCCGCGAGCGGGGGGTCCCCCTGATGGCGGGGTCGTGGGTCACCTCGAAGTGGCCCGGCCGGGCCCCCGACGGGCAGGTCCTGCTGCGGGGGTTCCTGGGGGGCGCCCGCGACCCGCGGGTCGACGAACGCCGCGACGACGAGCTGATCGACCGGACCCACGCCGCCTTCGCCGGCCTGCTCGGCATCGACCGCCGCCCCGGCCTCGCCCGCGTCTACCGATGGGCGCGCGCGAACCCCCAGCACAATGTCGGGCACCTCGAGCGGATCGCGGCCATCGACAAGCGCCTGCGCGCCTGCCCCGGCCTCTTCATCACCGGCGCCGGCTTCCGGGGCGTCGGCATTCCCGACTGCGTCGCGGACGGACGGGCGGCGGCGCGGGCCGCGATCGCGTGGCAGGCGGAACGCGAATCGCCGCGAATCGGAAGTCCGGCGACGAAACCCGCGTCGGGGTGACCGCCGCCGCGGAGGCCGGTCCGCGGGCCGCGTCGACACCAAGGCGCGCGCGACTCGATGATGGCCTCGGCCTTAGCGCCCTCGCCGGCATGTCGGGGAGCCGCGTCGCCACCAAGACGCTCGCGACCGGCGCCGAGGTCGTCAGTCCACGAGATCGGCTTCGATATCCGCGCCGGCGTGGACGTCGCCGTCGAGGTCGGCGTCGAGATCGACCTCGATCGGCGGCGCCGGCTTCTTCGCCCGGGTCGACTTGGCAGTCGACGAGCCGGTCTTGCGCTTGCGGCTCCGCTGGGGGCGGCCGGCCGGCGCCGGCTCGCTCGACGGCTCGAGCCTCGCCAGGCTCGTCAGGAATTTGCGGACGGTGTTGTCGTCGAACTGGATGCGCGTGAAGGCGTCCTCGACGGCGATGACCGACCCGAGGCCGTACGTCGGCTCGCGGACCCTGGCCCCGACCTCGAAGCGCTTCGTCGCCACCCGTCCTCCAACCCCATGCCGTACCGATAGCCGCAGCGCACGCCGGTCGTGCTCCGCGGACGCCGAAGGCGATAGGCTGCACGTTAACGGAAGTCATCGGTGGCGTCAACACCGCGGGCATCCCCGGACGCCCCCCGCGCCGGACCGTCCCGCGGGTTCCGAATGCTATAGTCAAGACGGAGCCGGCGCCCGCCGGAGGCCGCCCGCCGTGCCCGGCGAGCGCGCCGGCCGCCGGCGGCCGCGACCCCGCCGTCTCCGCGGGCGTCCGGGTCCGCCGGTCGTCCGGGCGGACGGCGGCGTAGGGCGGCGGCGATACCTCGGGACCATTCGGGGCGGGCGATACGCCCCGCGCCCCGCCGTCGGCGACGACGCGGTGCGCGGCAGCGGCGGCAGTCCCAAAAAGCGGCGCGGCGACCGACGGCCCGTCACACGGGTCCGGTGCCGCGCGGGGAGGCACATCGGATCATGGCGCGATGGAGTTTCGGTTCAACGGCGGCGGTACTGGCGGCGGGTATGGCGGCGCTGGCCGCCTGCGGCGGCACTCCCGAGGAACCGGCCGCGACGGAGGCGGCGCCGGCGGAGGCCGCGGCGCCCGCCGAGATGCTGGGCGGCGGCGTCCTCACGCCCGTCCACGACGGCCAGGCCGGGAGCCCCCACGTCCGCGTCGACTGGGAGGTGGACGGCGCGAACATCTCGATCACCTACGGCCGTCCCTACCTGCGGGACCGCACCGTCGGCGACACGGTCGAGCCGCTCGAGGGTTCGGTCTGGCGCCTCGGGGCCGACGAGGCCACGACCCTCGTGACCGACCGCGACCTCATGCTGGGCGCCGCCCATGTGCCGGCCGGGGAGTACACGCTCTGGACGCTCACCACCGGCGACACGACCGAGCTCATCGTCAACGCCGAGACCGGCCAGTGGGGCACCGCCTACGACCCGTCCCACGACCTCGGGCGCACGCCGATGACCGTGGGCACGCTCGACGCCCCGGCGGAGCAGCTCACCCTGCACCTCGCGAACAGCGAACTCCGCTTCGAATGGGGGTCGATGGTCGCCTCGGTGGACATCCTCGTGCACTGACGGGCCGACCGGCCGGGCGGCGGGCCTCCCGGGGCACCGGCCAGCGCCGGCCCCCGGAGGCCCGTTCGTGGACGCCGGCTTCGCTTCCCGGGCCGCTAGCTCAGGGGTAGAGCACCTGACTTTTAATCAGGGTGTCGCTGGTTCGATCCCAGCGCGGCCCACCAATAGATTCAATAACTTACAGGGGATTACGGGGAGCACCAGCCGACAATCAGCCAACCACCCTCCGAGTCCGGCGAGGCCGCGTTGACATGTGCATCCACCGGCGAGGTGTCCGTCGGGTGTTGGGGTGTTTCCGAGCCGGAACCTCCATGTCGACCACGTTATCCCTCATGGCCAAGGAGGATCCGCCCAAATCGACAACCGCACGCTACCGCCCTTCCCCGCCGGCGGGTGCACATGACCTCGCACTCCCGGTCAGAACTCTAGCTACGATCGCGCCCACGGGGCGATCCGCGTTGCCGCGCACCCACGCCAGCGCCCACATGAGCGGACTCGATCGCCACCTCGCTCAACGCCCCGGTCGCGCAGCCCGCCCCGGCCGACACCCGAGCACGCCTCGACGAACAGCGCCCTCACCCCCACCAGCCTCTGGCAGCTAGGCCCGGCGCCACCCCTGGCGCCACCCCCCGCCGCCGTCGCCGAATAACGGCTCTGGCCGACTCGTCCACCGTCTCCGGCCTCCTCAACGCCGGGACCTAGAACGAACCGACTAGACTAGAACCCCGTCTACCGACCCCGCCCGTCGTCGCGCTCATCCCGACCGTCCGCGCCCTCGGCATGCTCCAGCGTGTCTCCGCTCTGCAGACGCCGGTCGAACCTCGCACGCCCATACTCCGCCAATTGGCGACCGCGCTGGCCCAGGTCGGTGCCAAGGCGCTTCGACGTTTCCCCGACCGTCCGGGTGAAGTCCGCCAGCGTCGCCCTGAGGATCTCACCGCTGTCGGACTTGAAGAGCTCAAGAACATCCTCGTGAGCGTCGGAGAAGTAGGGCGCTTCCTCGAAACCCATGGGCCCCGCAATCAACACGTGGGGCAACTGACTCCGCCGGGTGTTGTACTGATTCGCCGATTCGTTGAACAGGTCCCGACGGTGCAGGATATTTGCCTCGACGTCCTCGAGCTGCTGCATGAGCATCTTGTAGTTGTCGTTGGCCTTCAGGTCCGGATAGGCCCGAATCATCTGCGACACGACGCCTGCAACGTTCCCGATCGGTATGGCCGGTACGCCCCCCTGCTGGCCATCGACTCTCGCGACGACGCTGTGGACCAGTTGTTCGTGGGCACCGTACTCCTTGGCTATCTCAAACAGTTGCCGGACGAGGTCCGTCTTGGTCTTGGTCGCCGCCGCGATGCTGGCATGGTTCTTCCGGACGGCCTGTGAGTACGTCTGCAGCGTGTTGTAGGAGAACCACAGCCCAAGGCCGACCACGCCCAGCAGAATGAGGGTCAGGAAAATGAGAGAACTCAACAACTCGACCATGGCCATCGTCCTCCGATACACAGAGTGGCCGACGGATCAGACTCTCCGCGCCTCGCTCGCCGACGTTCGCGCGTTGTCGGCGGCGGCCAGTGCCCGACCGACAGCGTCACAACAACCAGTCGTGGGCCTAACTCCAAACGGCTCCGCGCGACCACGGATTCCGCATGCCCGCCGCTCTCTTCACTCGCGCTCCGTGGTCGCCGCGCTCGACGCCGTCGACCCCGCCGGCCCAGAACCGCCGCCAAAAGTCGGCGCGTTCCCGGCCAGTGCGCCCGCCTGCCCTCGCAGCAAACGGGATCCGGGCGCGTTCGTCGAGCCTTCGTTCGCTTCACTCGCATCGACGACGTACGTGCTCATCAGCTTGTCGTGCCAACCCTGCTTGTCGCGGTCGAACAGAACCCAGAAGAATCCCATCCCGAAGCAGAGACCGGACACCCATTTGGCCATCCATTCGCGCACCAGCATCATGAAGAACGGCGGAATACGGCCGTCGTCCTGAATGACCCGTATACCCAGCAACCTCTTGCCCGGCGTCATGCCTTGGGACCCAAAAAGGACGAGGGCCCAGACCGCATACGCGCAGGCACCCGTGCCAAACAAGATCATGAAGATGACCACCACGAAACTCAGCAACGCTCCCGGTTCGGAGCCTCCGCCCGCCGCGCCCATCCCTAACCCGAACAACATGAAGAGAACGAACGCGCCGACGGGCACACCAAAATCGACCACATTCGCCAAGAGCCGGCGGATCGGCGGTGCCAAACGGCCAATTCTCGGATCCACAAGGTGTACGCCGCACCGTTCACACCACCGGCTCAGCTGGGAGTTCTGGACACCGCATGATGGACATGAAATCATGTTTCTTCCCTTTCCCCAAAATGTCGGAAGTCACAACACCGGGGTGGCCGCCATACCGCGGGTAGTCAGCGAGTCGCCTGCCGCGAAAGCAGGTCCATCAGTTGCGCCTGGACGTCCATCGACGCGTCGCAGCCCCGACAGGTCAATACATTGAGGGCCGGGGCGTCGGGAGCGGCCCGCTCCCGACGGGTGTTCCTGTGCAGAAAGTCGAAGTTGCGACGGTTCCGGCCGCCGCCGCGAACGCTGGCGTTCAGTCGCAGCACGCTGCCGCCGGCGGTCGTCTCTGTCACGCGCAGGTTCGTCAGCCCGCCCGGTGCGACGGAGAAGGCGTGGTCCGGGTCGTCGAACGAACGGAACGACACCGCGTCCCTGCTCAAGGTGAGGACCCCGCGACAGAAACCCGGGTTGAAGCCGGCGCCGCCGTGGCGATGATTCGTCGGCAGTTCCACCTCCTCGCCCAACACGATCGCCCGGTACAGGAAGTTCACGCTCTCGCGAAAGGCGCCGAGTTCGTACAGCGCCCGTCCGAGCAGCAGGTGGGCCTCGCCCGCATCCGCCCGCGCTTCCAACACCGACCGCGCCTCGTCGATGGCGGCGCGATAGTCTCCCAGGTCGAACCGATTCCGCACGCGCTGCAGCAGTTGCTCGACGGGAACCGGCTCCAGAACGAGATTCAGCGTCGTCAGTTCATCCGGCCGAACCTCGACGGTCGTTTCCACGGGCAGGAATCCGGGCTTGGCTGCCACGACCCGGCGGGCGCCGGCGGGCACGGCGAGCCGGGTCACCGGCAACGCATGGTCGCCCAGTCCCTCTATCCGCACCATGGCTTCAGAGACGTTGGCAGTCACGGTCAGCGCGCCCGGGAGGGCTTCCAGGACCAATTCCACGACCTCGGACCGCCCGGCCGACACCTCCACCACCCGTGTCGCGGGTGCGCGACCCTCCATTCGCGCCACAACCGTGTGGCGTCCCGGCTGCAGGTCGGAGAGCGCCAGCACACCGACGTCGTCGGTGCTGCCGACGGGCCGTCCATCCAGCTCGATGCGGCTCCCCGGTTCCGCGTGAACGGAAAGGCTGCCGTCGCTTCCCGGCCCGGCGGTCGACGACGGTTCGCGTGGATTGCCGCGGCCCGCGGTCAGCGCGTTCACGTCGGCCGCGCTCAGGAATCCCGTCGCATCGACCCCGCGCGCCATCTGCCACCGTCGAATCGCCTCCCGCGTACCGGTCCCGAACATGCCGTCGGCCGGGCCCGGATCATGACCCTCCTCCCTCAACGCTTCCTGAACCTGCCGGCGCACGGCCCGGTCGAGGCCCAAGGCGTCCTCCGCCGCCTGCCCGGCCGGAGGGAGGGCTTCACGCACGTCGTTCGGCCCCGACGGCGCTTCCGCGATCGTCGCCTCCCGTCCGGCGGCGGCGCCTCCCGCCACGGCTTCCCCGATCTCACGTTCCTCGACTGCGGACGACGGATCATCCGCCGCCTGCTCGCCGTCTCCCCCAGCCGTGATCCAGTACAGAAAGCCGATTCCGGCCGCGGCAAGCCCGACCACCACCAACAGCACCAATCCGGCCACCGCGTACACCACTCGTCTCGCAGGTCGCCCCTGCTCGGCCCGGGCGTGCCAGGGATGCGGCGGGGGCTTCGCCTCGAGGGCCGGCGGGCGAGTCGCCGAAGCGCGCGAATACCCCACGGGGGCCTGACGCCGACCGCCCGCGTCCACGGACACGGGCGGATGCCCCGCGGATTCCGGCGGCCACCCGTGCGTCGCTTCCGGCAGGACGACCGCGTCGACGTAGCCGACCGTCGTCGGCGCCGCCTCGTTCGGGGTGGGACTTTCCGGTTGCCCGGGGACGGCGATCGACGGCGGCCCGCTGCCGATGCCCACCGTGTCCGCCGCCGGTGGTCCCGTCGCCCCGCCCGGGCTCTCCGCCCTTTCTCGGAACAGCGCCCGGGTCTGCGGATGCTCTGCGGCGGATGCCTCATCTCCCTCCCGGGTGCTGGTCCGAACCCGGAACTCCGCAATGTCATCTCCGGCCCGGCGCAGATCGTCCAACTTCGCACGAACCAAGGCCCATTCTGGTGTTCGGACCCAGTCCGCCTCCGGTGCGTCTCTTTTGTAATCAGGCATGGTTCTGGTCGTCTGTTCCGTTCCAGTCGACTTCGATCCACTTCCCCTCGTATAGCAGGCGTAGCGTCGTCCTCAACATGGTGACGAACGGCGGCTCGATGCGCCCCGAACCCCGAACGAGATTCGAGAACGCCTCCCGGCCGTCGGTCTCGATAGCGTCCGCCGCCACCTTCTTGATCGACGGCCGGAAACCGCAATCCGTGCCGACCGACTCCAGGAACGCCAGGAACTCCTCCCAGG
>CAXXTG010000134.1:0-37839 GCA_963666855.2 Vicinamibacterales bacterium
ATCGGGTGCTGGGCGGTCCAGGCGCTCGTCCAGATGGTGGGATCGGTGACCGTGTACTCGTACATCAGGTTCTCGGGGTCCATCAGCGTGAACCGCTCGACGAGCGACAGGTTCTCGCCCGAGCTCAGGAGCGGGCGCCCGATCTGGTCGTGCTTGCCGTTGAAGTGGACGGTCTCGACGACCAGCGTCCCGCCGTCCCAGTAGCCGCGCGAGTCGCCCATCCACTGCGCCACCCGCGGCGAGACGTGGGGGCGCCCGTCGAGGGGGACGATGCGCGCGTCGTGGTTCTGCTCGGCCAGGATGACGACGTGGTCGGGGGTCTGGAAGATCTGGATGTTGTTGTTGTAGCCGCCGGTGCTGATGGGCGGCCCGGCCTTGGCGTGCTGGATGCAGCGGTCTCCCGCGTCGAGGTCGGTGTAGCTGGCCGCGGGCAGCCGGCCGCGGCGCACGCCGGCGATGCGCTCGGCCTCGGCCGACTCGGCGCGCTCACGCGCCGGCTCCGTCAGGGCCGGCAGCCGACCGTTGGGGGGATCGACGACGAGCGACGTGCGCCGCGTCGCGATGGCGGTGGTGCCCCGGTCGAGCCAGAAGTTGTTGTAGAACCCGGGCGTGCCGTCCTCGCGCCGGTCGACCTGGTCGCTGGCCGACGTCGTCTGGGGAGGCCGGTTCAGCAGGAGCTCGTTGCGGGCCAGGGTCTCCCGCTCCAGGCTCGCCGCCTCTTCCTCGGTCAGGAACGCCTTGTCGCCCAGCTCCTCGGGCCGCTCGAGCGGGGTCAGCGTGCGGTAGTCCCAGATGCCCTGGATGTCGGGATGCCCCCACGGCGTCCGCGGGCCGGTCTCGTCCGCCGGCTGGGCCGCCGCCAACACCGGCATCAGCGCCACACCCGCGGCCACTGCCAACGCCGCCGCCTGATTGCGATGATTCATCTGACCCTCCTCCTGCGCGTCTCTCCCGGAATGCACCCATGATGGACCAGATGCGCCGCTCCCGTCCACCCCGCGCCCGCGCTACCCGGCGGGACGGCGCCTGACGTGCCCCCCCGGCGCCGTGGGAGGCCGCGACTGTCAGCATCGGCTGAGTCGGCCGTCCACGCCGCCCAGCGCGGGGCATGCGGCTCGCGCGCCGAACGGCGGCCGGCGACCCCGCGAGTCCACCCGTCGCACGCGCGGGGCTGCGCTAAACTGTGGCGCTAGCCCTACCGGCACGGGACGGCCGCCCGGACGGATTCGAGTCGGCCCGGAACGCCGCCCCGACCGGGTATCGACCGGCGCGAACGGCTGGAGTTCGAAGATGACCCAGGCCCCTGGCGGCATCTCCTCCGACCCCCGGAAGCCGGGGGCAGCGCGGCATTCCGCCTGCGCCTCCCGGCCTCCTTCGGCCCCGGGCTGCTGTGGGCGGCCACCGCCATCGGCGTCTCCCACCTCGTGCAGTCGACCCGCGCGGGGGCGTCGGCGGGGTTCGGTCTGGCCGGCGTCATCCTGATCGCGCTGGTCCTGAAGTACCCGTTCTTCGAGTACGGGCCGCGCTACGCCGCCGCGACCGGCGAGAGCCTCGTCGAGGGCTACTCGCGGGTCGGCCGCTGGGCGCTGTGGCTGTACCTGGTCATCACGGTGTCGACGACGGCGACCGTGCCGCCGGCGGTGGTGATGTTCACGGCCTATCTCCTGGGCTTCAGCCTCGGCCTCGACTGGTCGCTGCCGGTGCTCGCGGCGATGGTGATGGCGCCGGTCGCGGCGCTGCTGTGGTGGGGCCGGTTCCGGGGCCTGGACCTCTCGATCAAGGTCATCATCCTGCTGCTGGCGCTGTCGACGCTCGTGGCGGCGGCGGTCAGCCTGCCGCGCGCCGACGTGTCGACGCTGACGCTGTGGCCGGGCGGCCTCGTCGGCTCGGCGTTGCCGTTCGTGTTCCTGCTGGCCCTGGCGGGGTGGATGCCCTCGGGGGTCGACAGCGCCGTCTGGAGCTCGCTGTGGACGCTGGCCAAGAACGACGCCGCCGGCCGGGCGGCCTCGGTGGAGACGGCGCGCAACGACTTCCTGTTCGGCTACGTCGGCACCGGGGTGCTCGCGTTCGCCTTCCTGACCCTGGGCGCCGGGGTGATGTTCGGGTCCGGCGAGGCGTTCGCGCCGGAGGGGCCGCGGTTCTCCACCCAGCTCGTCGACCTCTACAGCGCCACCCTCGGTGCGTGGACGCGGCCGGTGGTGCTGGCCGCGGTGGTGACCACGATGCTGTCGACGGCGCTGACGGTCCTCGACGGGGGGCCGCGCTCGATCGAGCGCACCGTCCTGGTCCTGCGCGCCGGGCGGCCCGCCGCGCCCCCGACCCCGTGCGGCCCCGTCTACTGGTGGAGCCTCGCCGGCGTGATGCTCCTCACCCTGGTCGTGCTGGCCCTGTTCATCGGCAACCTCACGACGATGATCGACTTCGCCACCACCCTCACGTTTCTGACCAGCCCGGTCCTCGGCTACCTGAACCTGCGTGCGGTCGGCTCGCGCGAGATGCCGGCCGAGCACCGGCCGGGCCGGGCGATGCTGGCCCTGTCGTGGTTGGGCATCGTCCTCCTCGGGGGGACGGGGCTGTTCTACCTGCTCACGTTCGCGCTGTGAGCGGCGCCGATCTACCTGCTCACGTTCGCGTCTACCTGCTCACGTTCGCGGTGTGAGCGGCGCCGACCCGGCCGCCGGGGGCGCACTCCCGTTCACGGCGCGAAGCTGGAACGGGCCTGAACGCCGACGTGTCCGTCGCGGTCCGTGACCAGGTAGACCGCCTCGTGGCTCGACAGGGTCACGCCCAGCCGGTTCAAGCGGCTGAGCCGGACGGCCACGTTGACGCCGGCGGCGCCAATCTGGACCGGCCGCGCCCAGTCGAGCCGCGTCCGGCTCCACGTGCGCTGCCGCCCGATTTGAGGCCCTTGCAGATACGCCTCGGCCGAGTCCCACAGATCCACGGCGCCATCGGCCACGCGCACGTGCGGATGGTTCAGGGTGGCCGCCCACCCCGCGGCGTCGACGGGGTCGTTGAACGTGGCGACATACCGCTCGACGGCGGCGACGGCGGCCGCGCCCAGCTCCGCCCGTCGCTCGGCCGGCACGTCGGCGGCCCCGGCCGCGAACCGCGCCTGGACGCCCCAGCGTTCGCCCTGCCGGGTCACCACGTAGGTGACCAGCGTGCTGCGAATCTGCTCGCCATCGACGCTGAACCGCGAGTAGTGCCCGGCGACGTGGGCCTTGCCCGGACCGGCCTGGAACACGTCGAACGAGTCCCACTGGCTGCGGTGCCATCCCGTGGCGACGGTCCGCTCGAAGCTCACGCCGCGGGCGTACTCGTCCGGCGTGCGGGTCAGGCGGAACCGCCCCACCCCCGGCCGCACGTGGGAAAGTGGAGCGACCGCGCCCAGACGGCGGGGTCCCGCGTGTTCCAGGTCTCCATGTAACGGGACACGGCCCGAACCGCCTCGGCCGTCACGCGCTCCCGCTCGACGTCCTGGATCGCCTGCCGAAGCACCCCGCGCAGCGAGCGTTTCGCTGCGCGGGGTTTCACTTACCCGCCGACGCCTAGCCGCCGCTGAAGTCAGGCCCGCCTACTCGGCGTAGTCGCTCTCGACCGCCATGGCGATGATGGCGGCGTGCTCGTACGACTGGTCGAACAGCGAGGTCGCGGTGATCCAGTCGCCCGGCTCGGCGCCCGAGAGGGCGCCCAGGGCGCGGGCGGGGATCGGGGTGCTGAACGCGATGCGGCGGCTCTCCTCGTCGGACGACTCGAACCGCACCGGCAGCACGTAGCCGTGCTCCAGCACCGACTGCTCGCGCAGCTCCAGGTAGCGGATGGCGCGGTCGCCGTCGTCGGTCGGCGTCCAGATCAGCACGACCTGGTCGCCCTGGCTGAAGCGGTCGACGTAGCGGAAGACGTGCTCCTCGACCGGGGCCGACACGGTGATGGCGGCGGCGGCCTTGTCGAGCGACACCAGCTCGCCGTTCCACGCGTAGCGGCGGGCGCGGCGGGCGGGGTCGTAGGCGTCGACCAGGGTGACCGCCTCGGCCGCGAGGTCGGGGCGGTGGGGCGACGTGCCGATGGCCCACGCGCCGGGGGTGAGCCCCCGCAGCAGCGGGGCGCTGTCGGCGGGCGGCTCGACCGTGAAGGTCAGGTAGCGGCCCTCGGCCGCGGCGAACTTCGCCCGCAGCAGGAAGCGGTCGCTTCCCCACAGCCCCGAGCCGTCGTCGCGCTTCACGGCGCGGATGCCGTCGGCCCGGTCTCCGAACCCGGACCAGGTGATGACGATGGGGTCGCCCGCCTCGAGGTCCGCCGCGACGGTCCCCGACGGCGAGACGAGGCGCGAGCGGACGGTGAGGGCGTCGTCGCCGCGGGACACCAGCTCGCCCTGCCACCGGAAGCTGTCGCCGGCGCCCGGCGTCGTCCCCGCGAGCCGCGGGGCCATGGACGGCGCGTAGGCGTCGACGGTCAGCACCTGGGCCTCGCCGGCGGCGGGACGGTGGTGCGACGAGAGGGTCGCCCAGCTTCCGCGGGTCATGGCGCGCAGCTCGGCGATGCGGTCCGCCGGGGGCGCGACCGAGAAGGTCAGGTAGCGCCGCGCCGCGTCGGTCTCGACGAAGGTCGCCTGCAGCAGGAAGCCGCCGCCGCCCCAGAGCCCCGAGTCGCGCTCGACGGCGCGGATGCCGTCGGTCCGGTCCTCGAAGCCCGACCACGTGATCACGATGGCGTCGCCCGCCTCGAGGTCCGCCGTCGACGCCGCGGCCCGGTCGGACACGAGGCGCGACTTGACGGTCAGGGTCTCGCCGGCGCCGTCGAGCGACACCAGCTCGCCGTTCCAGCGGTAGGCGGCGTCCGCGGTCTTCGGAACCTCGGCCGGCGACGCCGCGTAGGCGGCGACCGCCGCGACCGCCCCGGCCTTGGCCGACGGCTGGTGCGGCGACGTGCCGGTGGCCCACGCGCCGGGCCTCAGGGCCCGCAGGGCGTCGATGTCGTCGGCCGGGGGCGTGACCGAGAAGGTCACGTACCGCGGGTCGACGGCGACGAGCTCGGCGTCCATCAGGAACCGCTCGCTGCCCCACAGCCCCGAGTCGTCGGCGGGGCGCACGGCCCGGACGCCGGCCGCGCGGTCGCGGTAGCCCGACCACGTGATGCGGATCGCGTCGCCCGGCGCCAGCCCCTTGGCCGCCGCGGTCGGCGACACGAGGCGCGACCGGATCGTCAGCTTCCGGCCCGCGTCGTCGAGCGAGACGAGCTCGCCGTTCCAACTGTAGGTGTCGCCGGCGGCGGGGCCGCGGCCGTTCCCGGCCCCGTGGGCGGCCACCGCGGTCACCGCGGCGGGCCCGTGCGCGGGCCGGTGCGGCGAGGTGACGGTCGCCCAGGTGCCCTGCACGGTCGCCCGCAGCGGCGCCAGCTCGCTCGACGGGCCGCTCACCTTGAACGTCAGCGACTGCCGCTCCGCGTCGGCGGCCACGAACCGCGCCCGCAGCCGGAAGCGGTCTTTCGGCGACAGGCCCGAGCCGTCGTCGGGCGCGACGGCGGCGACGCCCTGGGCGCCGTGGTCAGACCCCGACCACTTGATCAGGATGGGGTCGCCCGGCGCCAGCCCCGCCACGTCCAGGCCGCCCGGGGCCATGACCCGCGAGGTCACCGTCACCGCGCGCGCGTTCTCGTCGAGCGCGACCAGCTCGCCGAGCCACTTGTAGGTATCCACCCCGGCTCCGAACGTCACCGCGGGTTGCGCCACCGCCAGCGCCCCCGCCAGCGCGATTCCGCGCCACGCCCACGGCGACGCGGTCAGATCTGCCAGCATTCCGGTCCGGCTCGACATGTCTCCCTCCTCGATGTTTCCCATGACCATTCCCCGAAGCCCCAGCGGGGGGTCCGACCCGTTCCGCGGCCTGACCTGCCGTGGATCCGGACGCCGCCGCAGATCAGCGACGCCCAGCCGCGCCGACGCCGGCGGCGCCGACGGATTCCACCGACAGGAACAGCGACCCGCCCGTTTCAGGCGGCCGCCGCAAGACGCTCTCTTCGGACTGCCCCATGAAGCACTGATCCGCCGCAAAGGGCGGACAACGCCTAAGTACTGCTCATATCGGCCCTGGGAAAAGCCGATGCCTGGAGGGATTGGGCTTGACCGCGTACCCGTCACGATTATGGGGGGGAGCATGCGGCGGTGTCAAGGCGAAAGACGGGGCACCCCGCGCTCCGTGCGGCGGCGGGGCGCTGCGGGGCGGAAGGCGCGGCGGGGGGCGGGCCCGCGGCGCCGATCGACGAGTCCGCCGGCCGCCGGCGGGGGAGGAGGTGAAGACGGGTGAGCGACCCGCCGGGGCCGACGCGCGCCGGCGGGAATAAAGCCGCAGATCCCGGGGTCCACGCCATTGCACACTTCGGCCTCTGACGGCGCGGGCGGCGGAAACGCCCGGCCATCGGGTGCACCGTTCCCCAGGCGGTCGGATGATGCCGGATGCGGGGCGGCCGCCCGCCAACGGCCGCAGGCGGTCGGGGTGATGCCGGATGCGGGTAGCCGGGGGCCGACGGCCGGCGCGCCCGACGAGACGATCCCCCTGTTCAAGGAGACCACAGATGATGAGACTGCGCACGGCGTTCGTTTCCCTCGCCCTCCTCGCGGCGGCGGCCCTCGCGGCGCCCGCCGCCGCCCAGGGCACCGATTTCTCGGGTACCTGGCGGCTCGACGCTGGCGCCAGCGAGCTCCCCGACTTCGGCGGGGGCCGGGGATTCGGCGGCGGGGGCCGGGGATTCGGCCGGGGCCGGGGACCCGGCGGCGGCGGGCGGGGGCCCGGCGGCGGCGGGCAGGGCGGATTCGGGCTCGGCGGCGCCCGGACCCTGGTCATCGTCCAGACCCCGGCGATGCTGATCATCGAGCAGCAGTCCGACCGCGGCAGCCGCGCCGTGACCTACCGCCTCGACGGCGAAGAGAGCACGAGTTCGGGACAGCGGGGCGAGCAGACGAGCCGGTCGCGCTGGGACGGGGCCGCCCTGGTCACCGAGGGCGCGCAGTCGGTGAGCACGCCGCGCGGCGCCTTCACGTTGGAGTTCAGCGAGCGGCGCACGCTGAGCGCCGACGGGGGGACGATGACGGTCGAGACCACCCGCTCGACCCCGCGCGGCGACATCGACACCACGCTGGTCTACCGGCGCGAGTGAGCCGGGGACCCGCCCGGCGGCGGGACGCGCCGCCGGGCGCCTTCACAGGGCGGCCAGCGCGTCGCGCTGCCGGCGAGGCGCGCGTCGCGCTCTTCGGCGAACCGCACGACCCCCGCGATGACGGAGGCCTCGTCGAGATGCGCCTCGGCGATCACGTCGGGCTCCAGGCCGCCGGTCAGCCAGCGGTCGTGCCAGTCGGAGACGAGCGAGTACTCCCCCGTCAGCGGCCCCGCGTCGCGGAGCGGCCACACGCGCCGGGTGCCCGTCGACACCACCATCAGGTCGTAGCGCGCCCCGGGCGGCAGCACCGCATCGCGGTAGGCGGCGGGCTGGCGGTCGAACAGCTCCTCGCTGATGGCCGCGACGACCTTCACGTTGACGCCCCGGGATTCGAGCTCGGGCAGCGCCTTCACCAGATTGAAGGTCGAGCTGGCCCCCTGGGCGACCACGTAGCCGTGCCGCGGCCGGCCGGGGTCGAAGTCGCGCAGCACGTAGAACCCCTTGGCGGCGGCCCGCAGGTCAGGGTCGGCGAAGGTCGACCGGTCGGCCACCGGCAGGTCCGGCCGCGCCACCTCGAGCACGATCACGCCGACCTGCGGCTCCCGCGCCGCAATCTCCGCCGCCGCGAAGTAGCCCGGGGCCACGTCGTTGTAGTCCCAGAAGCTCAGGGTGATGACCTGGCCGCGGGGGAACAGCTTCCACACCTGCGGCGCGAAGATGCCGAAGTGGGTGCGCGCGTCGGCCGCCGTCTCGGGCCCCGAGTGGCCGGCGAGGATGTGGAGCACCCCGACCCGGAACGGGCTGTCCTGGTTCTGCTGGCTCCAGATGCGCGCCGGCAGGTACATGAGCGGCGTGAACGCGCCGTAGCTGCCGCTCAGGGCCCAGACCCCGCTGTGCACGGCGGGGTCGAGGGACGCGCTCTGGCCGACGAGGCCCACCGCGGTCGACGCGTTGCCCGCCTCCTGGATGGCCGCCTTCAGCCGCGTCCCGGCCTGGTTCGACCGCGGGTCGTAGTGGCCGGTCAGCGACCCCTTCTCGACGTTGATCGAGCTGGAAAGGTCGGCCGACAGGGTGAGGAAGCGGTTGCCGGTCACGTGGTTCATCCACTTGATGACCTCGGAGATGGCCCGCCGCGTCCCCGCCATCGCGCCCGCCGGCTTGAACAGCTCGATGCCGATCTCCTTCGCCTCGCCGTTCAGGCGCGCGCCCACCTTCTGCGGCTCGACCGGCAGGCGGTCCACGCGCAGGCGCTCGTCGCGGAAGGGGTCGCGCGTCACGTCGAACCGCAGCTTGACGTCGTCGCGCACGCGGTCGCCGATGTCGACCAGGCGGTCGGTCAGCCAGTCGCCGAGGCCGTCCCGCTCGAGCACCGACATCACCACGTCGACGTTGGTCTTGAACTGCCGCAGCCGCTCGGCCTCGCCGGCCGCGGCGCCGTCGCGGATGCCCTGGAACTCGACCCCGTAGCGCCGCTCGAAGGTCTCGGCGAGGGCCACGAAGTACGGCGAGTTCATCTTCATCGAGTAGGGGTGGCTGGGGTACCCCACCACCTGGGGGCCGAAGCCGGGGACGGCGCCGTCGCGCGCCGCCGGCCACCACCCCTTGGTGGTGCGGCCGACGACGATCATCGGCCGCCGGTCGCCGGGGTCCCAGCCCTCCATCGTCCGCAGCGCCGCCAGCACGTGGTCGTAGTCGTTGCCGTCGTCGACCGACAGCACGTTCCACCCGTAGGCGGACCACTGGTCGGCGACCTCGTAGCCGTCCATCGACTCGGCCACCACGCCGCCCACGAGCGCGTCGTCGATGCCCGCGTTGTTGTACGACAGCAGGATGCGCAGCCGCTTGCCGACCTGCTGGGCGACGGCCTGGGTCTTCAACTCCTGCGAATGCCCCGAGGTCATCGCGAACTCGCCCTCGAGGGCCACGACCTTCGGGGACGGTCCCGCCCCCATGAAGTCCCAGAACGCGGCCTTGCCCGCGGCGGTGGCGATGCCGATGCCCGACGGGCCGCCGTTGACGTCGTTGGTGAGGTCGGTGGTCTCGGAGTGCCCGGCCAGCGACCGGATGCCGCGCAGCCCGGCCTGGGCGAACAGCGGGTCGCCGTCGACGCCGGCGTCGGCGAGCAGCGTCGCGAGCGCCCCCGCCCCCCGGCGGAAGCCCAGGCAGTCGATGGACAGCATGGCGACGTCGGGGTCGACCCGGAAGCGGTCGTCGCCGGTCGCGGCGTGGCGGCGGGCCATCGCCTCGCCCATGATGATCCAGAGGGCGTACAGGGTCGGGATGTTGTGGCCGCCGGCGAGCAGGAACTTGTCGCCGAACGGGTGCTTGGGGCGGCGGTAGTCGTAGCGCAGGCCGCCGTTCTCGGGCCCCGCCAGGTGCAGGGCGACGTTGTACGGCGTGTACGCCAGCGGCCCGCCGAAATGCCCCGTCTGCTGGTAGTTGCCGAGCAGGGTCAGGGTCATCGCGGTCATGAACCCGACGTCCTCGAGCCGGCGGCGCTCGTAGGCCGGCACCTCCACGCGGAGGTCGGCGGCTGCGCCGCGGGCCGCGGCGGTGCGAATCACGACCGGCGGGCGGCTGATGCCCATTCGCCCTCTCCGCGCCTAGCGGCCGTCGCCGTCGGGCGGCTCGGGCGCGGGGTCGGCCTCGGCCTCCACCACCGTGAACCGGACATCGCCGGTCGCGGTCGCGCCGTCGGCGCTGACCGCGGTCCACGTGAGGGTATGGTCGCCCGGGACCACCGCGCCGCTCACGGCCGCCATCAGGTCGCCCTCGCCCATGGAATGCACGCCGACGAGCGAGAGGCCGCCGTCGGGGCCCGCGAGGGCGAGCGAACTCCGTTCCAGATCGGTCTCTTCGTTGAACCAGACGCGGACGCTGGTGAACGGTATGGTCGCGACGCCGCCGGGACCGGGCGTGCTCCTGACCGCCGCCGGCGACGGCTCGTCGGGCGGCTGCGCGGCGCAGGCGGCGCCGACGGCGAGGAAGGTGCCGACCAGGACGGCGAGAGCGGGCCTTTTCGTGAGCGTAATCATGGTATCGCCTCCGCGGGACATTGTAGGCCATGCGGCGGCGTTCCCGCTTCCCGTTCCGGCTGGTGGAGAGGAGCGCGCGCCCATGGGGCGTCGGGCGCGGCCGACGGGCTGAGGCGGTGGTCGGGGCCGCCGCCGATGCAGATTCCCGATCTGCCGATGACGGGCCGGCCGGGCAGCCCCCGCGGTCGCGGAGGCTGCGCCGCGCCCCCGCGACGGGCGAAGCGGCGCAGCCTGCGTCCGGAAGATCGGCGGCGAAGGAGGGCCGGCGCCGAAGGCGCGTCCGCGCGCGCCGGCGCCGGCCGGATGCCCGCCGGGGGCGCCGCGCTAGCCCGGAGAGCGTCGCCTACGGCTCCGCTCGCCGCCCAACCAACCCTGCTAGGAGTCTGCACCGTTCTACGGCGCAGACTCCTAGTCGGCCAGCTCGACCGAAACGGTCGCCAACTGGTCGTCCCAGCGCACGTACATCGTGCCGCCCTGCTGGGTCATGTCGACGAACCCGATCTGCAACTGATCGAGGGACCGGCCGGCGGTCTCCACCGACATGGCCGTGCGCATGACGTCCCTGCTGTCGTCGTAGCCGTAGGCGCCCCACAGCGTGTCCGGGTCGTCATCCCCGAACGTCTGCTTGACGCCCCACGTGGTGAAGATCAGCGTCCACGCCGACGGATCCGCCAGGTCGGCGAACATGGTGTATTCCCCGGCGCTCAGCCGCTGCCCGCCGATGATGAGATCCGCCTCGGTGGTGAAGGTGGTCGTCTGGTCCGCGCCCACCCGCCAGAGCGGGGCCCCGGCGTAGATGCGCTGGCCGTACTCCCCGCCGTCGCCGAAGATGCCCTGCCTGCCGCGCAGGATGGGCCGGCCGTAGTGGATGTCGATCCAGCGGCCTCCCTCGTAACGGCCCTCGGCGTTGTAGCTGCCCCCGACCTGCGTCGCCGTGTGCCCGCGGGTGCTGAGCGGCCGGTTCTGCGCCGCCGCCTCGCCCGCCACGACGGCCGCCGCCGCGGCCACCGCGACGACGCCGGACAACCGAAAACCCCGCCCCTTCACCGAAATGTGCATGCTGGTCCTCCCTGGCCTGATCCGCACGTGTGTTGTCGAAAACGAGATCCGGCCGCCGCGCCCCGATGCCCGGCGGCGAATGAGTGGCGGAGAGGGTGGGATTCGAACCCACGTGCCGGTTTCCCGACAAGACGCTTTCGAGGCGCCCCCGTTACGACCACTTCGGTACCTCTCCGCACGAATGGGCCGGAACCGCGCCGCGAACCGGTCCCGAGCGCGGAGGCCGGAGAGACTGGGCCGGTCCCGAGCGCGGATGACCGCCCGCTGGCGTGTCCACCCCTTTCAGTTTACGCGGCCCGCGGCGCGGTTGGCAACCCGCGCCACGGGTCATCCAAAAAAACGGATCGCCGAATCGACATGGCGGACAAATCGCGTGGTTGAAGCGCGACGGCAACCTGTCGCGAGGACCCGTCACACGCCGTTCGCGGCCGGCCCCCTATTGCGTGCGGTCCGTAGGGTGGGATATCGTGGCCCTGATTCAGAGACGCGCTTCCCCCGGAGGAAATGCCATGGCCGTTTCGAGACCCATTCGCTCGATGCTGCTCGCCGCCGCCTTCGCCGCAATCCTCGTCCAGCCCGCGTTCGCCCAGAACAGCGCCCGCATCTTCGGCGTGGTGACCGACCACGAGGGCAACGTCGTGACGGACGCCACCATTCTCATGGAGTTCCAGGGGGGCCTCACGCGCAGCTTCCAGACGTCGTCGAACGACGAAGGCGAGTACATCCAGGTCGGCCTCGCGAGCGGCCCCTACCTCGTGACGATATCGGCGCCGGGCATCGGCCAGGCGAGGTACGACGTCAGGGTGTCCGCCGGGCAGGAGTTCGAGCTCGACGTGCAGCTCCTCGCTCCCGGGCAGGTCGACCGCACAGGGCTCTCCGAAGCCGAGATAGCGGAGCTGGAGGCGGCGGAGACGACCCGCGGAGCTTTCAACGACGGCCTGACCGCGGCGCGCGAGGGCGACTTCGACGAGGCGGCGCAGCTTCTGACCGCGGCCGTCGAGGCGACGCCGGATTGCGGCGAGTGCCTGCGGAACCTGGGCATCGTGGAGTTCCGGCGGCAGAACTACGGCGAGGCGGAGCGGGCCCTGCGGCGGGCGACCGAGATCGCCCCGGACGACGCCGCCGCGTTCGACGCGCTGGCCGACGTCTACAACGCCCAGCGCCGCTTCGACGAGGCGGGCGAAGCGAGCGCGGAAGCCACCCGGCTGTCGGGCGGCGCCGCGGGGGCGGGCGGCGACGCCGGCGCGGTGTTCGATCAGGGCCTGATCGCGTGGAACGCCGGACGGCTCGACGACGCGCGCGGCTTGTTCCGGCAGACCCTCGAGCTCGACCCGGACCACGGCGAGGCGAACTACTGGCTCGGGATGGCGAGCCTGAACGCGGGACAGATCGCCGAAGCGGTCGCCTTCTGGCGGACCTACCTGGAGCGCGAGCCGGCCGGCCGATTCGCGGACCAGGCGAACGGCCTGATCGCCCAGCTCGCACCGTAACGGGGGGCCGATCCCCGGGCGCGTTCCCGGCGCATCCCCCCGCCCCGTCGGCGGTGAAGCCCGCGTCGTGCGGAGAACGGCGAGGCCCCCGCCCGCGAGCTAACGGGGGATCTGCAGGAAGTTCCTGACCTCCTCGGTCTCGAAGGCCTGGCGGGCGATGGTCTCCAGCACGCGGCTCTCGGCCCGGCTTCGCACCGTTCCGGCGAGCGTGACGACCGCCTCGTCCACCAGGATGCGGAACGGCGGGACGATGTCGCCCGTCAGCGTGTAGTGCGACAGCGTCGGGTGCCGCACCGCGCGGGCGGCGATGGTCGTGCGGAGCCGTTCGTCGCGGCTCGATCCCGACTGTCGCGCGATCTGCATGCGGATGTCCTGCACCCCGCGGATCCTCGCCACGCGCTCGAACAGCTCGCCCGGCTTGTCGCGGTCCGGCGTCACGCTCCCGTTCAGGGTGACGACACCGTCCTCGACGCCGCCCCCGACGAAATCCCAGATGGTGATGTAGCGGTACGTCCGGATGGCCCGGCCCACGTCGCGGGCTATGTCGCCGTCGTCCTCGACTTCCGGCACGGTCAGCTCGCTCGCGACGGTGTTCACCCGGGGGAACGCCAGGGTCCGGTTGATCGCCTCGGTCTTGTCCCACAGCGTCGGGACGCGGCCGGCGAGCGTCGCTTCCGTGCCGGAGACGGTCACCGTGACGTCCTCGAGGTCGAGGTCGCCGCGGAGCGCCTCCGCCACGGCTTCCGCCAAGAACTCCTGCGCGGCGACCGCGCCGAGGCCGGCGCCCCGCGCGTCGCGGACGGTCAGGGTCAGCAGCGCGGCCGCCGCGAGGCCGACCGACAGGACTCCGAGGATTCCCGGGTTCATCGGTCGAAGACGAACGACCGGCGCGGAATCGGGCCGACAACGGCCGGGGTGGCCGCGCCGAACGCAGTCAGCCAATCCGGCCCGATCTCGACGCCGACCAGGCTCCTGTCGACCGCGCCGACCTGCTCCGCCCATGCGGGCACCCGCTCCTCCGAAGCGCCGTTCGCGGCGTTGGGGGCGTCGTCCGTTCTCGACCGCGTTCACCGCATCGCCAAGACCTTCCATCGTCCCAACCTCTCTGGATCCATCCGAATCGAACCTCGGGGACGCCGCCCGCAGCCAAGCCGCGCCGACACGATGCGCCGGCCCCGCGGCGATACCCCGGCCGCGGCGGCCTCGGAAGCCCGAGTGCGTCCCACACTCTACGGGTTGTTGCCGGGCACCCTTCGACATTATCCGCGATTACGCGACGCCGCACGCACCGGTACGCGCCGGTGCGGTCCCCGCACGGGCTCGACGCGATGCGCCGTCCTCGGCAAACGCTCCCCGCCCCGACGGCCCTCCCGCACCGGCGGTGGGCTCGGCTTGCTCGGCTTCCGGCACCGGGCGAAGATGGGGTAGCATGGTCGCAGTTCTGGCAAGGAGGTGGGTATCCCATGCGTCATCTTCCGACGGCTTCGGCGGTGTTCAGGCGTGCCGGCGCGGGCTTCTGCGGTTTCGCCCTGGCGGCGGGAATCGCGTCTACCGCATCGGCGCAGGGCGCGCAGGCCCCGGCGTCTCCGCAGGGCGGCATTTTCCGGTCCGGCGTAACGCTGATCCGCACGGACGTCATCGTCCGCGACGCCGAAGGCGCCTTCGTCCCCGATCTGACGGCGGCCGACTTCCGGATCCAGGAGGACGGCGTGCCCCAGCAGGTGGCGTCGCTGATATTGGTGAACGGCGGCCGCGTCTTCAACCAGCTCGTCCCCGCGCCGCCGCCGGTGCAGGAGGGCATCATCCTGCCGCAGAGCCGCGCGCAGAGCCAGATGCCGGGACGGATCATCGTCTTCTTCGTCGATGCGATGCACCTGGAGCCGGAGACCACCCCCCGGGTCCGGCACTTCGTCAAGGAGGTGGCCGACATCCTGGTCCACGAGGGCGACCTGGTGGGGCTCATCTCCAACGGTCCGGGTTCGAGGGCCGTCGATCTGACGTACGACCTGGAGCACGTGAAGTCGGCCGTGGACGGCATCGTCGGCACCGGCATGACGCCGCGCGACCTGATACAGAACACGCAGGAGGGACCGGACGGGCCCGGCGAGCTGCGGTGGCGCGCGCACCGGGCGTTCCTCGCGGTGAACGACGTGCTGGAAGGGCTGACGGCGATCCAGGACCGGCGCAAGGTCCTCATCTACATCAGCACCGGATACGACCTGAACCCGTTCGCGCTGCAGCGGCTGATGCGCGCCCCCCTGCGGGACGAGCTCCTGCGGGAGCGGCCGATCGACCTGGCCGGCGGCGGCACCGACATCGAAGAGCGCGCGCTGCGGAGCCCGTTCAACCGCGTCGAGCGCCAGGGAACGGTGTTCGCCGACGGCGAGCTCATCACCGAACTGGCCGAGCTGAGCGACACGGCCACCCGCGCCAATACCACGCTGTACACGATGGACCCGCGGGGGCTGATCTCCAGCCCCGACATCGATTATGACGTTCCGCTCGACGCTTGGCGCGAATACATGCTGGCGGCCCGCTCCAGTCTGCGCACGCTGGCGGAGCTGACCGGCGGCATCTCCATCGTCAACACGAACAACTTCGAGGAGCTGCTGCGGCGGATCGACGCGGAGACGAGCGACTACTACGTCGTCGGCTATTACACCAGCAACCCGGACCCGAGCCACCGGCGGCGCGCACTGCGGGTGACCGTCGCCCGCGACGGCGTGGAGGTGCAGGCGCGCGATTCGTATACGCTCGCCCGCCCGGAAGAGCCCGTCGGCCTGCCGGCGGGCCCCTGAAACGCGCCCAAGCCACGGGCTCCACGCGCGCCTGACCCTGCATCAACACAACGGCGTACACGAAAAGAGCCGGGCCCCCCTCGCGGGGCGCCCGGCTCCAGAGCACGTCACGTGACTTCTGAGACGCGCCGTCCAGCTAGAACCCGTACCGAATCCCGAGGTTCGCCTGCCGCGGGACTCCGCCGGAGCGCAACGCCGTATAGCGTGCGAAGTTGCCGCTGTTCTGGTCTCCGTTCGCCCACGACGCGACGAAGAAGTTCGGGCGATCGAACACGTTGATGATGTCGAAGTAGATGTCGAACGTGTCCCCGTCCCGCGGTCGAGCCCGCCACCCGAACCGCAGGTCCAGGTTGATGTAGTTGCCCGCGCGGGCGCCGCCCTGCCGGCCGTTGTGCTCGACCGTGAACGCGTTGGCGCCCTCGCCCGTGTAGGTCCCCGCCGGAATCGGATCCCAGTTGGTGCCGTTCCTGTCCAGGTCGAGCTGGCTGTTGTACATGGTGAACGGGTTCGCGCTCATGTAGCGGAAGATGGGGCTGAGCGTGATCCCGCCCGGCAGCTCGGTGCGCCCGCTCAGGGTCAGCACGTGCTTGCGGTCGTGCTCGGCCGGCTGCCAGTTCCGGTCCATGTGGAGGTCGCCGAGGACCTGGGTCTGGACCCCGTTGAGGCTGACGCCGTTGGTGCCGTACTGCTCGAAGGTGTCGCCGCGCGAGTAGCCGAGGGCGTACGACAGCCGCATGCCCCAGCGGTTCGAGTAGCGCTTCTCCATCGAGATGTTCAGGCCGTCGTAGGACGACGCGCCCGTGCTCTCGATCGAGAGCAGCCGGCCCTGCCAGATGCCGATCAGCAGGCCGGTCCGCGGATCGATGCCGTCCGGACCCGCCTTCGCGCACTGCTCCGCGAGCAGAGCGTTGTTGCTGTAGTAGCCGGCGCCCACCGCGTTCGGGCAGCTCGGGTAGAACACGGTGTCGGTCCGGTTGTACACCCCGCCCCGCTCCGGGAACACGTCGTACCACGTGAGTTCGTCCGCACTGCTGATTCCGTCGCGGTACGGCGCCACGTAGTTGATGCGGTTGAGCAGTTGACTGCCCCGGATGTTGACGTAGTCGACCCCCACCGACAGCGTCGGCAGCAGCTCGCGCTCGAACCCCACCGTGAACTGCTTGAACAACGGCTGCTGCCGGCGGTAGTTGTCGATGTAGACGTTCGATTCGTTGAAACGGCTGGTCGAGCCGGTGGGGTAGATCGACTCGACGAACTCGCGATTCAGCAGCACGCAGTGCGGCCGGCCGTCGCGCGCGGTCGCCGGCCCGCATTCTCCGGCCGCCGCCGACCCGATGCGGATGGCCCCCGCCAGCTCGGGGTCCTGGATCGGCATGTTGTTCCTCGGCCCGGGATCCTCCTGCCCGCCCTGGCCGCCCCCGCCGCGGGGGAAGGAGGCGATGAACGAGTCGTTGTAGATCGGATCCTGCAGGACGTTGTCGAGTCCGCTGAAGAGCGTCCGGTCGTAGAAGTAGCCGTAGCCCGCCCGGATGACGGACCGGCCGTCGCCCGTTACGTCGTAGGCGAGCGACAACCGCGGCGAGACGTTGTTCCAGTCGCGCGGGTCGGTCCCCGGCATCATCAGCGGATTGTCCGTCAGCTTGGCGTTCAGCATCTCGGCGTCATACCGGACGCCGAGCCCCGCCGTCCAGCGTTCGTTCAGCGTCCACTTGTCCTGGAAGAACGCCTCTACCGTGTTGATGGGGTACGCGAACTGCCGGCCGTCCTGCTTGCCGACGCGAATCCGGAGCCGTTCGGGGTAGGTCGAGTAGTCGTCGATGTCGAACGGCCGGTCGGTGTTGAAATAGAACCCGCCGCCCAGGAAGGCCTCACTGAAGTCGTCGATGAACGACCGGTGGAAGGTGCCGCCGAACTTGATGTCGTGGTCGCCCATCTTGTCGGGCACGAACCAGGAGGTGGTGTTGTTGAACTGCCACTGCGAGTCCTCGCGGCCCCAGGCCCACGGCGCGGTGCCGTCCTGGAAGGAGGGTCTGTGGTAGGAGGGCGTGACGTTCCGCATCGCGCCGTCGAGACTGACGTTCCCGCCCGTCTCGTACCAGACGGGGGGGCCGCCGCTGTAGAACTCGTGGCTTTGGGTGATCCGCACGGTGTTGACGACGTTGTTGCCGATGACGCTGGTGTAGCTCCCGACGAACATGTACTCGTCGTCCGTGCTGTCCACCGACGAAACCACGGTTCGGTTGCCGATGCGGTTGTCCTCCGGGCTCGTCTCGCGCATGTACCGCAGGGCCCACGAGTTGTTGCCGTCGATCTGGTGATCCACCCGATACATGGTGTTCAACGCACGCCAGCTCTCCGGCGCCGACCAGTTCAGCTCGGGACGGGTGCTGAAGATCTGCGACCGGGCCGGGTTGTTGAGCCGGCGCTCGACGCTGACGAAGAAGTGCGCCTTGTCCTGCACGATCGGCCCGCCGAACACCCCGCCGAACTCGTACTTGTTGTTCGTCGGCTTCTCGATGGTCGGATCATCCGCGAACTGCTGGGCGTTGAAGAAGTTCCGCGCCGTCATGTTGGTGCTGGTGCTGTAGCTGAAGCCGGCGCCCGACCACTGGTTCGTGCCGCGCTTGGTCACCGCGTTGACGACGGCGCCGCTCGAGCGGCCGAACTCCGCGTCGAACTGGCCGCTGACGACCTGGAACTCCTGCACCGACTCGATCGCCACCTTGACCTGGCTTCCGCCGGCGCCGCCGCTGGTCGAGTCGCCGTTGTAGCCTCCGTCGACGTTCAGGTTGCTGGCCGCCGCGGTCTGCCCGTTGGCGATGATCGTGTCGTTGCCCGACGATTCCGACGGCAGGAACTGAATCCCCGGCAGCAGCGAGATCGCGGCGAACGCGCTGCGGTTCTGCAGGGGCATCTCCACCAGCTCCTGGCTGTCGAGGGTCCCGCCGACCTCCGCCGAGGTGAGGTCGACCAGCGGGGCCTGCCCGGAAACGGTGACCGTCTCCTCGACGGCGCCCACGCCCAGGGTGATATCGAGGGGCAGCGTCTGTCCGACCCGCAACTCGTAGCCGGTCGTCTGGAACGAGGTGAAGCCGGGCAGGGTCGCCGTGACGCTGAAGACGCCCGGCAGCAACTGCGCCGCGAAATAGCTGCCGTCGCCGCCGGTCAGCACCTCGCGGAAGGTTCCGTCCGCCTCGTTCTGGATGAGGACGGTGACCCCCGGCAACGCGCCTCCCGTCGCGTCGGTAACCCTCCCGCGGAGTTCAGTGCGACCCTGCTGCGCCAGGGTCGACGTCGCCACGCTGCCGATCAACGCAGCGACGGTCAGGAACGTCGCAAGCTTACGCACTGTAACACCCTCCTTCCAGCCCTCCAGAGAGCCGGGACTACGGCGGAAAATCCGCCATTGTCGCCTATTTCCCGGCAGTGTAGCGCCCGCGCGGGGCCATTGCAAGCCCGCGGTTGCCGACACGCGACGGCGATCGATTCGGGCCGCGGGCCGGCCGCGTCCCGTCTATTCGGGCGCCGCCTCCTGCCGTTGCAGGCACTCCGACACGACGGACTCGCTGCCGAATACACTGAAGGCGGCCTGCTCTCCGCCCACGCGTACGTTGAGAGTCGCGGTGGTACGCAACATCCGCAGCATCGCATCGACCCCCCGGCCGCCGGTCAACTGGAACAGGCGCTCGTTGACGGGCGCGACCGCCACATTCTCGCGCTCGCCGGGAACGGCGCGCAGCGTGGCCCGTTGCGCGGCCTCCACGGGCTCGGGGAACTCGAACCCCGCGTTGACGCCCTGGGGGCCGCACACGAGGATTATCGACGCCCCCTCCTCGTTGGCGTGCTGGAACTGAAAGTTGGCACCGGTCAGCTCGGTCGTGCTCCACACGGGCTGAGCCGACGCCGACGCGGAACCCGCCGCGACGAGCGCGATTGACGCGATCATCTTCCTCATGGGCACCCTCCTCCGCGCAGGGTTCCACTTCCGACGCCCCCTGTCAACCGCGGATCGCGTCGCGCGCAGGCCCGGCGCTCCACGACGTCCGAACGCTCAAAGCCCCTTGTTCTCGACTTCCACGTCGCGAGCCGTGGGCTGTGGCCGGGGGTCATGCGGCCCGACCGGCCGCCGCGCTTCCCGACCGGCCCGCCGTTCGGCGAAGAACGCCCGCACCAGCGCGCGGCATTCGGCTTCGAGCACGCCGCCGGCGACCTCGACGCGGTGGTTCAGCGCGGGGTGGTCGAGCGCCCGCAGGGTCGAGCGCACCGCGCCCGCCTTCGGCTCGGCGGCGCCGAAGACGAGCCGGTCGATGCGGGCGTGGACCAGGGCGCCGGCGCACATGAGGCACGGCTCGACCGTCACGTACAGCGCCGCCCCGGTGAGCCGGTAGTTGCCGACGGCGCGGGCGGCGTCGCGCAGGGCGACGATCTCGGCGTGGGCGGTGGGGTCCGTCGCGTGAATCGGCTGGTTGCTTCCGCGCCCGACGACGGCGCCGTCGAGCACGACGACCGCCCCGACCGGCACCTCGCCCCGCCCGCGCGCGAGCCCCGCCTCGGCGAGCGCCTCGCGCATCCAGCGTTCGTCGGCGGCCGCTCCTCCCTCGGTCACCCCCGCACCCTCCTGCGGCGTCATCGGATTCGCCCCTGCCCATTCGCGAACCCGCCCGGCATGAGTCATCGCGTGCGGTTCGGCCGCCGCCGGGTGGCACCGCCGCTACTGTTGCGGAGCTGCCGCAGCCGACGCAGCTCGCCTGCAGGCCGGACAGGGCGGCGGCTGCGCCGTCCTACGGCATTGGGGTTCTCCCGCCTCGACAACCGTTCGTACATGCGAACGGGGCGCCCGCCCGCGCGGGCCGCCCCGTCCCGCCCGCCCGGCGTCGGCCTTATGCGGCCGCCGCCGGGTCGGGTTCCCGTCGATCCATGCGCTTGCGCCGCGGGAGTTCGCGCCGGCGAAACTTCCGACGCGGGCGCGAGCTCGCGCGCACGCTACTGCGTCGGGCTCTCGTCGATCCACACGCGGATGCGGCCGTCCGGGTGGTCCACCTGGACCATCTCGCCCCGCAGCGAGGCGAGTTCCTGGATGGCGGCGCGGACGTCGAGGGTCTCGCCCGAGCCCGACAGCAGCGCGTCGACCACGCTCACCGGCACCCGGACCTGCACGTCGCCGATGTCGCGGCGGCCGCGGCGGCGATCGCCGCCGTCGTGGTCGTTGTCATCGTCGCCGTCGCGCTCGGCGTCGCCGTCGTGCTCGGCGTCCTCGTGGTCGGCTCCGTCCCCGCGCCCGGTGTCGTTCCCGTCGTCCGTCCCGGTGACGTCGACCAGGATGATGTCGCCCTCCCGCGCGACGCGGATGCTCTGCGCGCCGTCCCGGATGTTGGCGATCTCGACGTCGCCGACGTCGCGGAGCTGGCTCCACGCGGTGCGGATCGCGGTCACCGGAATCTGTCGGTCGCCGCCGAGCTGAAGCTGCCCGTCGCCGTCGACGACGGCCTCGGGGGCCATCGCCAGGGCCGCCTCGATGGCGGCGAGGGGCAGGTTGAGGTTCATGTTGGCGCCCCGCTCGCCGGTCATGTCGAGGTGGATCCAGGGTTGCGGTTCCTGCCCCTGCGCGGCGTTGAGACCGATGGCCGCGCCGGACACCGCGATTGCCGTCATCACCGCGAGCGCCGCGCGCCCCACCGTCGTTGCCTTGCTCACTATGCCCCTCCCGAGTTCCAGGTCATGCCGCACGACCGGCGCGCGAACCGCCGGCCGTCGTCCCCGGCGGGGACCCGGCCGCCCATCGCGGCCGTCCGCCCCCGCCTGTCGGATGTATACGGCGCGCCCGCCCCGAAGGTTTCATCGGCGGCCGGCGGTGACGGCGTCAGGTTCGGCATGACCCGCGCGGTGCGGGGCGGCGACGGGTGGAAGTGGATATCCTCGACGCCGTCCGGCGGCTCGCCGGGCAGGCGCGGAGAGCCGGCGCCACGGCTAGAGTGACGCGGCGAAGCGGTCCGCGAGCGACTCGGCGGACGCGCGGTTCCAGGTCTCGTTGACGCCGACGAGGACCCGGCCGTCGGGGCCGGGGCGTCCCAGATCGACGCCGCGGGCGCGCAGCCGCGCGCGGAAGCCGGCGGGGTCGGGGGCGGACACCCGCAGCCGGAAGAGGTTGGTCGGGGCCGGCATGCGCTCGACCGCGAACGCCCCGTGCCGGGCGACCCGCTCGATGAACGCCTCGGACACCTCGACGGCCCGGCGGAAGCGGTCGACAAAGCCCGGCACGTGGTGCAGGGCCACCGCCGCGAACGGCCACGCCCCGGGCAGCCCCGCCCCGAACATCCGGCGGGTGTGGTACATGTCGTCGAGCAGCGCCCGCGGGCCGGCCAGGATCGCGCCGGACGCCGAGTTGAAGTACTTGTAGAGGGAGACGTACACGGTGTCGAACGGCCGCGCGTACTCCGCTACGTCGATCCCGGTGCACGCGCTCTGCAGGAATAGCCGGGCGCCGTCCATGTGCAGCCGGATGCCCCGGTCGCGCGCGAACGCGGTGATGCGGTCGAGTTCGGCTTGGTCGAAGCGTTCGCCGAAGCGCCGGCGCACGGGGGTCTCGACGGAGATGACCGACACCGGCCGCGACACCCGGCCGCCCGCCGTGCGGTCGACGACCTCCTCGACCTCCTCGAGCGTGAACGTGGCGCGGCCCGGCGCCAGCGGCATCAGGGTGATGCCGCTCAGCGTCTGCACGCAGTCGCCCGAGTCGTTGTAGAGGTGGCTCTCGGCCTGCAGGATGGCCCGCCCCCGGCCGCCGGCCAGCGCCCGCACCGCGAGGTGGTTGGCGAGGGTGCCCGTCGGCATGAACACCGCGCGCTCCTTGCCGAGCAGCGCGGCGAACCGCTCCTCTAGCTCGGCGACGACCCCGCCGTTCGAGTAGCTGTCGCGGGCGATGCGCCCTTCCTCGGCGAGCCGGCTGAGGATGCGGCCGTGGTCGGCCGGCGTTAGCCCCAGGCCGTCGCCGCTCATCCGGACGCGGCCGCCGGTCGGCTCGGGCGCGCCCCCGGGTCCGACCCCGCCGCCCTGGCCGGCGGCCACCCCCGGACCGAGCGCGCCGGCGCCGAGGCCGAGCGCGCCGGTCTGCAGAAACCGCCGGCGGCCGATGGATGTCCGGTTGCGAGTCATGGCGCCGCTCCTTCGTTACGCCTGCCGGCCCGCTGGAGAATCGCCGGCGGCGGTTGCACCCGCCGTGCCAACCCACCGGGAGTCCCGTCCGGTTATCGAGCGGACTCCCGCCCCTCGACCGTTGCCTGCGGTTTCCCGACTACTCCGGCGGGAATCGCACCGCGGCGGCCCTCTACTCCGGCGGCAGCCGGTACGCCAGCAGCCGCCCGGGCTGGCCGCTGCCGCTGGTGGCGACCACGATGTACTGCACGCCGTCGAGCACGTAGGTCATCGGCGAGCCCGACTGGGGACCCGGCATGTAGACCTCGCCGACCTCCTCGCCGGTCGTCTTGTCGTAGGCGCGCAGCATCGCCCCGCGCTCGCCCGTCGGGGTGGTGAACACGCCCCCCTCGCCGGCGATGACCAGGGTCTTCGTGTTCAGCGTCCCGATGCGCCCGACCCGGCCCGTGCGGGGAAGGTCGACCCCGGCCAGCCGCGGATGGTTGCGGATGTTGTCGGCCGTCTCGCCGTGCGGCACCTGCCACAGGATCTCGCCCCGGTTCAGATCCATGGCGGTGATGCGGCCCCACGGCGGCTTGATGATCGGAATGCCCTCGATGGTCAGCGACGCCTCGGCGGCCGAGATCTCCGGCGCGCGGCCGCGGATGAAGTTCATGTCCGACTGCTCGGGGTCGTTGACGAGCCCCAGCGACACCACCTGCGTATAGCTGTAGAGGTACATGACGCCGGTCTCGGGGTCGTACGACGCCCCCGGCCAGTTCGTGCCGCCCGCCTGCGACGGCAGCATCAGGGTGCCCCACGGCCCCTCAGGCACCGAGACCGTGGGCGGCGTGAAGATCGGGCCCATGCGGTAGTTCGAGACGATGCGCTCGGCCTCGGCCCGCAGTTCGGGGGTGAAGTCGATCAGGTCGTCGAGGCCCACCCCCTGCCGGTCGTAGGCGGGGGGCTTCGTCGGGAACGGCTGGGTGAGCGAGAGCAGCTCGCCGGGCACGTCGGACGCCTCGACGGGGCGCTCCTCGATGGGCCACACCGGCTCGCCGGTGACCCGGTCGAAGACGTAGAGCCACGTCTGCTTGCTGGGCTGGGCGACGGCCTTGATCTCCCGCCCGTCCACGGTGATGTCGACCAGGATCGGCGCGCACGGCAGGTCCCAGTCCCAGACGTCGTGGTGGATGAACTGGAAGTGCCAGAGGCGCTCGCCGGTCTCGAGGTCGACGGCCACGAGGCTGTCCGAGAACAGGTTGTCGCCGTGCCGGTGCCCGCCGTAGTAGTCGTTGGTGGGCATCTCGGTGGCGAAGTAGGCGATGCCGAGCTCGGCGTCGACGGTCATCTGCCCCCACACGCCGGTGTTGCCGGTGTAGCGCCACGAGTCGCCGAGCCAGGTGTCGTTGCCGAACTCGTCGGCGCCGGGCACGGTGTGGAAGATCCACTTGCGCTCGCCGGTGCGGGCGTCGAAGCCGCGGATGTGGCCCTTGACGTTCCGCATCGACCGCGGACGGCCGCCCGGCAGGTGGGCGGCCCCGACCACGATGGTGTCGCCGGCGACGACGGGGGCGGCGTGCAGCCCGACCTCGCCGGTCACGGGGTCGATGTCCTGGTCCAGGGTCAGCTTCAGGTCGACGATGCCGTCCTCGCCGAAGTGCGGCAGCCGCCGGCCGGTGGCGGCGTCGAGGCCGATGAGCTGGTAGCCCGGGGTGACGTAGAAGATCTCGCCCGCGCCGCCGTCGTCGCGGTACGCCAGCCCGCGCCCCGACAGCCGCCGCGGCGCCGCCGCGCCCCGCTCGCCCTCGTCGAGGCGGTGCGTCCACAGCAGCTCGCCGGTGGCGGCGTCGGCCGCGACGACGGCCCGCCGCGTGCCCGCCGTCGTGTACAGCACGCCGCCGACCATGAGGGGCGTCGACTGCAGGTTGTACTCGGGCTCGGGGCCGAAGTTGTCGGTGCTCAGCGTCCACGCGAGCTCCAGATCGGCGAAGTTGTCGGCCGTGATCCGGTCGGCCGGCGAGTAGCGGGTGCTCGCGAGGTCGCCGCCGTAGGTCGGCCACTCGAGGTCGCCGGCCGGCTGCGCCTGGGGGCCGGCCGCGGCCACGAGCAGCGCGATCACGAACGGGGCGGGGGTCCAACGCAGCTCTCTGGGTGACACGGTTCTCCTCCAGCCGTCGTATCCTGTCGCAGGCAGTCTATCGCCGGGAAGCGCCGCGTTCAACGGCGGCGCTAGGATACGATGGAGACGCGGTGGCAGAACGGGACGGGATCGTGACGGGAGGAGGTGGCGCGCCCTGCAGGATTCGAACCTGCGGCCTCCTGGTTCGTAGCCAGACGCTCTATCCAGCTGAGCTAAGGGCGCGCGGACGTGGAACCCCCAGTATAGCAGCTTTCCGGATGCTGCCCGCCCTGGCCGCCCTGCTGCTGGCGGCCGCCGGTGCCGCCGCCCAGCCGGCCCTGGGCCCCCGGCCGCCGCAGATCTTCGGTCCGCCGCCCCCCGTCCCCCCCGCCGTCATCGCCCGCGGCCCCGCCGGCGTGACGGTGCGCGCGGTCCGCGTCGACACCCCGCTGCGCATCGACGGCCAGCTCGACGAGGCGGTCTACGACCGCGTCGCGTCGATGTCCGACTTCATCCAGAACGATCCCGTGGAGGGGGCGCCGGCCTCGGAGAAGACCGAGGTGTGGCTGCTGTTCGACGACGATCAGGTGTACGTGGTCGCCCGGTGCTGGGAGTCGCGGCCGGACCGCGTCATCGCGAGCGAGATGCGCCGCGACAACACCCGCATCGTGCGCGACGACAACTTCGCGTGGTCGTTCGACACGTTCTACTCGCGGCGCAACGGGGTGCTCTTCGAGGTGTCGGCGGTCGGGGGCCGGCTCGACGCCGAGGTCGTCAACGAGTCGCAGATCAACCTCGACTGGAACCCCGTCTACGACGTCGCCGTCGGCCGGTTCGAGGGCGGCTGGACGATGGAGACGGCCCTGCCGTTCAAGTCGCTCCGCTATCCCGGCGCCGGCCCCCAGATCTGGGGCTTCCAGGCGCGGCGGGTCAACCGCTGGCGGAACGAGTCGTCCTACCTCACCCCCCTCTCGGCCGCCCAGAGCCTGCGCGGGCACTTCCGCGCCTCGCTCGCGGCGACCCTCGTGGGCATCGACGCGCCCGAGGCGTCGCGGCTGGTGGAGGTGAAGCCGTACGTCATCGGCGACGTCACCACCGACGCCTCGTCGGGGACGACGGCCAACGATCCGGGCGGCGACGTGGGCCTCGACGTCAAGGTCGGGGTCACCCAGGGGCTGACCGCCGACTTCACCGCCAACCCCGACTTCGCCCAGGTCGAGGCCGACGAGCAGCAGATCAACCTGACCCGCTTCAACCTCTTCTTCCCCGAGAAGCGCGAGTTCTTCCTCGAGAACCAGGGGATGTTCAGCTTCGGGGGCGGGTCGACGAGCGGCCGGCTGGCCGGCGTCAGCGACACGCCCATCCTCTTCTACAGCCGGCGCATCGGCCTGCACCAGACCCGCGAGGTGCCGCTGCGGGCGGGGGGGCGGCTGACCGGCCGCGCCGGCCTCTGGACCCTGGGCGCGCTGAACATCCACGCCGGCGCCCTCCCGTTCGACGACGGGGCGCCCGCGGACCCGCTCGACCCCCGCGCGCGGGAGGACGGGCCGCCCGAGGTGCGGCCGACCAACTTCACGGTGCTGCGGGCCAAGCGCGACGTCCTGCGGCGCAGCAGCGTCGGGGCGATGTTCACGGGCCGGTCGCGCCACCAGTTGGGCGACGGGTCGAACGCCGCGTACGGCGTCGACGGCGCGTTCGGCTTCTACGACGACCTCAACATCAACACCCACTGGGCCCGCACCCGGACCGACGGCTTCGCCGGCGACGACACCAGCTACCGGGGCCACCTCGACTACGCCGGCGACCGCTACGGCGTGCAGCTCGAGCACCTGCTGATCGGCGAGGACTTCCGCCCCGAGGTGGGGTTCGTGCGGCGGCGCGACATGCGGCGCAGCTTCGCCGAGTTCCGCTTCAGCCCCCGGCCCGCGTCGATCGCGGCGGTGCGGCGCTTCGTCGGCACCGGCTCGCTCGCCTACGTCGAGAACCTCGGCGGCCAGGTCGAGACCCGCGAGGCCACCGGCCTGTTCACCGTCGAGTGGGAGAACAGCGACCAGCTCACCGTCAGCGCCATCAAGTCGTACGAGTTCCTGCCCCTGCCGTTCCGCATCGCCCCCGGCGTCACCATCCCCGTCGCCGGCTACGACTTCACCAACCTGCGGTTCGGCTACAACTTCGGCCAGCAGCGCCGCTTCTCGGCGAACGTCACGGCCGAGCACGGCTCGTTCTACGGGGGGACCAAGACCACCCTCGGGGTCAGCCGCGGCCGGGTCACCATCACCAACCAGGTCTCGGTCGAGCCGTCGCTGTCGATCAACTGGATCGATCTGCCCCAGGGCGGGTTCCGCACCGACCTCGTCGGCACCCGGGCCACCTGGACGATGACCCCGCTGATGTTCGCGAGCGCCCTCGTGCAGTACAACTCGCGCCTCGACCAGGTGTCGGCGAACATCCGCTTCCGCTGGGAGTACCGCCCCGGCAGCGAGCTCTTCGTCGTCTTCAACGAGGACCGGAACACCGGCCTCGACGGGATGGGACGGTTCCCCGTCCTGAACAACCGCGCGTTCATCGTCAAGGTGAACCGCCTGCTGCGGTTCTGAGGATGGGGTCGAGGCGACAACGGTTCCCGGAGGACGAGTCCATGACCTGGCACGACAGAATCACGGTTGACCCCGACGTCTGTCACGGAAGCGCCTGCATCCGCGGAACCCGCGTGCTGGTCTCGGTGATTCTCGACGGCCTCGCCGCAGGCGACCCGCCGGAGGCGATCGCGGGCGCGTATCGCATCACCGTCGAGGACGTGCAGGCCGCGCTCGCCTACGCCTCCGAGTTGGCCAAGGAGCGGGTATTCGCGCTGCCCGGCGAAGATGCCGCCCAGAGCTCAAGGTAGTCGGATCGGCGGTCCGGCGCTCAATTGCACCGGTCTGGTGAAGCGCTACGGCGACCTGACCGCGGTCGACGGGCTGGACCTGACCGTGCGCCGGGGCGAGTGCTTCGGGCTGCTGGGGCCGAACGGGGCCGGCAAGACGACCACCATCGAGATCCTCGAGGGGCTGCTGGCGCCGGACGCGGGCGCGGTCGAGGTGCTGGGGTCGCGCTGGGGGGCCGACGACGACGCGCTGCGGCAGCGGCTGGGCATCCACCTGCAGGAGACGCAGTTCGACGAGAGGCTGTCGGCAGCCGAGACCCTCGGGCTGTTCCGCTCGTTCTACCGCGAGGGGCGGCCGGTCGCCGACGTGCTGGAGACGGTCGGCCTCGAGTCCAAGGCGGGCACATGGGTCGTCCATCTCTCGGGCGGGCAGCGCCAGCGGCTGGCCGTGGGGTGCGCGCTCGTCGGCGACCCCGAGCTGCTCTTCCTCGACGAGCCGACGACGGGGCTCGACCCGCAGTCGCGGCGGCAGCTCTGGTCGGTGCTGCAGCGGTTCCGGGCCGCGGGCGGGAGCCTCCTGCTGACCACCCACTACATGGACGAGGCGCAGGTGCTGTGCGACCGCGTCGCCATCGTCGACGGCGGCCGCATCATCGCGGAGGGGACGCCGCGCGAGCTGATCGCCTCGCTCGGGGCGGCCCACGTCATCGAGTTCGGCCTGCCGTCCGGGGAAGGACGCGGGGCCGGCCGCGGAGGATCTCGGCCCGCGGCTGGCCGCGCTGCCCGGCGTCCAGAGCGTCGGCCGCGACGGCGACCGCTGGCAGCTCGGTGCCGCGGACCTGCAGGAGACGCTGCCCGCCCTGATGCGCTCCGCCGAGGACGCGGGCCTGGCCCTCGACTCGGTCACCACCCACGCCGCAACCCTGGAGGACGTGTTCGTCTCGCTGACGGGGAGGCACCTGCGCGATGGCTAACCTGAGGCCCCGGCGGCGACGCCCCCGACCCCGGCAACCGCGCCCGCCCGCGGAGAGACCCCTGCGCGATGGCTGATCACGGCCCCGTCCGGCACCCCCTCGCCGCCCTGACCCTCGCCCGGTTCAAGCTGACCATCCGCGAGCCGGAGATGGTGTTCTGGGTGTTCGTCTTCCCCATCCTGATGGCCCTGGCCCTCGGCATCGCGTTCCAGGCCCGCGGCGAAGAGCCGATGCCGGTGGCGGTCAGGGACGCGCCGGGCGCGGCGCCGGTCCTGGCCGCCCTGGCGCGGGCCGCCGACCTCGAGGCGTTCGCGGCCCCCGAGGAGGACGAGCTGACCCTGCTGCGCGACGGGCGCGCGCACTTGGTCGTCGTGCCCGGATCGCCCCCCACCTACCGGTACGACCCGGTCCGCCCCGAGAGCCGCCTCGCCCGCCTCCTCGTCGACCGGGCCCTGGCCGGCGGGGCCGATCACGGCCCGGCGGGGGCGGCCCGGACCGAGGAGGTGGCGACGCCCGGCAGCCGTTACATCGACTGGCTGGTGCCGGGCCTGCTCGGGATGAACATCATGAGTTCGGGCATGTGGGGGCTCGGGTTCGGCATCGTGGTGGCGCGGTCGCGCAAGCTGCTGAAGCGGATGGTCGCCACCCCCATGCGCCGCTCGCACTTCCTGGCGTCGCTGGTCATCTCGCGGCTCGCGTTCCTCGGCCTCGAGATGATCGCGCTCCTCGGGTTCGCGGCCTGGTTCTTCGGGGTCGGCAACGAGGGGGGCTTCGCGGCCCTCGTGGCGGTGGCGCTGACCGGCGCCCTCGCCTTCGGGGGCGTCGGGCTGCTGACGGCGAGCCGGGCCCGCACCATCGAGGGCGTCTCCGGCATCATGAACTTCGTGATGATGCCGATGTTCATCTGCAGCGGCGTGTTCTTCGCGGTGACGAACTTCCCCGAGGCGGTTCAGCCGTTCATCCGCGTCCTCCCGCTAACCGCGCTCATCGACGCCCTGCGCGGCGTGATGCTCAACGGCCACGGCCCCGCCGGCGTCGGCGCCGAACTCGCCCTGCTGACCGGCTGGGGCGCGGTCTCGTTCGTGGTCGCGCTCCGCGTGTTCCGGTGGCAGTGAATGGAACGGGGGACGCGCCGGCCGTCAGCCGCCGGGGCCGTGCCGGTGCGCGATGAACGCCTGCCGCAGCGCGCGCAGATCCGCAACCATGACGTCGATACGGGCGTTCACGTCGTCGATGCGGGCGGCCAGGGTGGCGTTCACGTCGTCGATGCGGGCGGCCAGGGTGGCGTTCACGTCGTCGATGCGCCGGTTCACCTCGTCGAAGCGCCGGTCTACCTCGTCGAAGCGACCGTCGATCAGCACGGTAACGGCGATGAGGGCACCGATGATCCACATGGCGTCGGCAGACGGCCACCTGATGTTCATGTTCATGCCCGATCCTCCCGGCCGCGCCGCCGAACGGCTCCTCTGGAGGCCGTTCATCGGCCTCGCCGCCATCACGTGTGACCAGCTTAGCACACCCGGCGGCATGACCTCCGGGGCGGCGGCCGGGGCGCCCCTTCCCGCGGGCCGCCGGGCGGGTAGAATGGGCCGTCAATGCAGATCGCCCCGGGGAATCCACGAACGGGAGCCAGAACGATGAACCCATCGCGCACCGCAATCCGTTGGCTGTCGGCGGCGGCCGTCGTCGCGGCGGCCTCCGTCCCGCACGCCGCCGCGCAGGCCGGCGACGACTTCGTGCCCGTCACCGACGCCATGCTCGAGGACCCGGCCGACGGCGACTGGCTCATGTGGCGCCGCACCCTCGACGGCTGGGGGTACAGCCCCCTCGACCAGATCGACCGCACCAACGTCGGCGACCTGCGCATGGTGTGGACCCGCGCCCTCGCCCCCGGCAGCCAGCAGGGCACGCCCATCGCCTACGGCGGCGTCCTCTACATGCCGAACCCGAACGACGTCATCCAGGCCATCGACGCGGTGACCGGCGACCTCCGCTGGGAGTACCGCCGCGACCTCCCCGACGACATCGACGACTACATCCGGGGCCTGGTCAGCGTGAACCGCAACATCGCCATCCACGGCACCCGCATCATCGACACGAGCAACGACGACTACATCTACGCCGTCGACGCCCGCACCGGCGAGCTGGTCTGGGAGACCGAGATCCTCGACTACACCGTGAACCCCGCCCGGCACTCGTCGGGCCCCATCGTCGCCGGCGGCAAGGCCTTCTCGGGCCGGAGCTGCCGCCCGTGGGCGGGGCCCGAGGCGTGCATCATCGCGGCCCACGACGCCGAGACCGGCGAGGAGCTGTGGCGCCGGCGCCTCGTGCCGGCCCCCGGCGAACCCGGCGACGAGACGTGGGGCGACGTGCCCTTCGAGGACCGCGTGCACGTGGGGTCGTGGACGGCCCCCAGCGTCGACCCCGAGCTGAACCTCGTCTACGTCGGCACGTCCGTCACCTCGCCGGCCCCGAAGTTCCTGCGGGGCGGCATCGAGAACACGCACCTGTACCACAACTCCACCCTCGCCCTCGACGCCGACACCGGCGAGATCGTCTGGTACTACCAGCACCTGAACGACCACTGGGACCTCGACCACCCGTTCGAGCGGCTCCTCGTCGACACCGCGGTGGCCCCCGACCCCGCCGCCGTGAGCTGGATCAACCCGGGCCTCACGGCCGGCGAGACGCGGCGGGTGGTGACCGGCATCCCCGGCAAGACCGGCGTCGTCTACACCCTCGACCGCGAGACCGGCGAGTTCCTCTGGGCGACCCCGACCGTGCCCCAGAACGTCATCACCGACATCGACGGCGCCACCGGGGCGGTCACCCCCAACGGCGAGATCGTGTTCACCGCCGAGGGCCAGGAGGTGCTGGCGTGCCCGAGCTGGTTCGGGGGCAAGGACTGGGAGGCGGGCGCCTACAGCCCCCTGACCAACACGATGTACATGCCCCTGCGCAACGTCTGCGCCCGCATGCTCGCCTCGACCGACGCCGGCAGCCACTACGCCCTCGCCGTCCGCAACCAGATCGCGCCGGGCATGGACCAGGTCGGCACCGTGCAGGCGATCTCGGCCGAGACGGGGGAGACCCGCTGGCTCCACTCGCAGCGCTCGGCCACCATGTCGCTGGTGGCGACCGGCGGCGGGCTGGTGTTCGGGGGCGACGTGAACGGGCGGTTCCGCGCGTTCGATCAGGAGACCGGCGACGTGTTGTGGGAGATCAACCTGGGCTCGGCGGTGACGAGCTTCCCGATCAGCTACGCCGTCGACGGTCGGCAGTACGTGGCGGTCGGCACCGGCTCGGCCGGCACCGCGTCGGGGTTCCTGGGGTTGACGCCGGAACTGCGCCCCAGCGCCGGGAACAACCTGTTCGTGTTCGCTCTGCCTTAACGAAGGTCTTCGGGGTCTGACCGACGACCACCGCCGATAGAACCACGGGACACGGGAGACTTGCGCGACGCATGGCCATCCAGCAGATATTCGTATCGCATGCCGGCAAGGATGCGGAAGTGGCGACGGAGTTGGCGCAGCAACTCCGCAACGCGGGCCACGACGCCAGGATCGACACCCGTGACCTTGCTCTCGGCGACAACACCATCGAGTTCATGAACGAGGGGATCTCAAACGCCGCCGCAGTCATCATACTGTTTTCCCGGTACAGCCTCAAGGCGGAGTGGCAGAAACTCGAGATCGGCGCGGCGCGGTGGAACGAAGTCGCTCAAGGCGGCGGAAGATGTATCGTCGTCCGTCTGGACGATACGCCGCTACCGCCGACACTTGGACCGAAGGCGTACGGACGCCTGACGCCGGGAGACCGAGGGTCTCTCAGGAAACTGGTGGAAGACGTCTGCAAAGTACTGTTCAGCAGCCAGACAACCTCGGCTCTGTTCGCCGAGGCGTTCAGACGGGATTCCAAGAACCCCTTTCGGCACCTTCGGGCGGAATTCTTGGAGGACCAGCCTGAACTTCATGCGAAGACGTTCGCCCTCCCGGAGGCCGTCAAGGTCGGAGCGCTCGACGACATGAAGCCGTGTATCCTCGAAGGGTCGCGGGGCACCGGCAAGTCGATGCTGCTGTTGTCCCTACGGGCCCGCAATCGTCTGCTGCGGCTCCCTGCAGAAAAAAAAGCGCCGCAGCGCTTCGGCTTCTACCTGAGGCTCACACCAGGGGCGATCTGCAACGCGGGTGCCCATTTCGACGCGGAGCGCCTGGACCCGACGGTCGACACCATTGTCCTCACCGACGTCGCCGAACAGGAACTGACGGTGCAGATGACCGAAAGTCTGTTCTCGGAACTCGACTACTGCGCCAAGCACGGCCTGATCGAGTGCGACCGGAACGTGGAGCGGCGTCTTTGCGAGGCAGCCGACGACCTGCTGTTCGACGCCGGGCACGACGCGGTCGTCTCGTTCGTCGACCTGCAGGGCAAACTCGGGAAGCTGCATAAGCGGCTCGCCGAGTTCATCCGCCGCCGGTTCATCTATCAGGAGCAGGTTTCCGTGCCGACGGCGACGTTCGACCTAGACCAGTTCAAACGTGTCGTGAATCTGGTGCGGCGCAACGTCCCACCGCTCGCGTCGTCGACGTTCGTCGTTCTGCTCGACGAGTACGAGAACCTGCTCTTCCACCAGAAACGGCTAGTCAACAGCTTGGTCAAGCTCGGTGCGCCACAACTGTCCGTCAAGATCTCCAGGAAGTTGGCCAGTGGGGACACGTCGGCGACCACGACGGGACAAGAGCTGCAGGAGATTCACGACTATACGAGAGTGCCCTTGGTCTACAACCTCGACGACCCGGGCGAGCGTAAGGCGTATAGCAGCCTGCTGCGGCACATGGTGGGAAACATGGTGGCGCTCGAAGGAAATCGACCCTTCGACATGGACCAGCTTCTGCCGCGGTTCAGCGATCCCGAAGTCGAGCAATCGTCGTGTCTGACGGAGGTGGCGAGGCTCAACAAGATGACGGTCGAGGAATTCAACGACCTGCCGGATGATAAACGGCGAGAGAAGAAGACGTACTACGGTCACGCCGCCGTTTACCGCGTCCTTCTCGGCCGGCGCGGCCGTCATCGAGAGAAGCGTTTCGCAGGGTTTAGCGAGCTCGCGCTGCTGGGGTCCGGTGTCATCCGCTACTTTCAGGAGTTCCTGAGTGTGGGCTATCATCTCACTTTCGGCACCGAGCCTCCATCCGGGAGCGTCCTCGTTCTTCCGCCGGACCAGCAGTCGAAAGCCGTCCACGTGGTGTCTCAGCACAACCTCACGACGCTCAGCAAGAACGTCGAGCGTAGCGGTGAGGAGCTCAAGTACTTCCTGCTGGATCTCGGCGAGTGCCTGCGCCACAAGCTGCTCAAGCACTCGAGCGAGCCGGAGGCCGCCCGCGTGACGATCGCGGATCCGGAGATGTTGGAGCAGGACCCGATGGCGGCGTTGAAGCGGGTTCTTGCAGTCGGAGAGCGCGAGGGCGTGTTTCAGACCAGAGAAGGGCTTCCGGCGTTCAAGCCCAAGCACGGCCCCGACCCGCAGCCGAGGGAATTCAATATCTGCCGAGTCTACGCGCCGGTTCTCCAGATCAGCCCGCGTTTGCGCTGGAGAACAACGTTGAAGTGCCAGCACCTGCAGGGCCTGCTGCAACCCGGCCGGAGAGCGGCCGCGAAGCGGGAGTTGAGGAACGCAGTTTCGAACGCCAGAGGCGGAAGAGAGCGTGGTCTTTTTTCTTTCGAAGCGGAGAACGACCGATGAAAGAGTTGCTGGCGGAGGTGCGCCTGCCCGACGGTGCGATGCTTGTGACCTGTTCAAGTCATGAGGATCGATGCAGGGGCTTCGGCTTCCGGGCCGGGGACTGGTCCCCCGGCGAGGTGGTCCTCTTCCACTACGATGACGACAACTCCATCCGGGAGGAGAACCACCGGCGGATGGAATCGGCGTTTCGCAAGACCGGCTGCCGGCTCACGGTCTTGCAGTTCACGGAGACCGACGCCGTCGCCAGCCTTCGCCACAACCTGCGGGAGCTTCGCGATGCCGTGCGTCGTTGTGGCGACGAGGCCGTCGTGATCGACATATCCGTGTTTACGAAGCGCCACCTGCTCATGATGCTGAGGTGGCTGGACGACAGCGGTCTCTGGGACAGACTGTACGTCGTGTACAGCGAACCGGACGACTATGTGGTTTCCGAGTTCGTTCCGCTCTCGTTCGGACTCAGGTCGCTTCAGCCGACGCCGGGGTTCTCCGCATGTCCCGATATAAGTCGGCCGGTGCACCTGATGATGTTCCTGGGGTACGAGGGCGACCGGGCGCTGGCGGTCTACGAGCAGATCCAGCCGCTGAAGACTACCTTGGCGGTGCCCGACCCGCCGTACAGACCGGAATGGACCGGAAGAACCGAGCGCTTCAACCGCGACCTTCTGGTCCTCGCTGGTCCCCAGGCGGTTCGCAAGGTGGACGCGCTCGATCCGGACGACGCCAGCGCGACCCTTGCGGAGGTCCTGGGAGGGGCCCGGCGGGGCGATTTCGCGAAGATCGTCTGCCCACTCGGCACCAAGCCGCAGACCTTGGGCATCTACGACTACGTCAGGCAGGCGGACGATCCGCCGGCGATCGTGTACGCTGGCCCGCTTCGGCACAACCACACGTTCTACTCCACGGGGTTCGGGGAGACTTGGGTGCTTCAGACGCCCGGCGACCAATGAGGTTGGCCACGCGACTGGACCGCTATCCGGGCAAGATGGTGTCCAGGCTGGCGGACCGGCTGATTCGACGATACGCCGGCCACGCGGACTCCGTACTTGATCCGTTCTGCGGGTCGGCCGCGGTCCTCGCGGCGGCCAGCCGGCCGGACTTTCGGTTGCGGGCATTGACTTGAATCCGATTTCGGAATTGTTCTACCGGGTGAAGATCGAGGGATTCGACGCCGCCCGCGCCAGGGAACTGGGCCGGGCGTGGATTGCCGAGGCGCAACGGCCCATCGCACCGCTCCGGGTCGACTGGAGCCGCAAGCATTACTGGTTCACTCGGGGCACTCTTCACAAGTTCGAGCGGTTGAGGGCCGCTAGCAGGCGCGTTCCCATGATGGGTATCCCGGAGTGCTGGCCGATTCTGCTCAGTTACGTGCTCGCGGTCAGGCTTTGTTCGAGAGCCGATCAGCGTAGCCCGAAACCGTTCATCTCGCAGCAGGCGCGGCGTTCGAGAGCCGGGCGGCACTTCGATCCGAACGGAATCATGCTGGGACTGTTGGAGGAGCTTTCGGCGCTCTACGGGGGCGGTTGCCGAGAGAACGCTGGTTCGCGTTTTGTTTGCGCGGATGTCTGTGCGCCCCGGGGTGACCTGAGCAGTGCGGGAAGGCATTCGCATGTCATCACGTCTCCACCCTACATCAACGCACAGGACTACTTTCGGAACTTCAAGCTAGAGCTCTATCTGCTGGAAGATGTCCTGCCGTTCAAAGTGAGCGATGTGCGGGAACGATTTGTGGGGACGGAACGAGGCAGGTTACTGGAGGAAGTCCCGCGGGAATCCATCGAGAGGGATTTCGCGTTGGCACCGGAGTTGGGGCGCTTGAATGCCGAGGCTCCCCGGCAGTGCGCTGTCGTTCATCGCTATCTCTACGATATGGCCAATGCGTTCGAGGCGGTAAAGGAGACCTTGGACGACGATGCGCGCCTAGTGGTTGTGTGCGGCGATAACCTGATTGGCGGAATGCGTTTTTGCACATGGAAGGTTCTGCATGCGATTGTCGAAGAGAAGGGCTTTGTACTCTTCGACCGTTTCAGCGATCCGATACGTGATAGGCTGCTGGCCCCGAGGCGACTTGGTCATATAGGATTGATAAAAGAGGAAGGTCGTGTCCGCGTACCGTCTTCGGCGCGTCGCGAAGAAGGATGATGGGGACGTCTGAAGTAGAATATGCGTCATGGCTCAACAGCGGAATCGGTTGCTTCCGTTCAACAAAACGCTCCAGAGCCAGCTAGTGTCGCGTCCCTTTAAATTCATGGCATACTTGGCAGGCTTCATGCAAAGGAGGGCTGCCATGCCACGCGGGCCCAAACTGGCGCCGCTCACACTCACCGACGAGCAGCGGGACCAGCTCAACGGGATCGCTCGCTCGACCACCATGCCCCACGCTCTGGTCCAGCGGGCCCGCATGATCCTCGCCAGCGCCGAAGGCTTGACCAACGCTGCCGTCGCGCGGCGCGTCGGGCGTCACCCCGCACACCGTCAGCAAGTGGCGCCGACGCTTCCAAGAGGCCGGCATCCAGGGGCTGCACGATGAACTCCGGCCCGGTCGGCCTGGGACCCATGACGACGACAAGGTGGCGGCGGTGATCAACCGCGCGTTGCAGGAGGCGCCCGACGCCGCTACGCACTGGAGCACGCGCACCCTGGGGGCGGGCCGAGGGCATCGGCAAGAGCACGGTGCAACGCTGGTGCGCCTTGTTCGGGGTCAAGCCGCACATGGCGAAGACCTTCAAGCTGTCCACCGATCCGTTCTTCATTGAGAAAGTGCGCGACATGGTGGGGTTGTACCTCGACCCGCCGGACCACGCGATGGTGCTGTGCGTGGATGAAAAGTCGCAGATTCAGGCGCTCAACCGCACGGAGCCGACGCTGCCGATGGGCTTGGGCTACATCGAGGGCTACACCCACGACTACGTCCGGCACGGCACGACGACGCTGTTCGCCGCTCTGGACGTCGCCACCGGACGGGTGTTCGGGCACTGCCGGAAGCGGCACCGCCATGAGGAGTTCCTGTCGTTCCTGCGCCTGATCGACCGGGAGGTGCCCGGCGGAGTTGGACATTCACTTGGTCCTGGACAACTACGCGACGCACAAGCACGCCACGGTCAAGCGGTGGCTGGCGGCGCGACCCCGCTTCCATCTGCACTTCACGCCCACGTACTCGTCCTGGCTGAACCAGGTCGAGCGGTGGTTCGGCCTGCTCAGCCAGCGCGCCATCAAGCGGGGCTCGTTCCGCAAGCGTCCCGGATCTGGTGAGCAAGATCCAGGCGTTCATCGACAGCTACAATGCCTCCGCGACGCCGTTCGGCTGGGTCGCCACGGCGCAGTCGATCATCGACAAGGTGGCCAGAATAGCGACACGTATTTCCGGGACAGCACACTAGGAGTCGGCACCATTGAGTTCCCGCACAGCACTCGTCGTCGGTGCCGGCATCGGCGGGCCTGTCGGCTGCCATTTCCCTCCGCAAGGAGGGCT
>CAXXTG010000135.1:0-2684 GCA_963666855.2 Vicinamibacterales bacterium
TGATCGGCGTCACGTCAGCGCCGCCAGGGGAAAGGCGCGGGCGTCCCGTATCGCGTCGGCCAAGATCCGGCCGTAGTACTCCACGAGGCGCGCTCCCAGTTCGGGGCTGCCCAGGCGCGCATCGCCGACCACGCCCTGTGGGTTCAGATCGCCGGCGAGCCAGGCGAACGAGGCGGTCCCCTCGGCGGAGAGATGGCGCAGGCTTGCGCCGAGGTTCTCGTCCAGGGACGGAAAGCGGTCGACGGCGTGGATGCGGACGAGGTCGGGCCGGACATGGCGCATGATCGCGGTCTCGACGGCGCCGCCGTGCAGTCCGTGCCGCCACTCGTCGTCGGGCAGCTCGACGCCGGGGGGGCGGGGGCAATCGAAATAGCTGACCTTGACGACGAGCAGGCGTTGCTCGTCGCGCAGTTGCCGCGCCGCGATGTCGATCGCCGACAGGTTGCCGCCGTGGCTGTTCAAGATGACGAGGCGCCGCATCCCGGCGGCGGCGACGGCGGCACCGGTCTGGACCAGCGACTGAATCAGCAGCTCGGGTGCCAGGCTGAGGGTGCCCGCGAATCGCCGGTGCTCCGTGCTCGTGCCGACCGCCTGCGGCGGCAGCGCCCGGACCGGGAGGTCCCGAGGCAGTTGCCGGAACGCCTCGGCCAGCAGGCCGAGGCCGATATCGAGGTCGGTCGAGAGCGGCAGGTGCGGCCCGTGCTGCTCGATCGCGGCCACCGGCAGCACGACCACCGGGTCGCGCGTGGCGAACTCCGCCGCCTCGCCGGTGGTGAGGGTCTGCCAGTAGCAGATGGGGTCGTCTGATGACATCGGGCTGGTCTGCCTGGACCCCTACGGCCCTAACGGCCGGGGCACCGACTCGAATACGGTATCATCGAGGTGCTCCCGCCCCAGGAAGCTCGTGACGAGATTCCCTCATGAAGAAGCCGTTCAGCACCTATCCGTTGCGGATGCCGACGTCGCTGAAGACCGCGGTGGCGGAGATCAGCAGGGCCGTCGGCACGAGCATCAATCAGTTCGTGACGACGGCGGTGGCGGAGAAGCTCGCCGCTATGAAGACTGCGGAGTTCTTCGCTCACCGTGCGACCCGAGCCGACGTCGAGGCCACGCGCCGGCTGCTGCGCAGGGACGGCGGACAACCCCCGGAACCCGAAGACCGGCTCTCGTGACGGCGGTCGCCCGCCCCGGCGCGGTCAGGTCGACGACCCGGCGGCGGGATTGTCGGCACCGTGGGCGGGGGCGGCCGGGCCTTCCGCTGCCGCGGTCCGGCGGAACAGCGCGAGATCGTATCCCATCCAGCCCTTCGCCAGACAGGTCTGCAGGGCGGTTCCGCCCACGAGGTGGCCGAACCGCGTGCGGTCGAGGGGCAGCCATCCGCAGAGTGCGATGAACAACGCGGCCGCGCGGTCGCGGGGGCGGCCGAGCCGCAGGTGCGGGGTGAGGTCGTCGGTGGCGAGATGCTCGAACCCGGCCCGCGCCGCGAGCGCGCGCAGCTCGTGCGGATGGAGCAGGGTATTGAGATGCCACCCCCGCCGGAACCGGGCGACCGTCCGCCGGGCGGCGGGCGCTTCGGCCGGCCGCAGGAAGTCGTCGCAGATGGCCAGCAGCCCCCCCGGCCGGACGATGCGGGCGCACGCGGCGAAGAAGCGGGCCGGGTCGGGTCCGTGGACCAGCGACTCGATAGCGTAGGCGAGGTCGGCCGGCGGCAGGTCGGGCGGCGGCTGGCAGTAGTCGGCCTCGACGCAGCGGACGCGGTCGGACAACCCCGCCGCGCGGATGCGCCGTTCCGCGTGGCGCACCTGCACGGGGCTCAGGGTCAGCCCGGTGCCGCGTACGGGCAGGCGGACCGCCAGGTGGCAGAGGCTGCCTCCCACCCCGCAGCCGAGGTCGACGACGTGCGCCCCCCGTCCGCCGGCCGCGGTTTCCCGCAGGCGGGCGGCGAGCCGGTCCTCCACGTAGTGGAACGCGCCGTCCGCGTCGTCGACGCCCGGGCCCCACACCGCCCGGTGCAGCGCGCCGGCCGCGCCGCCCTCGCCGTGGGCGACGAAGCTGTCGGTGTTCCGGTCGTAGTAGCGCCGCACGTCGGCGGCGTCGAAGTCGGGCATGATGCGCGATGCTCACCAGGAAATCTCGACGGTAGGCGTCGAGAATTCAGGGTACGTGGCGCGGAGGCCGGGGGTGTTGCCGTCAAAGGTCCTTCCCCATCCGCACCACGGCCAGGCGATGGCCGTTGGAAAGCGCGACCTCCGTCCTCTCGACGGTCTCGTAGCCGACGGCGGCGTAGAACCGCTCGGCGTTGAGGGAGGCGTTGAGCGTGAGGCGGGTCACGCCGCGGTCTCTGGCGATCCGCTCGATCTCGCGCACCAGCGCGGAGCCGCAGCCCCGCCGGGCGCCTTCCGGCGAGACGTAGACCGCCCGCACTGTCGACGTCTCCGGCTCGAAGGCCCCGATCCCCACGGGCCGACCGTCCAGTTCGGCGACGAGGCGGATCTGCCGGCCGGCGTTGAGGGTCAGCCAGCGGAGATTCTTGTCGGTCGTCGGCACGACCCAGCCCGCGATGTCGGCGGGGGAGTAGTGCTCCGCGGCGAGCCCCCGTATCGCCCGTTCGTGGATCTCAAGGTACAGGCGGGCTTCATCGTCGCGAAGCGGGCGAACGGTTACGGCCATGCTGCAGATTGTAG
>CAXXTG010000136.1:0-5824 GCA_963666855.2 Vicinamibacterales bacterium
AGCGCGTCGCCGAGGGTCTCGCCCGAGACGAGCTCGAAGCTGTCGGTCTGGCAGACGAAGGGGCTCTCGTGGGGGCCCGAGAAGACCGGCCCTGCGATCGGGTGGTTGACGACGTCGATGCCCGCCGTCGCAGCTCCGGCGACGCGGACCTCGATGCGATTGGTCCCCGGCTCGAGGCCGCTCACGAGCCCCTCGAGGGCGCCGTCGTCGAGACGGCGGAAGTCCTCGGTGACGTCGCGGCCGCCGGCCAGCACCGTCAGCCCTCCGTCCGACGCTCCCGGCGCGGGCGTCACCCGCACGAGGACGTCGCCGCCGCTCACCATGTCGGAGCGGGCGGACAGCGTCGCGATCTCGGCCGCGCTTCCCGCCGGCTGGGCGCCGGCGGACACGGCGGCGCCGGCCACCGCCAGTGCGAGCAGAGCGGCCATCCGCCGCCGGGTGCCGATGAACGTCAGGGTCGGGATGGACACGGGTCGACTCCCTTCTGGGCTGTCTGCCATTGCTGTACGTGACGCGCAATTTCTACACACGCGTCCCACGCGCGACGCGCGGCTCGACACGGGCGGCGGCACCGGGCATCCCGGCCCGCCCGCTTGCGGCGGGCATGATATCAGTACGGGATGCGCCGTCCGACCGGCGGCGCTGGGGAATGACGAACTGCCCGTGGGTGATGGTGCCGTCCCAGACTTCCCGCTCGGGGGGGTGGCGGTGAAGACGAGGCCGGCCAGCGGGGAGGCGGCGACGAGCGCCGCTCGAAATCGGATCCCCTCAGGGTGCCGGAGCCCGAGTCTCGCCGGCGCCAGCGAGCGCCCGCACGACCGATTCCGGGTCGCGATCGATCACGGTCAGCAGCACGCGGGCGGCCCGGTCCGGCACCCGCCGGCCCTGCTCCCACTCCTGCACGGCCCGCACGTCGAGGCCGGCCCCGGACGGCCGCACAGCATCGGCCGAACCCGGCCGTCGATGCGGGGGCTCGGCTGGCCGCCGCCGGACGGCCTGGACGACGCGGCGCTCGAAGCCCGGCTGTTCCCCCCCGCGCCGCCCCGGTGCGCGGACCGGGCCCGGCGGAAAGCCGCGAGGGAGACCAGGGAACCAGATGACCAGCCAGGAGCTGCAGACGCACTACCGCGCGGAACTCGCGAAGATGATCGAGCCGGGAAGCCCCAAGAAGCACGTCAACCGGAAATCGACGCGCTGGATGATCCGACTGGCCGAGGCCACGGAGGGCGGCGCGCTCACGCCCGAAGGCGGAGCGCGGACATGGATCTGGTCCGATCTCCACCTGCACCACCGGAACATCATCCGGTACTGCAACCGCCCGTTCGAGACCGTCGAGGCGATGAACGAGGTCCTCCTGACGGCCTGGAGAGAGACCGTCGGCGAGGCCGATACCATCATCTGCGGCGGCGACATCGCGCTGGCCGGAGCCCTCGAGGGCGAACGGCTCGCGAGGGTCCGGGCGATGCCCGGACGGAAGCTCCTGGTCCGCGGGAACCACGACTTCGACCGGAAGGGACGCCCGGCCGACACCGGGTTCGGGGAGACGTGGATGACCCTGGTCGTCACGGGCGACCCGCCGCTTCTCGTCACCCACATACCGATGACCGAGGTGCCCGACAGCACCGTGAACGTGTACGGGCACGTGCACAACAACGAGCCGTTGCGCGCGGGCCCGTACGTGAACATCTGCGTCGAGCACACCGAGTACCGACCACTCCCGCTCGACGCGGTGCGGCGGCTCGCGCGGGCGCGCCTGGACGACCCGCGGCCGCGGGCGGCGACGACGGCGGAGGAGATCCGGCGGGTCGAGAGAGTAGAGGAAAGCTGACGATCCCGTCGGGGACCGCTCAACGGGTCGAACGCGACGGAGATCCCCGCCACGGTGATCTTCGGACTGATCGCATTCGCCGTCCGGGCCGGGGCCGTCGTCGGGATCTTCGAGGCGCAGATCAGCCGCGGGGGCGGAACCGACGTCAGCGAGGTGTACATCCGGGACGGCCGCTCGCCGCACGCCGCGGACCGCCCCCCGCCGGGTACGCCGGTCACCGCGCTGCCAGCCAGTGGCCGGGGCGCTGATTCTCGGCCTTCTGCTGGCTCTGGCCGGGGGAAGGGGGGTGTGCCGCAGCCGCAGGGGATGACGGGCGCCGGCAAACAGCGGCGAGGTCCAGGCACGACGGCTGCCGAGCGGCTCGGGTTTCCGCCAGCGCATGCATTTCGTCGAGGGTGCGCCGCCCGTCTCCGCGGCGGCGGCTCATCATCAAGGGCCTCACTCGCTACTACCACGGCATCGACGACGAGACGCGCAGAGCGCTGGCCGCAGCCGAGCCGCCGCTGACCGGCACCGTCTGGGACGCCGTGATCGCCGCAACGTCGAGCACGCGTGCACGACGCACGGCGCCGAGGTGTCGGCGTGGACCCAAACCGCCGAGCGCTTCCTGAAACGGCCCTGGGTGTACCGACGCGGACCGATCGAGCGCGGCACGGCGCTGGCCAACGTGCCGACGGCGGGGGCGGTGCGACGAGGCGCACATGGGCGAGATCGATGCCCACGAGGACAGGCTCGGGAGGCTCGGGTTCCGGAATGACGGCACCGACCCACGGGAACCAGGGACCGTCGCCGGCCGCGTTGGCCGCGCGCACGCGGAAGCGGTAGGAGGCAGGCTGAAGATCAGCGAAGACGACGGGCGGAGCCGAACGACGCGTTCTCGAAGAAGCTCGACAACCACCTTCATGTGGTCGCGCTGTGGCCGGTTGGTACAACTGGTGGCGGCACACGCCCCTGCGGACGACGCCGGCGCAGGCGGCCGGCCTGACCGACACGTGGCACGATGCGGATTGGCTGGTCGGGATGATCGACGACCTGACCCCCGGTCCCGAAGAAGCCGGCACGGCCGAAGGGGAGTGGCGGCGCCCTCGCAAATCAGAATTGACAGTTGACTCGGCGCTGGCCGGCAGGTACGCTCGCGCGTACCCGCCGGTTCTTGACCCGAGCCTCCCGCGCACGCGACAATCAGAAACTCATGTCGGATTGGCTGAACACCCCTGTGATCGTCGTCGCTCTGTTGGCCGTGCTCACCGTTTTCTGGACGATGGCGCGCTGGACCGGAATGGTGGATTCTGGCATCCGGGAACTCAAGGACGGTCAGAAGGAGCTGCGCAGTGATGTCAAGACCATCCTCGGGCGACTCCCCTCGAAGGTGATCGAGTCGGGCAGTCCGATCAGGCTCACCGACCTCGGTGTCGAGGTGGCCACGGCTCTCAAGGCAGAGACATGGGCCTCGGATGCGGCTACTCAACTCGAGGAAGAAGTTGCGGGCAAACGCGACTTCGAGATTGAGCAGTTCAGCCTCGAATACACGAGGACTCGCCTCAGCGACGAATGGCGCGACAGAATCTCGGCTTGCGCCTACAGCTTTGGGCTTGACGCATCAGAAGTCGAGGGCGTGTTGGGCGTGAAGCTACGCGATGCTTTCCTCTCTCGCAGGCAGGCCAGTTCCCCCTCGGACGACGGTTGAGCCTCGCCCCCCGAAGGGCAGCGGTGGCCGGCCCCCGTAAGTCAGACTGAGACACTCCCGCCCCCCAACGGCCACGCCTCGGCTGTCAGAACTGGCGGGGAGCAACCGCACCGAAGCGTAGCGCCGCCTGTACTCCGCGGCGCGCCCAGGCACCATCGCCGGGCGCGCCGGAAGGCGTCAGCGGTGGCAGCCGTGACGCCGGGAACACGTCTCCGGGACAACCGCCCGTCGCACCCCGAGGGCACTGCTCCCCCGCAGGGTACGCCGGTTCCAGCGCCGCCGGCGGCCGGGGCGCTGATTCTCGGCCTACTGCTGGCGCTGGCCGGGGGAGGCGCGTGTCCCGCAACCGCAGCGATGACAGGTGCCGGCAGACAGGGGCGAGGTCCAGGCGCGACGGCTGCCGAGCGGCTCGCGTTCCCGTCGGCGATCCGCCCCGCTGCCGGCACCGGCCGCGAGCCCGCTGTCGGTGAACCGGACCGCGTTCGACGGCACGGCGACGGCCGGCGGCGACTTCAGGGCGGCCTCCGGCACCCTTGTCCGAAGAGGCCGGGACCAGGGCTTGGGACCGGGAGGCCCGGAAAACGGCGCCGGCCGCAGTGTTGACACCCTGACCGATGCCATTCGATACTCCGAATCACATGGAAAATCTCGACGCGCGATTCTGGTTGTCCATCGTTGGGGCGATCACCATGGTCATCACGATCATCGGTGCCGTCGTCGCGATCTCGCGGTGGACCGACCGAGTCGACACCCGCCCGGCGAATCTCGAATCAGCCGCGAAGACGGTCGCGAGCCACGCCGGCCAAGTTCGGAGGATGTCGATGTCGGGACGACTCGGGTGGATGACGGTCGCGCTGGCCGCCGGACTCGCCGCTCCGGCGCCGGCCCAGCCCGATCCGTGGGCGGGGACGTGGCGCGGCGAGCTGACCTCGGAGTCCGATACCGGCAGCCCGGTGTCCCTGACCCTGGTCGCCGCCGACGAGGGCGGCTACACCGGGCTGGTGGACGGGCTCGCGCCCAACCACGAGGTGCGGCTGGACAGGGTCGTCGTCGACGGCGAACAGGTGACGGTGGAGGCGGCCGCCGACACCGACTTCGGCCCCCTCTCCTTCGTCTACACCCTGATCCGCGACGGCCGGAACCTGTCGGGCATCGGCCGCGTCACCGCCGGCGGCCACGGGTTCGACGTGTCGCTCGCATTGGAGCGGGCGCGGCGCGCGGACGTGCCGCAGCCGCAGATCGAGCCCCGCATCGGCTACTTCAGCGGGAGCTGGCGCTTCGAGTACATCGGGGGCGAGTTCCCCCCGCTGAGCGTGGGGACCCGCGAGGGCACCGTCACCTTCGAGCCGCTGCCGGCGGGGCCGTTCGTCCGCGGGCGGGCCGAGAGCGACCTCTACGGGGAGGCGTACGAGGAGACCTGGACGATCGGGTTCGACGGGGCCACCCGGGCCGTCGTCTGGCAGGAGGAACGGCCCGACGGCCGCACCCTGACCGCCCTGGGCAACTGGACCAGCCCCATCGCCATCACGTTCCTGACCGCGCCGATGGAGGCGGACGACCGCGTGCACGTGCTGAGGCGGGTCGTCCGCACCACGTCGGACACCGCCTTCGCGGTGGTCGACGAGTTCTCCGTGGACGGCGGACCGTTCCGCCGCCTCGGCGACGGCTCGTACCTCCGCATCGGCGGCGGCGCACCTTGAGGACGCCGCGAGCGGTTGCCCGGGCCGTCCGGGGGGGCGCGAAGCCGCGGGAAGACGGACCGCGCCGGCTCGCGGCCGGCAATCCACGTGTCGCTTCACGGTCCTCTTGAGGGCGAAAAGATGACGCCGACGACCACGACGACCACGACCGGGACCAACGCGGAGCTCGTCGCCCGCGACGCCGCCCACCTCATTCACCCCCTCCACGACGCCGCCGCCCACCGGACGGCCCGGGTCTGGGACAGGGGCGAGGGAGCGCTGCTGTTCGACGCCGACGGGAAGGAGTACATCGACGGCCTCGCCGGGCTGTGGAACGTCCTGGCCGGCCACGGCCGCCGCGAGCTCGCCGAGACGGCGCGGGCCCAGATGGAGACCCTCGCCTACGCCTCGGGCTACACCGGCAGCTCGAACCGGCCCGCCATCGAACTCGCCGAGCGGCTCGCGGACATCGCCTACCCGTCCATCAACCGCTTCTTCTTCACAAGCGGGGGCGGCGAGGCGACCGACAGCAGCATCAAGATGGCCCGCGCGTACTGGAAGCTGCGCGGCCGGCCCGGCAAGACGAAGGTCGTCTCGCGCCTCGAGGGCTACCACGGCGTCACCCTCGCG
>CAXXTG010000137.1:0-15426 GCA_963666855.2 Vicinamibacterales bacterium
GATGAGCCCCTCGATGCCCTCGGCCAGCTCCACGAACGCCCCGAAGTTGGTGATGCGGACCACCTTGCCCTCGACCACCGAGCCGACCTTGTGGGTCTCGAAGAACTCGTCCCATATATCGGTCGCGAGCTGCTTCAGCCCCAGCGAGAGCCGCTGGTTGTCGGGGTCGACGTTGAGCACCATCGCCTCGACCTCGTCGCCCTTCTTGACGACCTCCGACGGGTGCTTGAGGCGCTTGCTCCAGGACATGTCCGAAATGTGGATGAGCCCGTCGATGCCCTCCTCGACCTCGACGAACGCGCCGAACTCGGTGAGGTTGCGGACCCGCCCCCGCAGCCGGGACCCGATGGGGTACTTGTCGGCGAGCTGATGCCACGGGTTCGACTCGATCTGCTTCAGGCCGAGCGAGATGCGGCGGGCCTGGGGATCGACGCCGAGCACCATCGACTCGACCGCGTCGCCCACCGTGAGCAGCTTCGACGGATGCTTGACCCGCTTGCTCCAGGACATCTCCGACACGTGGATCAGGCCCTCGACGCCCGGCTCGAGCTCGATGAACGCGCCGTAGTCGGTCAGGCTGACGACCTTGCCGCTGAGCCGCATGCCGACCTGGTAGCGCTCCTCGACCGCCGTCCACGGGTCGGCGTGGAGCTGCTTGTAGCCCAGGGACACGCGCTCGGTGGAGCGGTCGAACTTCAGCACGACGACGTCGACCTCGTCATTGACCTTGAAGAGCTCCGACGGGTGCGCGGCGCGGCCCCACGACATGTCGGTCACGTGCAGCAGCCCGTCGAGCCCGCCCAGGTCGATGAACGCGCCGTAGTCGGTGATGTTCTTGACCACCCCGCGGAACACCTTGCCCTCCTCGAGGGTCGCCAGGGTGTGCTTCTTCTTCTCGGCGTTCTCCTCCTCGAGCAGCGCCTTGCGGGAGAGCACGATGTTGCCGCGCTTCTTGTTGACCTTGATGACCCGCATGCGCAGCTCCTGGCCGCGCAGGGCGTCGAGGTTGCGCACCGGGCGCACGTCGACCTGCGAGCCGGGCAGGAACGCCCGCACCCCGATGTCGACCGCCAGCCCGCCCTTGATCCGCTCGATGACGCGGCCGATGACGACCTTCTGCTCGTCGTAGGCCTTCTCGACCTCGTCCCAGATCTTCATCTTCTCGGCCTTCTCGCGCGAGAGCACGATGTGGCCGTCCCGGTCCTCGGTCCGCTCGAGCAGCACGTCGACGGCGTCGCCCGGCTGGACGATGCACTCGCCGTTCTCGTCGAGGAACTCCTGGAGCGCGATCATCCCCTCCGACTTGTAGCCGACGTCGACCACCACCTCGGACGACGACACCTTCAGCACGGTGCCGGTGATCACCTCGCCTTCGGCGATGTTGCGGAAGCTGCCCTCGTACATCGCGAGCAGCCGCTCGTACTCCTCGCGGCTCGACGCGTCATCGTCGTCGTGCCGACCGGCCATCACCATCATGGGCGGTCCTGCGGTCTTCTCCGAGCGGTCCACCGCGACGTCTTCTACCTTCGTCATGGAATTGCGCATCCTCCTGTGAGTGCCCCCGCCGCCGCGCGGCGGCGCCGCCGACACGCCCCCGGGCCGGGGCCCCGCCGCCCCGTCGCCGACAACGCGTCGATTGGCGATAAGCCGCAGACTATACGACAGTTATCCGAGACGCGTCAAATGCGGTTCGACGCCGGAATCACCCGGACCGCCCCGCCCGTCCGCGCGCCGCCAGCCGCTCGCGCACGATGCCCAGCACCCGCTCGACGACCGCCTCGAGCAGCAGGCCCGTGGTGTCGACGCGCACCGCGTCGTCGGCCCTCACGAGGGGCGAGCTGTCGCGGGTGCGGTCGGAACGGTCCCGCGCCTCGAGGGCGCTCGCGACGTCGGAAAGGGCCGACGCGTTGCGGCCCAGGCCGTGCGCCGGGTCCGCGGCGCGGCGGGCCGCCCGCTCCCCGGGGGCCGCGTCCAGGTAGATCTTCACGTCGGCGTCCGGAAACACCTTCGTGCCGATGTCCCGGCCCTCCATCACGAGGCCGCCGGCCGACGCGAAGGCCCGCTGCCGCTCCACGAGGACCGCCCGCACCGACGGCATGCGGGCCACCCGGGCGGCGGCGGCGTCGATGGCCGCGTTGCGGATCTCGCGCGTCACGTCGTGGCCGGCGACGGTGACGACGCCCCCGTCCTGGGTCAGCTCGGCCCGCTCGGCCAGCTTCCGCACCGCCGGCTCGTCGTCGAGCGCGAGCCCCCGGCGCGAGGCCAGCCAGGCGACCGCGCGGTACATCGCGCCGGTGTCGACGTAGCGGCACCCCAGCGTCTCGGCGATCGCGCGCGACACGCTCCCCTTGCCGGCCCCCGAGGGTCCGTCGATCGCGATCACGGGAGTGATACGAATCGGGTCTCCGGTCGGTTTCATCGGAGGCAAGTTAACCGCCGTCTCCCCGCCCGCCGCGGGCCCCGCCGGGGTCGACGGCCCGCCGCAGCGCCGCCACCTCGCCCGGCGTGAGGTCGCGGAACCGGCCCGGCCGGAGCGTCCGGTCCCGGATGGGGCCGATGGCCACCCGGCGCAGCCGCACCACCGGGTGCCCGATCGACTCGCACATGTGCCGGATCTGGCGCTTCCGCCCCTCGGTGACGCCGATCCGGATCAGCGACTGGTCTCCGGCGCGGCCCCGCCCCGCCGACACGAGGCTGGCCGTCGCGGGCAGCGTCCGCCGCCCGTCGACCACGACCCCGCGGGCGAACCGCCTCAACGCCGAGGCGTCCGGCACGCCGCGCACCCGCGCCTCGTACACCCGCTCGACGCGGTGCCGGGGATGGGTGAGGCGGGCCGCGAGCCCGCCGTCGTTGGTCAGCAGCAGCAGCCCCTCGCTGTCGTAGTCCAGCCGTCCGACGGGATAGACCGACTCGCGGACCCCCGGCAGCAGGTGCATGACCGTGCGGCGCCGCTCGGGATCGTCGCGCGTCGTCACCACCCCGCGCGGCTTGTTCAGCAGCAGGTACCGGCGCCGCCCCCCCGCGTCGACGCGCCGCCCGTCGACCCGGACGTCGTCGGCGGCGGGGTCGGCCTTCGCGCCGGGGGTCGACACCACCGCGCCGTTGACGGTCACCCGGCCGTCGCGCATGAGCGACTCGGCCGCTCGGCGCGACGCGACGCCGGCCGCGGCAATCAGCTTCTGCAGCCGCACGCCGCCGGACTCGGCCGGCGTTCTCACCACGGACTCCCCCATTCCGTCGACGAACCCCGCGGTCGCCGGCGTTCACGGTCCCGCGGGCGGGCGGGACGGGCCGCTTCGGAACCCGCCGCGAAGCGCCGGCGCCCACGATTCAGTGGACCCGCTCCGGCGGCGTCGTCCCGGCGTCGCCGAGCGCCTCGGCCGGGCCCTCGAACGGCAGCGACGGCGTCTCCGGCACGCCCGCGGCCAGGGCCGACGGCACCTCCATGCCGAGCGCCTCGGCCATCTCCTCGACCTTCGGCAGGTCGTCGAGGTCGCTCAGGCCGAACCGGTTCAGGAACTCGCGCGTCGTCGCGTAGAGGAACGGCCGCCCCACGACCTGCTTGCGGCCGACCACCTTCACGAGCTGCCGGTCCAGCAGCGTCCCCACCACGCCCGAGACGTTGACGCCCCGGATCTCGGCGATCTCCGCGCTGGTGATGGGCTGCTTGTAGGCGATGACGGCCAGCGTCTCGAGGGCCTGCACCGACAGGCGCTGCTTCGAGTGCTGGTGGAACAGCCGCCGCACCCACTCGTGCAGCTCGGGACGCGTGCAGATCTGATAGCCGCCGGCGACCTGCACGAGCTGCAGGCCGCCCCGCCCGTCGTACTCCGCCTGCAGCTCGTGCAGCGCCCGCTCGACGTCCTCCTTCGGGGTGTCGTCGAGCAGCTCGACCACCGCCGCCGGGGTCAGCGGTTCCGGCGACGCGAAGATCAGCGCTTCCACAATCGGTTTGAGATCGTCCGACATGCTCGCCCGCCCCGCCCCATGATCCGTCCAGAGCCGCGGGGCCGCCCTCCCCGCGACCAACCCCACCACCCGAGAAACCCAGCGCAGCAGCCGCGCCCACAGCCGGAGCCGCCACCGAGCCCACGACCCGATCACGATGCCGGGCCGCCCGCTCCCCCTCCGTCGGCCCGCTCGACCGGCCGCGGCGCATCGTCCGGCGTCTCGCGCCGGTACACCCGGATGGGCCCCCGCGCCCCCGACTGGAACACCCGTATCAGCTTCAGCCGAATCATCTCCAGCACCGCGAGGAACGTCGTGATGAGATCGACGCGGCCGGCGTCGCCAACGAAGAGGTCCTCGAAGCCGCACGACCCGGCGTTCGCGAGGCGCTCCATCAACTGCCGGGTGCGGGTTTCGATCGACACCTCCGCCGCCGGCAGGGGCACCCCCGGCCGCGCCCGCGCGCGCTTGAGGACCGACTGGAACGCCTGCAGCAGCCCGAACAGGTCGACCTCCAGCTCGCGCTCGAACGGCTCGCCGGCGAGGTCGGCCAGCCGCTCGTCGGCGCGCCCCCACTGCGCGCTGCGCACCGTCTGCCGCTCGTGCAGCAGCTCGGCCGCCGCCTTGAACCTCTGGTGCTCGATGAGGCGCCGGACGAGGGCCTCGCGCGGGTCCTCCGCCTCCTCGGGGTCCTCGGCCCCCGTCTCCGGGCGGGGGACGAGGGTCCGCGCCTTGATGTGGATGAGGGTGGCCGCCATCACCAGGAACTCGCCCGCGGTGTCGAGGTCGAGCTCCTTCATCAGCTCGATGTACTCGATGTACTGCTGGGTGACGAGGACGATCGGGATGTCGTAGATGTCGATCTCGTTCTTCCGGATCAGGTGCAGCAGGAGGTCGAGGGGCCCCTCGAAGTTGTCGAGGCGGACCGGATAGTCCTCGAGGACCGACTCGAACTCGACGGTCCGGCCGGCCCCGCCCGGCCCCCGTCCCGTCCCGGCCGCGGCTCGGTTCGTCATCGGTAGGCCAACCCGACCGCCTCGCGGACCTGCGCCATCGTCTCCTGGGCGATGCGGCGCGCCCGCTGCGACCCGTCCATCAGGATCTCCCGGACCCGCCCCGGCCGCGCGAGGACCTCGGCCCGGCGCTCGCGCAGCGGGCCGAGGGCGGCGTCGAGGGCGCGGACCAGCTTCTTCTTGACCTCGACGTCGCCCACCGTCCCCGCCCGGTAGCGGGCCTTCAGGTCGTCGACCTCGGCCGTGTCGGGGTTGAACGCGTCGTGGTAGATGAACACGGGGTTGCCCTCGACGGTGCCGGGGATGTCGGCGCGGACGCGCTTGGGGTCGGTGTACATCCGCATCACCTTCTTCTTCACGGCCGCGGCGTCGTCCGACAGGTTGATGGCGTTGTCGTAGCTCTTGCTCATCTTCCGGTTGTCGATGCCGGGCAGCCGCGGGAAGCTCGTCAGCAGCGGCTGGGGCTCGGGGAACAGCTCGCCGAAGAACCCGTGGAAGCGCCGCACGACCTCGCGGTCGAGCTCGAGGTGCGGGACCTGGTCGTCGCCCACCGGGACGTAGTCGGCCTTGTAGATGATCACGTCGGCCCCCTGCAGCAGCGGGTAGCCGAGGAAGCCCAGGGTCGACAGGTCCTTGTCGGCGAGCTGCGCGATCTGCTCCTTGTAGGTCGGCACCCGCTCGAGCCAGGGGATCGGCACCACCATCTGCAGCAGCAGGTAGAGCTCGGCGTGCTCGGGCACCTGCGACTGGATGAACAGCGTGCTGCGCTCGGGGTCGACGCCGGCCGCGATCCAGTCCGCGGCGTTGTCCAGCGCGTTCCCGGTCAGCCCGCCGGTGTCGGCGTACTCGCTCGTCAGCGCGTGCCAGTCGGCGACGAAGTACAGGCAGTCGTAGTCGTCCTGCAGCCGGGCCCACTGCTGCAGCGCCCCGACCCAGTGGCCGAGGTGCAGCTTGCCGGTCGGACGCATGCCGGAGACGACGCGTGGCTTCACGGCAGCAACCATCCCATCAACAGCGACATCGGCGGCCCGATAATCCGATAAAGCCCGCCCGTCGCCATGAGCACGAGGAGAATCACGAACCCCCAGGGCCGCACGAGCCGGTCGTAGGGCTCGGCCAGCCACTCGGGCAGCAGCCCCGCCAGCACGTTCCCGCCGTCGAGGGGCGGCACCGGAATCATGTTGAACACCGCGAGCAGCAGGTTCAACTGCAGCATCGCGAACGCGAACGTCGCGACCGCGCCGGCCCACCCCCCGGCCGCCGCGAGCCCGCCGGGCACGGAGGCCAGCACCCACGACGCCCCGACCGCCAGCGCAATGTTGCTGGCCGGCCCCGCCGCCGCGATCACCAGGAAGTCGCGGCGCGGCTGACGCAGGTTCGCGGGGTTCACCGGCACCGGCTTCGCCCAGCCGAACACGAACCCGCCCGCGAGAATCCCGAGCAGCGGCAGCATCACCGTGCCCACGGGATCGACGTGGACGGCCGGGTTCAGCGAGATCCGGCCGAGCCGCCGCGCCGTGGGGTCGCCGTACCAGTCGGCGGTCACCGCGTGGGCCGTCTCGTGGATCGTCAGCGACAGGAGCAGGACCGGCAGGATGACGAGAAGCTGACCGATATCGGGCAAGACTCGTCAGGATAACGTACCGGACGCGAAGTGGGCGAGCACCGCGTCGGCGACCTTGGCCCCGACCACCGGCACGAGCTCTTCGCGGGTCGCGCGGCGGACGTTGGCCACGCTGCCGAAGCGGGTCAGCAGCACGCGGCGGCGGCGCGGTCCGACGCCGGGGATGCCGTCGAGGGCCGACTGGAGGTCGCGCCGCGACCGCGCCTTCCGGTGGAAGGTGACCGCGAAGCGGTGGGCCTCGTCGCGCATCCGCTGCAGCAGGAGGAGGGCCGGGCTCGCGCGGTCGAGGGCGATGGGCTCGGCCGCGTCGCGGGTGACGATCAGCTCCTCCCGCTTCGCCAGCCCCACCGCCACCAGGTTCGACAGGCCGAGCGACGCGAACGCCTCGTAGGCCGACGTGAGCTGCCCGCGGCCGCCGTCGATGACCACGAGGTCGGGCAGCGGCCCGCCGTCGTCGAGCAGCCGGCGGTAGCGGCGGCCGACCACCTCGCGCATCGCCGCGAAGTCGTCCAGCAGCCGGGGGTCCGCGCCGGCCGCCGGCCCCTTCCCGCCCCGCCGCCGAGGCGGGGCGCCGCCCAGACTCGTCCGTTCCTTCCCCCAGCCCGTGCCCCGCACCCGGTACTTCCGGTACTCCTTGCGCGCCGCCCGCCCGTCCTCGCACACCACCATCGAGCCGACGGTCTCCGCCCCCTGCAGGGTCGAGATGTCGAAGCACTCGATGCGGCGGGGGACGCCCGGCAGCCCCAGCACCGCCCGCAGTTCGTCGAGGGCGGCGGCCCCCGCGCGGGCCTCGTCGCTGTAGCGCGACCGGTACGCGAGGGCCGCGTTGCGGGCGGCCAGATCGAGCAGCCCCCGCTTCTCGCCCCGCTTGGGGACGGCGATGCGCACCTTCCGCCCCGCCCGCTCGCTCAGCCAACTCTCCAGCGCCTCGGGCTCGTCGATCTCGACCGGCACGTGGACCTCGGGCGGCGCGGTCCGCTCCCCGTAGAACTGCTGCACCGCCGCCTGCACCGTCTCCCCCTCCGGCGACCCCGATCCCGCCGGCACGTCGGCGGCCAGCTCGACCCGCTCGATGACGCGGCCCCCCCGCATCTGGAACACCTGGATGACCGCCCCCGACGGCCCCACCTTGACCCCGAAGGCGTCGCGGTCGCCCAGCCGCACCGACGACATCTTCTGCTGGCGGTCGCGCAGGGTCTCGACGGTCCGGATGGCGTCGCGGGTCTGCGCCGCCTCCTCGTAGCGCAGGTCGTCCGAGGCGGCGAGCATCCGCCGCTTGAGGTCGGCGATGAGCTCGTCGTTCCGGCCCTCCAGGAAGAGCTTCGTGTGTTCGACGGCCTCGCCGTACTGCTCGGGGGTGCACAGGCTCTCGACGCAGGGGGCGACGCAGCGCTTGATGTCGTACTCCAGGCACGCGCGCCCGCGCCGGCCGTTGATGACCTCGTTGCACGACCGGATGCCGAACAGCTTGTGGGCCAGCGACATCGTCTTCCGGGCGAAGGTCGCGGGCAGGAACGGCCCCGCGTAGGCGTGCCCGTCGCGGGGGTCGACCCGGCGCGCGACGAGCACGCGGGGGAACGCCTCGCCGGTCGTGAGCTGCAGGTACGGGTAGTTCTTGTCGTCGCGCAGCAGGATGTTGAACCGGGGCGACCGCTGCTTGATGAGGTGGGCCTCGAGGGCCAGGGCCTCGACCAGCGAGTCGGTGACGATGACCTCGAGCCGGGCCACCTCGTCGAGCAGGGCGTCGGTCTTGGGGCTCGACCCGTACGCCCCCAGGTAGCTGCGCACCCGCGCCCGCAGCGAGCGCGCCCGGCCCACGTAGAGGGTCTCGCCGGCCGCGTCCAGGTACAGGTAGACCCCGGGCTGCTCGGGCAGCGCCGCGATGCGCGCCTTGAGATCGCGAATGGCCATGGACTAAACTGAGGGGTTCGTGCTCCCGGGGGGCGCCGCACCGGTCGGCCGGCGCACCGGCAGTATCCTATCAACCCGCCCCGCCATGACCTTCACGGGCGCCGTCGGCGCCGCCTGCATGTTCCCGCTCCGCGCCATCATCCGGGCGTGCGTGGCGTTGCGCATCCACCCCAACCTGCTCACGCTCGTCGGGGTGATCATCAACTTCGTCGCGGCGTGGTTCTTCGCGCAGGGCGAGTTCGTCACCGCCGGCTTCATCATGCTCGTCGCCAACATCTTCGACTTCATCGACGGGAAGGTGGCCGAGGCGACGCAGCGGGCGTCGCGGTTCGGGGGGTTCTGGGACTCGGTGATGGACCGGTTCTCGGACCTCTCGCTGTTCATCGGGGTCATCTACCTCTACGCGCAGCTCGGGCGCACCGACTACGTCATGATCGCGGCCTTCGCGATGATGTTCTCGGTGATGACGAGCTATACGCGGGCCCGCGCCGAGTCGATGATCGACAAATGCAAGGTCGGGTTCATGGAGCGCCCCGAGCGCATCGTCCTCGTCATGATCGGGGCGTTCACGAACCGCATGGGCGCCGTGCTGTGGGTGATCCTGGTGCTGTCGATCGTGACCGTGCTCGACCGCATCTACTTCACGTGGCGGGCGCTGAAGGAGGCGGAGGCGCGGTGAGCATGCAGCGGCTGCTGACGTTGCCGGCGCGGGCGGTGTGGCACGCCCTGTTCTGGACCTTCGAACGGGCCACGTGGCAGTACGACCTGATGGTCATCGCCATCCTCGCGTTCGTCTGGCTCACCCCCCCCGACTGGATCGGCGACCCCACGGCCAGCGGCCCCGGGCTGATCGGCATCATCCTCGAACGGTTGCGGTAGCCCGTCACACGACTTCCCGCTCGTCGAAGCCGAGGTCGAGCCCCTTCCCCTCGAAGCGGATGTCCTGGGCCGCGATCTTGTCGCGCAGCAGGCGCCGCACCTCGCCGTAATGCTCCCGCGGCACGTCGAGGTGCCGCACCAGGTTGCGCACGCGGTCGATCAGCACCAGCCGCGGCTCGGGCTCCCCCTGCCACGACAGGCCGCCGATGCGGTCGTAGGGCACGAGCCCCTTGTCGGACCACACGCCGGTCTCGTAGAAGCCGCGCCCGATGCGCAGGCTCAGGGGGAACGCGTAGCCGTAGTAGATGAACGCCATCGCCTCGGCGAACGCGTCGATCAGCGGCCGGTCCCACACGACGAGCTTCATGAACGCGAGCAGGCCGAGGAGGATGCCGAACCCCAGGGACACCAGGTAGAAGGACGTGCGCCGGCCCTCCCACGTCAGGATCGCGCTGGAACGCAGGCGCAGGAACCGCAGGAACCGGCTCAGCAGCCGGACGTTGGCGACCAGGAACCCCGCCCCCAGGACCCACAGGGCGGCGGGCAGGACCGACTCGACGAAACCGGCGAACAGCTCCCCCTCGGCCACGGCATCCGCCTCCCGCCGGCGGGCGGTCACGCCCGCGACTGATATTCGCCGGTCTCGGTGTTCACGCGAATCCGGTCGCCGTTGCTGACGAACGGCGGCACCTGCACGACGAGGCCCGTCTCGAGGGTCGCGGGCTTGAGCTGCGCGTTGGCGGTGGCCCCCTTGATGGCCGGGGCCGTCTCCCGCACGGCCAGCTCGACCGTCATCGGCAGGTCCAGCCCCACCGGCTCGCCCTCGAACAGCGACACCCGGATGGTCGCCTCGGGCAGCAGGTAGTTGACCGAGTCGCCGAGGGTGTCGGCGGTCATCTCGATCTGCTCGTAGGTCTCGAGGTCCATGAAATGGAACGCGTCGCCGTCGCGGTACGTGAACTGCATCTCGCGGTCGTCGAGGGCGGCCCGCTCGACGAACTCGGCCGACCGGAACTTGTGGTCGAGCAGGGTGCCGGCCCTGACATTCCGCATCCGCGACTGCACGAACGCCTTCCCCTTGCCCGGCGTGAGGTGCGTGACGTCCATCACGCGGTAGAGCTCGTCGTTGTGCTTGACCAGCATGCCCTTGCGCAGGCGCGTAGCTTGAATCGAATCCATGACGACAGTGCGAAGCGCGGGCGGCGCACCGGCCCGCGCCGACGATGAGTGAGCCCGTGGGTACGAAGGCGGGATCGTACCACAGGGCCGGCCGGCGTCACGCCCCGGACGCCCCGGACGCCTGCCCCTCGGCGAGGACCGGGCGCAGGTGGCGCCCCGTGTGCGACCCCCCGTCCATGGCGATCTGCTCGGGGGTGCCCGCGGCGACGACGCGGCCCCCGGCCTCGCCGCCCTCCGGCCCGAGGTCGATCACCCAGTCGGCCGACTTGATGACGTCGAGGTTGTGCTCGATGACGAGGATGCTGTTCCCCGCCTGCAGCAGCTTGCGGAACGCGGCGAGCAGCTTGGCGACGTCGTCGAAGTGCAGCCCCGTCGTCGGCTCGTCGAGGATGTACAGCGTGCGGTCGGCCCGGCGCGCGGCGAGGTGCGACGCGATCTTGATGCGCTGGGCCTCGCCCCCCGACAGGGTCGTCGCGGGCTGGCCGAGCCGCAGGTAGCCCAGGCCGATCTCGTCGAGCAGCCGCAGCCGCCGGCATATCTTGGGCGAGCCGGCGAAGAACGCCAGGGCCTCGCGCACCGTCATGTCGAGCACGTCGTCGACGCCGCGGCCGCGGTAGTGCACGTCGAGCACCTGCGGCTTGAACCGGCGGCCGCCGCACTCGTCGCACGGCACGAACACGTCGGCGAGGAACTGCATCTCGACCCGCACCACCCCCTCGCCCTCGCACGCGTCGCACCGCCCCCCCGGCACGTTGAACGAGAAGTGCCCCGGGGTCAGCCCGGCCGCGCGGGCGTCGCGGGTGTGCGAGAACAGCTCGCGGATGGGGTCGAACGCCTTCAGGTAGGTCACCGGGTTCGACCGCGGGGTGCGCCCGATGGGGGTCTGGTCGACGAGGGTGACGTCGGTCACCAGCTCCGCCCCGTCGAGGCGGTCGTGGCGCCCCACCCGCTTGTCCCACCCCCCCTTCCGGCGCTTGATGGCCGCGTAGACGACGTCGTGCACCAGCGTCGACTTCCCCGACCCGCTGACCCCGGTCACGCAGGTCAGGGTGTTCAGGGGAATCTCGACGTCGATGCCCCGCAGGTTGTGCTCGCGGGCGCCGGCGACGCGGATGGCGAGGGGCTGCGGATGCTTCCTCCGGCTCGCGGGGAGGGGGATGGTCAGGTCGCCCCGCATGTACTTCGCGGTCAGCGACTGCGGCTCCGCCAGCAGGGCGTCGAACGACCCGGCGTGGATGACCCGCCCCCCCTGCTCGCCCGCCCCCAGCCCCAGGTCGACGACGACGTCGGCGGTGCGGATGGTGTCGGCGTCGTGCTCGACCACCAGCACCGTGTTGCCCTGGTCGCGGAGCTGCCGCAGGATGGCGATGAGCCGCTCGTTGTCGCGCGGATGGAGGCCGATCGACGGCTCGTCGAGCACGTAGAGGGTGCCCACGAGGGCCGAGCCGAGGGCCGTCGCGAGGTTGATGCGCTGCGCCTCGCCCCCGGACAGCGTCGACGACAGGCGGTCGAGGGTCAGGTAGTCGAGGCCGACGTCGCGCAGGAACGACAGCCGCCGCCGGATCTCGCGCACCAGCCGGTCGGCGACCGCCCCCTCGGTCTCGCTCAGGGCGAGGCCGTCGAAGAACGCCGCCGCGTCGCCCACCGTGAGGGCGCACACCTCGTCGATGGTCCGCCCCGCCACCTGCACGCCGCGCGCCTCGGGCCGCAGCCGGGTCCCGTCGCAGCCGGGGCACGTCACGTAGCCGCGGTAGCGGCTGAGGAAGACGCGGACGTGCATCTTGTATTTCTTGCGCTCGAGGGACGCGAAGAATCCGCGCACGCCAGGGTATCCGGCCCCGTCGCCCTCGAGCACGAAGTCGCGCTCGGCGTCGGTCAGCTCGCGCCACGGGGTGTCCAGCCGGACCCCGCCGCCCCGCGCCGCCCGCGTCAGCTTCGTCAACTGGGGCCGGTACTCGGGCTTGCTCCACGGCTCGATGGCCTGCCGCTTGATAGACTTCCCCGGGTCGGGCACCACGAGGTTCAGGTCGAGCTCGATCACGTTGCCGAAGCCGTGGCACGTGGGGCAGGCCCCGAACGGGTTGTTGAACGAGAAGAGGCGCGGCTCGGGCGGCTCGTAGCCGATGCCGCAGTCGCGGCACTCGAACCGCTCGCTGAACCGGTGCTCGGCCGCCGGGCGGCCGTCGCGGCCGACCTCGAGCGCGAACGCCGAGCCGCCGCCCTCCAGGTACGCCGTCTCGATCGAGTCGGTCATCCGGCCCACGACGTCCGGGGCGACCCGCACCCGGTCGAGCACCACGCGCAACGACCGGCGGCCCGCGAGCCCGGCCGGGTCGACCTCGTCGAGGCGCACCACCCGGCCGCCCCCGGCGGCGGCCTCGCCGGCGTCGGCCCCGTCGCCGACGATGATCCGGGCGAACCCGCGCTTCCGCAGCCCCGCGATGGCCGCCGCCACCGGATCGTCCGCGGCGCCGGCCGGGGCTTCCGACGGCGCTTCCCCGGGCTCGGGGCCCTCCCCCGCCGCCGGCCGCTCCCCCGCCGCCGGCCGTTCACCCGAATCCTCCGCCGCCGACCGTGCCTGCCGCGGCGGTTCACCCGACGCCGACCTCTCCCCCGCCGCCGGCCGTTCACCCGACTTCCCCGCCGCCGACCGTTCGTGCTGCGGCGGCCGTTCCTCCGGCGCCGACTGCTCCTTCGCCCCTGACCGCTCCTCCGACCCCGACCGCCCGCCCGCCGCCGCCCCGTCGGCCTCCGTACGGCCGCCCGCGGCCGCGCCGGCCGCCCGGTCCGCCCCGTCCACCGCGTAGTCGAACCCCAGCAGCAGCCGCGTCCCCGCCCGCAGGCCGGCCAGTTCGCGCGCCGCCGCCTCCGCCGATTGGCGCTCCACCCCGCGCCCGCACCGCCGGCAGATGGTGCGCCCGATGCGGGCGAAGAACAGCCGCAGATAGTCGTGGATCTCGGTGGTCGTGCCCACCGTCGAGCGCGGATTGCGGACGCTGTTCTTCTGGCGGATCGCGATGGCCGGGCAGATGCCGTCGATGCGGTCGACGTCCGGCTTCTCCATCCGCTCGAGGAACTGCCGGGCGTAGGCCGACAGCGACTCGACGTACCGCCGCTGCCCTTCGGCGTAGATCGTGTCGAAGGCGAGCGACGACTTCCCCGACCCGCTGACCCCGGTGACGATGATCAGCCGGCCCGCGGGCAGCGTCAGGTCGATGTTCTTGAGGTTGTGCGTACGCGCGCCCCGGATGACGAGGTGCCCGTTCGCGGCCGCCGCTCGGTCTTCTGGCATGCGAGATCCGCCGCCCGGCGGCCGGCGCGCCCGGCGGGCCGCCGGTCCCCGCGCGCCGCCCCGAGCGGTACCGTAACTCGCCAGTGTACCGCGGGCCGCGCGCCGCCGTCCAACCCGCCGGGCCGCCGGTCCCCCGGGGGGCGCCCGCGGGTCCCGCGCCCCGCCGTCGGGCCTTCGGCCCCCGCGCTGTGCTATCCTGGAAGACGTGAGCGGCGGCACCAAGTGGATCGTCGGAACCGGCGTCGCCATCGTCACCGCCGTCGTGGCGACGGGCGGCGTGCCGGCCGGCCTGTTGCTCGCGCAGATAGGCGCCGTGAACGCCCGGCTCGATCGTCTCGACGATCGTCTGCGGGCGGTCGAAATCGGCTTCGCCGCGGTCCAGCAGCGCCTACTGACCATCGAGCGCGTCGTGCTGCCCGCCGCCCCCGCACCCGGAGAAGTAGTCGCCCCGCCCGCGCCGGCGTAGCTCAGTTGGTAGAGCAGCTGATTCGTAATCAGCAGGTCAGCGGTTCGAGTCCGCTCGCCGGCTCCAATCAAATCAACAACTTACGGGGATTCGCAAACAGGCGCGATCGAGTCGCGTCAACACAGCGCGGCTGACAGGAGCGGGAGGACGAATCGGGGATCGCGGCCGGCGTCAGGCGGCTCCCGCCGCCGGCCCTGAAGGGTCTGAAGGGCGCAGCAGGGTCGTGGACCGCCGCAGCATCACCCGCAGCGTCGCGCCCTGTCCGACGCCCGCGCTGAGCGGCGTGATGCGCCCCCCCTGCCCGATCACGAAGTTCGCCGCCGAGTGCAGCCCCAGCCCGCTCCCCGACTCCTTCGTGGTGTAGCCCGCCGAGAAGATCGACCGGCGACGGCCCGGATCGATGCCGACCCCGTTGTCCGACACGTCGATCACCACGAACTCCGGGTCGAGCCACGACGCGATGCGGATCCAGGGCACGCCGTCGCCTTCGAAGCCGCCCGCCGCCGCCCGCTCGTCCAGCGCCTCCATCGCGTTCCGCACCAAGTTCACCAGCATCTGGTGGAACCGGCTCTCGTGAATCCGGATCCGGTCCGGCCCGCGCCCGCAGTCCACCTCGATCCGGATGCCCCGCTGCGTCAGCATCTCCTGCAGCACGTTGACCGCGTCGGCCACCTGCCGCTTCAGGTCGACGACCTGCGGCTCCGCCCGGACGCCCCGGCGTCCCGCAACGGTCTGCCGCTGGCGCGCAGGAACGTGTCGGGGCCGGACTCGCCCGGCCGGCGCACCCGGAGCTCGGCGTCGTCCGTCGCCTCCCCGCAGATCGCGCGCGCGAGCGGCAGGTCCTCCAGCTTGCACGGGGTCTGCCCGTCCAGCTCGAACAGGCCGTAGCGTCGGAAGACCGCCTCCTGGTCACCGGCCGGCGCGCCGTCCCCGGGGTCGACGATCCGGCGCGCGGCGGCGTTGACGAACAGGAAACGGCCGTCGGCGTCGGCGGCCAGCACGGGCTGGTCCATGGTGTCGAGGACGATCCTCGCGATCGCGGCGCTGCGGTCGCCCTCGGCGAGGGGCCGCCGCGACTCGACCGCCGCCGTGTCCTGCCGCGCCCGGGCGAACC
>CAXXTG010000138.1:0-12165 GCA_963666855.2 Vicinamibacterales bacterium
CGTGGGCGGTGACGACGCAGGCGTTCGGCCCCGCCTCGGGCAATGCAGCCGCGGCCCGACACCACTTTCCCGCCGGCGACGATCGGCCCCGATGACTGGTGCGCCGGCAGGGTGCGGTAGTCGAGTATCTCCGTCTCCCACGCCAGCTCGCCGGTCGCCGCGTCGAGGGCGAAGACGTAGTCGTCGACGCTGGTGTCGATGATGAACCGGTCGTGGATGGCGACGTTGCGGTTGGTGCGCGACAGCCCCGACACGTGGTCGGAGACGTCGTCCGGGAGGTCGCGCCGGTGCTCCCAGCGCAGGTCGCCGGTGACCGCGTCGAGGGCCTGGATGACGTCGCCGGGGTTCGGCATGTACATCACCCCGCGGTAGACCAACGGCGTCCCCTGGTTGCTGCCGGGGGCGAGACCGCGCGACCAGACCATGCGGAGGTCGCCGACGTTGCCCCGGTCGATCTGGTCGAGCGGGCTGTAGCCCCAGCCGTCGAGGGTGCGCCGCCACATGGGCCAGTTCCCCGGGCGCCGGGTCCTGCAGCATGGCGTCGGTGACCGGCACGAAGTCGTCGGCCGGCGCCTGGGCCCGGGCGCCGGCCGGCGCCGCCGCCGTCGCCGCCAGCAGGAACAGGGTGAGCCGCCCGCTGGCGGCGGCTTTCGCGAAACGGTTCATGGATGCGCTCCTTCGGCTTCACGGTCGCGCCCGATTCGGGCTCGGCGCGCCGGAGAACACTGATTCTACCCGCGCGCCCGGCGCCGGCGCCGATTGCTCTGAACAGCACCTGCGGGCGGGCGCCGCTGCTGACGACGGAGAGAGAGTCGCCCGGTCCCGCGCGGCCGCCGGCCGACGCGTCAGAGCGTCTCCAGGGCCCAGGTGCTCGACGATCGGCACGAAAATCGCGGTCGGCATGCAGCAGTCTATGCCCGTTCTCCAGGCAGAACGTCGCGATCATCGGTCCCGCCGCATGCCGTCGAGCGAGCCTTCCCAGTGAAGCTTGCCGCGCAACGCCCGGATGCGCCCCTGGGCCCGCATTTTGCACCAGGAGGCGCAAGGCCGCCTCGACGGTCGCCTTCTTCGTCTTCAGGCCGGCGGCCTTCAAGGCCGCCGCCATCAGCCCGTCGTCGATGTCGATGTTGGTTCGCAATGGCCACCGGTGGTGTATGTGTCGTCCCCAGTATACACATCCTTCGGTTCGGCGATCATGGGCGTCGTTTCCGCCATCCGGGGAAAACACCGCCAGGCACGCGGCCGAGGGCCGCCGCCCAGAAACCCGCGCGCCCCCACCGCCTGGAGGAGCCGGGGCCGATTGTCGAGCCCCCGGAATCCGCGCAGAAGCCCCGGATGGCGACGCCCCCTTCCAGGCCAGCCAAGCGCGGGCTCGCGACCGCCTAACCGCACCCGAGCAACAGCACCACCGCCAACGCCTGGTGGCTGTAGAGACCGAGGACGCGCAGGGAGAACAGGCCCGCGAGGCCCAGCAGCGTGAGCAGCGTCGTGACCATTGCGTAGGCGCTGACGCTCATCTTCCGCTCACGGCGCGGCGGAGCAGACCGGCGGCGCCTCGTAGTCCAGCCCCAGCAGGCGGAAGTAGTTCTCGCCGAGGGCGATGTTGCGGAAGGCCTGGTCGTCGAGATAACCGAGGATGCGGCTGTTGACCTCGAGCTCCTCGCGGTAGACGTCGAAGTCCTTGTCGCGCGACGCCAGGAAGTCGGTGCCGGGGAGAATCCGCTCGGAGTGCGCGTTGAGGAACGGCACGTAGGCGGCCCGGCCCTCCGGGGTCGAGAAGTAGGCGTCGTCGAGGACCCGCCACGTGATGTCGAGCATCAGGTTGGGGTGGCGATCGAGCATCGACGCCATCAGGGCGGCGTGCCGAACCGGGTCCATGGTGGTCAGCTCGCGCGACAGGCCCATGTGAACCCAGACGATGGGGTTGTCGGGGTAGGCCTCGAGCACCTGCTCCATCAGCGGCAGATAGAGGGTCGGCTCCTCGTCGCTCCCGAGGTCGGAGTGGATGGCGATGGGGATGCCGCGCTCGCGCAGCACCGCCATGAAGCCGGCCCAGCCGTCGATGGCCTCGGCCGGCACCGCCCCCTGCCCGTTGGCGAAGACGGCCTGCTTGACCAGGTTGACCTCGCCCATCCAGCGGAAGAGGCCGGGGTACTCCTCGTCGAGCAGCGCCATGCCGGCGAGGACGGAGCCGGGGTCGGCGAGGTCCGGGAAGGTCATGGCCAGCGTCAGGTGGAGGCCGTCGGGCGTCTTCACCACGGCGTTGGCGGCGTTGACAAAGTCGTTCCTCAGCGTCGGCGCCAAGGGCGTGCCGGGGCAGTCGAGGTAGTACGTGCAGGGTGACGACGCGGGCAGCATCTGGCCGATGCCGTAGACGTTGGCGAACAGGACCCCGGTCGCCTCGAAGTACTGCACGATCTCCTCGAACGGCACGGCGGGCCCGCCGAACGGCCGGAAGTGCACGTGGCTGTCGACGACCATGGTCTGCGGCCGCGTCGACCGGTCGTAGCACGCCGCGCCGTCCCCGCGGAAGTCTTCGAGGGTCAAGCGCGCCGCTGCACTTTCCGCCACCGGCGGAGCTGTTGGTTCGGTCTGCGCCACGACCCGCACGGAGATCAAGGCCGCGACCACCACACCGACCACGAACCACTTTCTGTCGCTGCCTATGCGAAACAGGGTAGCACGGGCAGCACGGGAACGTCCCTCGGTGTTCGCTCCGCTCGACGGCCGTCGGGATGATGTAGTCATGGATGGTCCTGTCGCTTAATCAGCAGGTCGGTCGAGGATCTCCGTGCTCAGGGCAGTCTGTCGCACGTATCGCGAGTGGTGATTTCGGTGCGCCGCCGCGAATCTCGCTGATTCGACGAACGGCTCGAACAGAATCGGCGAGCCGCTGATGACGTTGTCCAGCACCCACGGGACCACAACGAGCAAGTCCTGGTCGGCGCACGCGATTTCGGTGACCTGAAATCGGAGACTGGGCTCGGCTTCCTTCGCAAGCAGGTACCATCCCTTGAGCGTCGATTCCCAGGATGATTTCGTCGCCGGCAATCCGACGCAGCAAAACATCCGGGAAGGTCTGCGCCCGTCGGACGAAGCTGTAGAGCGCATAGCTTCGGCCGTTCGGGTCCCAAGTATTGCGGGTCAGGTTCAATGTGCGGACGACCTGCTCTTCGATGGTTGCGCCGAGCACAGTATTCAGCGTGTGCAGATCCGTCGCCATGATTCCCGAAATGCGGGTCTCCGTCCGAAAATAAACGGGCAGAGACGCGACGGCCTCACGTACTCTCCAGTACAGCTCACGGTGCTCCCAGTCCTCGGCAGGGAGGCATCGATCGGGAGGCGGCGGAACGCCGGCGCAGAGTTCATCCGTCACGCCGAGGCCAACCTCTCTTTTGCGGCGGCGTAGAACTCTGGCACCGTCTCGGCGGCGTAGTACTCGCGGCCGCTCAGAAACGAAACGACCGCCCCCGGGCACAGCCCGCCGAAAGGCTCCCAGACGACATCGCCCCGCGCGGTAGACGCGCGTACGATGGTGTCGATGAACCGAAGCGGCTTCTGGCTGCCGTGGAGGCTTCGGAACTTGTACTTCATGCCGTTGCGCGATCCCTGGATGCGCTCGGCGCCGGCGACCTGGGGCTCGCGCCAGACGTTGGTGACGCCGACGGCGCAGGAGAACTTGGCCCGCAGCGCCGACCACTCGCGGCCCGACAACGGCCGGCGGCCGTCCACGCTGAAGTAAGGCCGTCCGTCCGGGTCGCCGTGCGCGTTGGCGTACGCGGCCAGCTTCTCGAAGGCCTCGACCGGGGGGTAGTACCACAGATGGTCGGCGGTCAGGTATTTCCGGGTCGCGGCATTCAGCACCCCGCACGCCTCGTTGGCGGTTCGCCAGGGCAGGCCGGTCCGGCGCCATTCCCGGCGCAGCCAGTCCTGCATGGTCAGCTCGCCCTCGCCGACGGTGAACTTGGCCGCCTTGACGTAGTGCACGCACACTTCAGTCACGATCGGGAACTTCCGCAGCGTCTGGGTGTTGGCGTTTCCCGCCACGTGCCCGATGCCCTTGTCCCAGACATTGCAGCAGCGGTACTCCCACCCGTGGGCCGCCAGCACCGGGTGAACGTTGGCCCAGCCGATCTCGGTGTTCCAGAACCACAGCGTCGTGGCCGGCGTCGAACGGGCGCTCCACGCCCGGATGTGCGGCTCGTACCACTCGGCCAGGGAGTCCGCCGTCCGGCGGTCCCCGGGGAATCCGTCGACGCCGTACGGACCGTCTGAGATCAGGCAGGTCGGGCGGGGCCACGCGGCGTAACAGTCCTCGGCCCGGCTGAAGTGGAGAAACGCCCGCCCTCGCGAAAAGCGCTCGCCGGCTTGGGGCTCCGCCCGAGGGCGGCGCTGCTGCACGAACAAGCGGGGCTGCACCGGCATCGCTGAATCGTTCACGATCCTCGCGCCAGCATAGCATCCGTGGCGCCAGCGCCGACCGCGACGCTGAACAGGAGGGTCTCGCCGTGCCGCAACGCCCGCCGGAGGGCGCGGGACCAACCGTTCCGGCCCAGCGCCGGCCCGAGGCGGTCGCACCGGCCGGCGCAGCCGGACGCCGCGGGCTGCCTGCCTGCGGAGGAACCGGCTTCGGACAGCGACATCGGTGACGGCACCAATCAAGCCCCGGCGGCGAGCTGGACGCGGTTCCCGCCCTTGGCCTTGGCGGTGTAGAGGGCCCGGTCGGCGCGTTCGACGAGCGTGGCCGGGGTGGTGTCGGGCCGGGAGACCGCGACCCCGAAGCTGGCGGTGACGCGGACGCCGGGCGGCGCCGGGGGGACCGCGTCGGGCCAGAAGTGTTGGACCCGCCGCCGGATGCGCTCGGCGATACGGCACGCGGGGGCGGCGGCGGCGCGGGGCATGACGACGGCGAACTCGTCGCCGCCGAACCGCGCGGGCAGGTCGAACGACCGCACCGACCGCCGGAAGATCGCGGCCAGCCCCCGCAGGACGGCGTCGCCGGCGGGATGGCCTAGGGCGTCGTTGACCGACTTGAACCGGTCGATGTCGATGGCGGCGAGGGCGACGGGCTCGCGGTGGCGGCGCGCCCGGTCGAGCTCTTCCCGCAGCCGCGCGTCGATGCCGCCGCGGTTGAGGAGCCCGGTGAGGGGGTCGACGGCCGCCGCCCGCGCGAGCCGGTCCCGCGCCTGCGTCGCGCGCTCGCAGGCGAGGGCGAGGGCGGCGGTCGCGGCCAGCCCCCGCACGCGCGACAGGTCCGCCTCGTCGAAGGGCCGGCCGCCGGCGCGGCCGGTCAGGGCGACGACCCCCAGCGCGGCCCCCCGCGCCACCAGCGGCACCGAGAGGCACCCGCCCGCGGGAAACGACAACCCGGGTTCCCCCGGTCCGCCGCGGGCCGGCGCGAGCTCGGGGCGGCGGGTCGCGAACGTGCGCCCGATGATGCCGGCGCCGGGCGCGATGACCGAGCCGGTGAGGGGCGGGTCCGCGGAACCGCGGGTTGCGGTGACGGTCAGCTCCGACCCGGCGTCGTCAGGGACGGCGAGCGCGGCCCTCCGCGCCGAGACCGCGCCCGCGATGGTGTCGACGATGAACTGATGGAGGTCCTGCCGGGGGCCGGCGAGCTCGTGGACGAAGCCGTCCACGTCCACGGGCCGCCCCCGGCCGGCGCCCGCCCGATCCGCCACCGGTCCGTTCATGGCTGTCGCTCCATGCCATGACAGTAGAGCAAGGGCCGTGCCAGCGTCCGCGCCGTCCCGGCAGCTCCTACGGCGCGGCCGCCCGACCGGCGCCGTCCGGGGCGTAGAACGGCCGGTCGCCCTGGATGGTGACCCGGTAGCCGTGGCGGGTCTCGGGGAAGTAGTCCCAGACGGCGTGGTGCTGGGTGCAGCGGTTGTCCCAGAACGCGACCGAGTCGGCGCGCCAGCGGAACCGGCACTGGAACTCGGGGGCGGCGCAGTGGCGCACGAGGAACGCGAGCAGGGCGTCGCTCTCGGCCCGCTTCAGCTCCTTGAACCCGGTGGTGAAACCCTCGTTGACGTAGAGGGCGGACCGGCCCGTCTCGGGATGGGTGCGCACCGCGGGGTGCTCGGCCGACGGGTACTCGCCGTCGCGCAGGTTGTCGCCCCCATAGCGGCCGACGTAGTACTGCCGGCCCTCGTGCACCCCCGTCAGCTCGCTCAGCAGCCGCTGCAGGCGGTCGGACAGGGCCTCCCAGGCCGCGTACATGCTGGCGAACAGCGTGTCGCCGCCCGACGGCGGGGCCTGCTCGACCCGCAGGATGCTCCCCATCGGGGGATCGACGTCGCACGAGACGTCGGAGTGCCACAACTCGCCCGACACGAACTTCGAGTCGCCGTCGGCGTGCACGACCAGAATCTCGGGGTGCTCGGCGTCTTTCGGAGCGGCGGGGTGGACGTGCAGGTCGCCGAAGAGGCGCCCGAAGGCCTTGTGCTGCGGCCAGGTCAGCGTCTGGTCGCGGAAGAACACGACCAAGTGGGTCATCAGCGCGGAACGGATCGCGTCGACGACCTCGGGCGCGAGGGGGCGGCCCAGGTCGACCCCGGAGACCTCGGCACCGATGACCGGCGACACCGGCTCGACCCGGATGTGATTCTGCAATGCGGACCTTCCGTGTTCCCGGGACCCGGGGTCCCGTCCTCGATTCCCACCGCCCGCGGCGACGGCCCCCGCGCGACCGACGCGCGCGACGGCGACAGTCCCGCGCCGCACCGAAGACCGCGAAGCCGCGGGCAGGAGCGCGTTGGCGGACAGCCAGGACCCCCGCGGTCCGGCCGCCCGCACCTCGAGATGCCGCCGAACGGGATGCGGCGGCCCGGTGAACGCGGCGCGGACCGGCGTGACGGCCCGCCCAACATTGTCGGCAACCCGGACGCCGGAGGCAAGCCAACGGGCCATCCGCTGTATGATGGTGGCTTGGTGCGGAAGGGCCGCGGCGGTGTTCCCGCCCGTCGCCAGCCGTCGCCGCCGAGCGGCGGCGCGGGAGACGCGGGGGCTGACCGGCGATTTCGCGCCACCCGGCGGACGGCGGCCTGGAGGCGGCGGGCGCTCACGCGGCGGCGCCGAGGCGCGGCTCGAGCGCCCCGGCCCGGCGGCGGATCCGCAAGCGTCAGGCGGCCCATCGAACCGCCGGCGCGGGCGGTTCGCAACCCGGCCGGCGGCAAACGTGATATGTACCCGGATTTACGGCGACCATGCGGCCGGCGGCGTGGACGAGTCGGATCGGGATCCGCGCGCCGGTGACGCGGCGAGGGGGCGCTGCCACGCCCCGCCCGTCGTGGTCCCGGCTCTGCGTGGCAGCGACAGACACTTCAAGGAGGCCACCATGACGATCGTCCTCGCGTTGACCGCGCTGCTGGCCCAGCCGCAGGCGGCCGAGCCGACCCCGACCCTCGACTACGAGTACTACAAGGCGAACGTGGAACCGATCTTCCTGGAGAGGAAGGCGGGCTTCACCCGCTGCGTGGTCTGCCACGCGGAGGGCGGCCGCGTCGGCTTCCTGCAGGAGATGGAGCGGGGCGCCGACGCCTGGACCGACGAGCAGTCGCGCATGAACTTCGAGGCGGTGTCGAGGCTCGTCGTCCCCGGCGCGCCGCTCGAGAGCCGGATGCTCATGCACCCCCTCGAGCCCGACGCGGGCGGCGACGAGTTCCACAACGGCGGGCGCCAGTTCACCTCGCAGGAAGACCCCTGGTTCCAGACCCTCGCGGCCTGGGTGCTCGGCGAGACCGTTCAGTAGCCACCGACGGAACGCGATTCACAGAGAAGGAGTTCGAGCCATGTTCACCACACGCAGACTGGCGGCCCTGGCGGCCATCGCCGCCCTCGTCATCCCGGCCGCGGCGGCGGCGCAGACGGTCCGGATCATCCAGACCAACAGCGCCGGCGACAACGTGCACGTCATCGATCCGCTCACCAACGAGGTGATCGGCGTGATCCACGGGATCGAGCGCGCCCACGGGGCGGCGCCGTCGCCCGACGGCAAGAAGCTCTACGTCGCCAACGAGTCAGACGACACCGTCGACATCGTCGACATGGAGACCCTGAAGGTCACGAAGCAGGTCGAGCTCATCGGCCGGCCCAACAACATCGCCATCACCCCCGACGGCCGCAAGGTCTACACCGCCATCGCCGAGTCGCCGGGGGCGCTGCAGGTGCTCGACACCGAGACCGAGGAGATGACCGCCATCATCTCGGTGCACGGCGGGGTCCACAACACCTACGTGACGCCGGACGGCAAGTACGCCATCGCCGGCATGGTCGGCGGGCGCAACATCACCGTCGTCGACACCGAGCAGGACTTCCCGGTGTGGACGACGTACTCGGACCTCGGCATCCGCCCGATGACCTTCGAGGTCAACGAGGACGGGTCGACGAAGCACATCTACGCCCAGCTCTCGAACTTCAACGGCTTCGGCGTGCTCGACTTCGAGACCCGCAAGTGGGTCGACCGCGTCGAGTACCCCGAGCTGCCGAACAACGAGCGGACCCCGGGGCACGGCGGCAACACCGCCCACGGCATCGGCGTGACCCCCGACGGCAAGTACCTGGTCGCGAACAGCAGCCTGAACAGCAGCGTGTACGTCTACAGCCTGCCCGAGCGCGAGCTGGTGGGCGGCGTCCGCGTGGGCCACTCGCCGAACTGGGTCACCATCACCCCCGACAGCCAGTACGCGTACATCTCGATGTCGGGCGACAACAACGTCGCCGTCATCGACATCGCGACGGTCGAGCTGGTGACCAAGATCGAGACCGGCGGGCAGGTGCCGAAGCGGAACGCGACGCTGATTGTCGACGACGACTAGAACTCGACGAACGGGGCAGACGGGAGCCTCCGGGCTTCCGTCTGTCGCCGGAGACCGAAGCATGCGTGCGCTTTTTCTCGCGACGGGCGTCGCGCTCGTCGTCGTGACCGGGGGAGTCTCGGCCGGCGGCCAGGCCGACGGCCTCTACACGTCGGCCCAGGCCGACGCGGGCGAGGGGCTGTACGACGACCAGTGCGTCTCGTGCCACGGCAACCTGAGCGCGTTCGTGCCCGAGATGGCCGCCCTGCTCGGCGACCACACCTTCCGCAACCGGTGGGAGGGCCGCTCCCTCGGCGAGCTGTTCCAGTTGATCCAGGAAGAGATGCCGCAGGACGCCCCCGGCAGCCTGTCGAACGACGAGACCGCGAGCCTCGTCGCCTACATCCTCGCCGGCAACCGGTTCCCCGCCGGAGACGCGGCGCTGTCGAGCGACCTCGCCGCCCTCAACGAGATTCCGTTCGAACCCTGACCGCCGCCGGCGGTCCCCCGGGCGCCCCCGGGAAGCCCGCAGCAGGGTCCGGGCTGCACCCAGACCGGCGCGGTGCCCGCTTGGGAGGGCGCGACGGGGGAACGCCCCGGCCGCACTACATCCACCATGATCTCGACCCGCTTCACGGAGACGTTCGGCATCGAGCACCCCATCGTGCAGGGCGGCATGCAGAACGTCGGCGTCGCCGAACTCGTCTCGGCCGTCGCCGACGCCGGCGCCCTCGGGTTCCTGACCGCGCTGACGCAGCCCTCGCCCGAGGCCCTGACCCGCGAGATCGCCCGCACGCGCGAGATGACCGATCGGCCGTTCGGGGTGAACCTCACGATCCTCCCGACCCTGAAGCCCATCCCCTACGAGGAGTACGCCCAGGCCATCGTCGAGTCGGGCATCAAGATCGTCGAGACCGCCGGCAACAACCCGCAACGCTTCCTGCCCGCGTTCAAGGCGGCGGGTATCAAGATCGTCCACAAGTGCACCTCGGTGCGGCACGCCGTCAAGGCCGAGAAGATCGGCTGCGACGCCATCAGCATCGACGGGTTCGAGTGCGCGGGGCACCCCGGCGAGGACGACATCCCCGGGCTCGTCCTCATCCCGTGCGCGGCCGACCGCGTGAGCATCCCCATGATCGCCTCGGGCGGCTTCGGCGACGCCCGCGGTCTCGTCGCCGCCCTCGCCCTCGGGGCCGACGGCATGAACATGGGCACCCGGTTCATGGCCACCCGCGAGGCCCCCATCCACGACAACATCAAGCAGGCCCTCGTCGCCGCCACCGAGCGCGACACCGCCCTCATCTTCCGCTCGCTGCGCAACACCGCGCGGGTCTTCCGCAACGCCGTCTCGGACGAGGTCAACGCCATCGAGGCCGGCGGCGCCACCATCGACGACATCAAGCACCTCGTCTCCGGCGAGCGCGGCAAGCAGGCCCTCGATACCGGCGACACCGACGCCGGCGTCTGGTCGGCGGGCATGGTGGCGGGGCTCATCCACGACGTCCCCACCTGCCGCGAGCTGGTGGACCGCATCATGCGCGAGGCCGTCGAGATCATCGACGCGCGCCTCGCCGGCATGCGGCCGGCCGTGCCGGCGTCCACGCTGTAGCCTGAAAGACCGCCTCGCGGGCAGGGGCCGCGCTATCGAGGGTGGTGCGTTTCTGGGAAATGGCACCGATTCGGCACCTCGGCGACGGCAGCCGCTACCAGTACGTCGAGGCCGGTGGCCAAGCCAGCCAGATAAAGTCGCAGTCGTCACGGGTTCACACACCGGCCGACCCTCCGCACGCGCGGACGACAACCGACTCGTGCATCGGGAGCAATGGAGCGCCTGGACGAGCCTTCAATGAGGCTTGAGACGCCAACAACATTCAAGCTGTGAATGCTATACTGCCAACAACATAAATCAACACGCGTGGCGGGGCTTACGTCGCGTGTTCCGTGGCGCGCGCGTTAACGACATGGCCAGAGCCAAACGAAACGACGGAGGGCGCACGTGGACACCGACCGAGGTGGACTATCGGCGCGTGCTCGCCGAGCAGAATCCGTGGCACGCGGCCGGCGAAGCCCCCGGGGAGTGGGCGCCACCGGTCGAACGGCGGCTGGCCGCGCTGTTGTGCGACAGCCTGCGGAACGCCGACTCGAACCGGTTCCAACTCGTGCTCGGGCCGCGTCGCGTCGGCAAGACCACTTGTCTGTACCAGACGGTGCGGCGGCTGCTCGTGGGCGGCGTCGCTCCACAGCGCATCTGGTGGTTCCGGCTCGACCACCCCCTGTTGATGCCGCTGGACCTCGGAACGCTGGTCGATCCGGTGCGACGGGGGGCCGGCCCCGACGCGCCGGCGTTCGTCTTCCTCGACGAACTGACGTACGCCCGCGACTGGGATCTCTGGCTGAAGACCTTCCATGACGAGCGATGGCCGATCCGCCTCGCCGGTTCTTCAAGCGCGACCGCCGCCCTGCGGGAGCGCCGTCTCGAGAGCGGCGTCGGGCGCTGGGAGGAACAGTACCTGGCGCCGTACCTGTTCGGCGAGTTCCTCGCCCTCGTGGGGGCGGACGTCCGGCTCCCGGTCGAGGCGACGCTGGCCGAGACGCTGGCGGTGAATGTGGCGGACCCGCCCGATCTGACGCGGCTGCCGCCGCTCCGGCGCCGCTTCATGCTGTCCGGCGGCTTCCCGGAACTGCTCACCCCGTTCGCCCGCGGCGCGGGTGCATCCTCGTCGGAAACCGGCACCGATTCGCCGGCCGATTCCAGGCCGCCCGCCGAAATCGACGAGACGTCCACGCTCCTCCGCTCGCAACGCATCCTGCGTAGCGACGCGGTGGAGCGGTCCATCTACAAGGACATCCCACAGGCGTTCGGCGTCGACAACCCGATGATGCTCGAAAGGCTGCTCTACACCCTCGCGGGGCGGGTGACGGGCCGGCTGTCTCCCCAGCACCTGTGCCAGGAGCTCGACGGCCTGTCGCAGCCGACGTTCGACCGCTACCTGTCCTACCTGGAACGCGCCTTCCTCGTCTTCACGCTGCCCAACTACTCGGGGCGGGAAGGGACGGTGCAGCGGCGCGGACGGCGGATCTACTTCGTCGACGGCGCGGTCCGGAACGCGGCGCTCCAGCGCGGCGTGGGTCCGCTGACGGACGCCGAAGAGATGGGGCTGCTCTTCGAGAACATGGCCGCCGGTCACCTGCACGCGCTCGCCCGGCAGACCCAGGTCCGGCTCTACCACTGGCGCGAGGGCCGCCACGAGGTCGATCTCGTCTACGACCATCCCGAGCACCCTCTGGCGTTCGAGATCGCCTCGTCCGTGCGTCACTCCACGGCCGGGCTGCGGCGCTTCATGGAGCGCTTCCCGCGGTTCCGCGG
>CAXXTG010000139.1:0-7315 GCA_963666855.2 Vicinamibacterales bacterium
CCCGCTGCAGGATGGCCGCGTGCAGCGGCGCATAGCCGCCCCCGGCCGCGTTGGGGTCCGCCCCGTGGTCGAGCAGCAGCGCGGCGACGGCGCCGTTGCCGCTGAGGGCCGCGACAGCCAGCGCGCCCGCCCCGTCCGGCGTCGCCTCGTTCACGTCGGCGCCCGCCGCCACGAGCAGCCGCGCCGAGGCGAGGCCGCCGACCCGGGCCGCGAACAGCAGCGGGGTGAACCCGCCGCTCGGGACCTCGGTGATGTAGCACTCGTCCCGCGGCACGCACTGGAGGCCGTAGTTGGCGTAGGTGGAGATGGTCTTGACGGTCTCGGTGAACGTGCTCGATCGTGCGCCCACGTCGGCGCCGTGGGCCAGCAGCACCTCGACGACGGCGGGATGCCCCTGCGCGACCGCCCACATGAGCGCGGTCTGCCCGCCGTAGGCCCCTTCCGCAGTGGCGGCGTCGACGTCGGCCCCCGCCGCCAGCAGCCGCCCGACCACCTCGGCGTTGCCGGTGCGGGCCGCCGTCATCAGCAGCGTCTCCCCGAACGGCAGCGCCCGGTTCGGATCGGCGCCGGCCCCGAGCAGGATCCCGGCCATGGCCGGGCTGCCGTTCTCGCACGCGGCCCACAACGGCGTGACCCCGAGGTCGTTCGCGGCGTCCACGTCGGCCCCGGCGCGAATCAGCAGCGCCGCGACCTCGCGATTGTCGCGGTAGCTCGCCCAATGAAGCGCGGTCGATCCGTCGCCCTGGCGGGCGTCGACGTCGGCGCCCTCATCGAGCAGCGTGCGGACCGCGGTCCAGTCGCCGTGCCTCGCGGCGTCGGCGAGCGCCGCCTCGGGCGGCGCGGCGGCCGCGCCGTGGGCTCCCAACAGGACCAGCAGCAACCCGGATCGGCAGACGTGCGCCATCCGTCCCAACATCGGCATCCTCCTCCGCCCCGGCAAGCCGCTAGACCTCCGACAGCGTGTCGACCCCGTCGATGGGCAGCGCCCCGGTGCTGCCGCCGACGCGCTCCAGGGGGAAGTCGAACTTGTCCATCAGGGTCAGCAGCAGGTTGGCGTGCGAGGTCCCGTCGTAGCGGAGGTGCCGCCCCCCCTTCAGCCGCCCCCCGCCGCCGCCGAGGACCAGGATGGGGACGTTGTTGCCGGCGTGGCGCGTGCTGTTCGACATGCACGTGCCGTACACGAGGGTCATGTTGTCGAGCATCGACCCGTCGACGTCCGGCGTCGCCCGCAGCCGCTCGAGGTACCGCGCGGTCAGGGCCGCGTGGTACGCGTTGACCTTCGACATCCGGGCGATGAGGGCGGGGTCGTTACCGTGGTGCGACAGCGGATGATGCGGATCGGGGACGCCCACCTCGGGATAGGTCCGGGTGCTCTGCTCGCGGCCGAGCATGAACGTCGCCACCCGGGTGATGTCGCTCTGCAGGGCCAGGAACTGGAGGTCGAACATCAGCTCGACATGCTCCTCGAACGTGGCGGGCACGCCCCGCGGCTCGTTGGGGAACGCCTCGGGACTGAAGTCGTTCTTCGATTCCGCCACCTCGATCCGCCGCTCGACGTCGCGGATCGCCGCCGCGTAGTCGTCGACCTTGCGCCGGTCGTCGGCCCCGACCCGGCGCTCGACGTCGGCCAGCTTGTCCATCACCGAGTCGAGGATGCTGCGCTTCTCGTGCATGCGCGCCCGCCGCACCGCGGGGTCGGTCGAGCCGCTGTCGCCGAACAGCCGTTCGAACACCGCGCGCGGGTTGTTCTCCATCGGGAGGGGCATGGTGGGGGTGCGCCACGAGATGGTCTGGGTGTACGCGCAGCTCAGGCCCGAGGTGCACTGCCCCGCGTTGGCCTCCTTGTCGATCGACAGCTCGAGCGAGGCGAGCGGTGTCGAGGCGCCGAACTCGCTGGCGAGAAGCTGGTCGATCGAGGTGTCGGCCACGACGTCGGTCTCGGACGTGCCCCCGCGCCGCGTGCCGGTGAGGAACGAACCGGACGCGCCCGCGTGCACGTAGGTCCACGACGCGTTCAGCCCCGAGAAGACGAGCATTTGGTCCCGGAACGGCGCGAACGGCTGCAGAATCGGGGTGAGTTCGAAGTCGCGCCCAACCGCCGTCGGCGACCAGTACTCCATCGCCATCCCGTTCGGCACGAAGATCGCCTGGAAGCGGCGGGGCCGGGCGGCACGGCGGGCCAGCGCCGACACGCCGGGCGCCATGGCGTCCAGGAACGGCAGCGCCACCGTCGCGCCCACGCCGCGCAGGACCGTCCGGCGGGACAGGGGTTTCGCGGTGATGAAGTTGTTGCCTCTCATGTCAATCCTCTTGTTGGCCCGCGCTCGGTCATGCCATTGCAGCCAGTTCCGCGTCACTCCGCCGCCCGCCGCATCAGGAACGCCGGGCTCTCGACAACCCCGAGAACGACCGACGACCAGCGGTACCCGTCCGCGGCCGCGTCGCGCACGATGGCGCGCACCGTCGGCTGATCGTAGTGTCGCAGCTCGCGTCCGAGGGCGTAGGCCAGAAGCCGCTCGGTGAGCGTGCCCACGAACGGCTCGGGCTCATCGAGCAGCAGGCCCCGCAGCCCGGCCAGGCCCACCGCCGTCACCCCGTTCGGCAGGGTGCCCGAGGCGTCGACCGGGTGGCCGGTCTCGGTGACCGTCCGCCACCGCCCGATGGCGTCGTAGTGCTCGAGCATGAAGCCCGGCGGATCGATGCTCCGGTGGCAGCTCGCGCACGCGGGGTTGCGCCGGTGCGTCTCCAGACGCTCGCGCATCGACGCCGGCGCGCCGCCCGCCCCGCGCTCCGGCAACGCCGGCACGTCGGGCGGCGGACCCGGCGGCGGCGTCCCGAAGATGGCCTCGAGCAGCCACCGCCCGCGCAGGACCGGCGAGGTCCGGTGCGGGTAGGAGGTCAGCGACAGCAGCGAGCCGTGGCCCAGCAGCCCGCCCCGCTGATCGAGGTCGGGCAGGGCCACGCGGCGGAACCGGCTGCCGTAGACCCCGGGGATGCCGTAGTGCCGCGCGAGCCGCTCGTTCGCGTAGGTGTAGTCGGCGCCGAGGAGGTCGAGGACGCTCCGGTCCTCGTCGATGGTGCTGCCGATGAACAGCGCCGTCTCGCGCCGGAACGCCTCCACGAGGTCCTGGTCGAAGTCGGGATGGACCGAGGGCTCGGCCTTGACCTCGTCGAGGTTCCGCAGGTGCAGCCACTGGGCGGCGAAGTCGCTCACCAGCGCGTCGCTGCGCGGGTCGGCGAGCATGCGCCGCACCTGGCCGCGCAGGACGGCGGGGTCGGTCAGCTCCCCGCGCCCGGCCACCGCGAGCAGTTCGTCGTCGGGGATGCTGCTCCAGAGGAAGAACGAGAGGCGCGAGGCCAACTCGAGGTCGGGCAGCGGGTACGCCTGGCCCGGCGCCGCGCCGGGCGGGTCCTCGTGCACGCGCAGGAGGAAGTCGGGATCGACGAGCAGCCGTTCGAGGGCGAGCTGGATGCCGGTGTCGAAGTCGCCGCCCTCCTTCGCGCGCCCGTCGCGGAAGAAGGCGAGCAGCGTCTCGACGTCGCCCTCCGCCGGGGGCCGGCGGTAGGCGAGGCGGGCGAGCCGCGACAGGATGCGCCGGGCGCACGCCTCCTCCGTCCGACGCGGCGGCGGGCCGGCACACGAAGATGCGCCGCCGGCTCGGGGTGTCGCCGGGGACGGCGCCCTCGTAGGGTCCCTCGATCGTGAGCGACTGGACCTCGGCGTTTCCGTGGTACTTCTCGTCGTTCGACAGGACCGCGCCCTTCATCAGCGGCTGCAGCGGCCCCTCGGGCTCCCACCGGTTGCGGACGAACGAGACCCCGACGGTGTGGGGCCCGCCCTCGACCTCGGCGCGGACCTCGAGGTGGGCCGCCGACTCGCGGACGTAGCGCTCCCACTCGGGGTCGCCCGCCTCGGCCGGCGACCAAGTGTGCGGGGCCGGCGTGCCCGGGGCCTCGCCCCCCACCGTGAACCGTTGGAGGAGCCGCCCGTCGAGGCGGAGGTCGAGCAGGTTCCGCCGCCCCATGCCGCGGACGTAGTCCTGCCAATTCGAGGTCAGCCCGATGCGGAAGATGTAGCTGCCGTCGGCGGGAAAATGGTGGGTGGCGGCGAGGCCGCCGCGCGACCCGAGGGGCAGGGCCTCGCTCTGCCGGTCGGCCTGCGTCAGCAGCACCGAGTTCTCGAAGCGCGCGAAGTCCGGCGCGGTCATCACGCCGGTGGCGAGGCGCGATATCTTCCGCGCCGCCGACAGGTACCGCTCGAGCTGCGCGGTCGAGATGGAGAGCACCTCGGCGTTGTTGTCGAACCCGGTGTCCGACGTCTCGTCCCCGGGCAGCAGCGCCTCGACGTCGACCTCGAGCGCGAGGAGGTCGCGGACGGCGTTGCCGTACTCGGTGCGGTTCAGGCGGTGCATCGAGCCGGTCCGCCCGGGGTCGGGGTCCGCGGCGGCCGCCTCGTCGATACGCGCCGCCAGCCACGCGGCGGCCGCGCGCGACTCGTCCCGGCCGGGCCGCGGCAGGCCGGCCGGCGGCATCGAGCCGGCCCCGAGCCTCGCGATCACGCGCTCCCACCGCTCGGCGTCGGCGCTCGGCCGATCCACGTTCGCCGTGTCGAGCGCGAGCCCCGTCTCCCGGAGCTGGGCGTCGAGCACCGACCCGGCCCCGCCCGTCGCGGTGACCCGGCCCTCGTTGTGGCAGCTTACGCAATACCGGTCCAGGAGGCCGCGGACCGATTGCGGCGAGGCCGGAGGCGGCTGAGCGGCCGGGGCAGCCAGGACTTGGCCGGACGAGCGGCCGGAAGCCCAACCCCCCGCCGTCGCCACGGCAACCGCCACGGCTGCCACCATGGCCGGCACGGATCCGGGCCGCAGTATCTTCATGGTCACCCTCGCGGGCCCGCCGTACCGAGCCAAGCCCGGAACGCCGCGCCGCCGACCGCCCCCACATCAGGCCGGGGCCGCAGCCTCACAGCCGCAGCCCCGGTCCGACCCGACACGATGAACCCCATCGCCGGCGGTCAGGGCATGGCCCTGCGCGTCACTGCCCTTCAGTGGTCGGCATGGACGCCGGCGCCGGGAACGGATACCCCGGCGGCCCGTACGTGTAGTAGGCCCCCAGGTCGTCGATGGCGTCCATGTCGGGATAGAGCACCCCGAACGCCGGCGCCTCGCGGCTGCCCCGCGGCGAGTACCAGACCGCTCCGTCGCGGGTGATCTGAATCTTCGGCGAGTCGGCGTGCCGCTGCGGCTTCGGATAGAACGTGAACTCCTCCGTCCGCGGGTCGAACTTCCACAGCGTGGCGCCGTAGTCGCCGTCGGTCCGCTGGCCCACGTCGGGGGCCCAGATGTTGTCCCACGGGTCGGCCGCGACGTCGTAGGGCTCGGCGTTCTGCTGCGGGATCGTGAACTCGGTCATCTTGCCCGTCGACTGGTCGAGCTTGACCAGCTTGCCGGCCCGCTTGCCGGCCGAGTAGATACCCCACCAGATGTTGTTCTGCGAATCGACGTTCAGCCGCCGCGTGTGCCCCGGGTAGGTGGGCGCGGTGAACTCGGTCCACGAGTTGTTCGACGTGTCGAACTTCACGATCTTGCCGCCGCTCCAGAGGGCGATCCAGATGTTGTCGTTGTGGTCGGCGATGACGCCGTAGGGGATGGCGTGGGGGGTCGGGATGCGGAACACCGACACCTCGCCGGTGGCCCGGTCCCACTTGCTGAGGGCCCCGCCCATGATCCACCCGACGTAGATGTTGCCCTTCGAGTCCATGGCCAGCGACTGCATGAACTTCGTGGGGTTGCGCACCACGTCGTCGGGGTCCATCGGAATCTGGTGCTCGAACTCCTCGGTCTCGGGGTTGAAGCCCAGCAGCCGCTTCTCCGCCGCCCCGGTGCGGCCCCGGTGCTCGGGCAGCCAGATCAGCCCGGAGGGGTCGATGAGGATTTCGTGGTTGCCGTTCCGGGGCTCGGGATACAGGTACTCCCACTGCTCGCCGGTGCGCGGGTCGAGCTTGACGAGCCGGTGGGGCACGCCGCGGTCGACCAGCCAGACGTTGCCGTCGGCGTCGAAGCGCGGGTCCTGGCCGTAGCGGCCGACCCGGTCGCGGGCCCACGGCTCGGCGTTGACGCCCTCGCCGGGGCCGTCCTTGGCGAGGTAGTACTCGATGTACATCGCCTTGCCGAGGGCCTCCTCGTCGACCGGGGTCTGCTGCTCGATGGCGACGCGCCGACGCTTGCTGTCGGGCCCGAAGTTCTTCGACCACGTACGCCAGCAGGTCGTCGCGGTCCTGCCGGCCGAAGCGGAACATCGACGCCCGGAACGACAGCAGTCCCTGGCCGTAGCGCGTGGGGTCCTGCTCGCCGAGGGTGCTGCCGACCATGTGGTCGATCCAGGTCATCCACTGCCGCTCGGTCCCGGGGCGGGTCGGGAAGAAGTTCTCGCCGTGGCACGCCATGCACACCTGCTCGGCCACCTCCTTGCCCCGCCCCGGCGGGTAGATCTCGTCGTAGCTCGCGTACTCGAACGTCCCCGACCGGCCGCTCTCCATCGCGGTCCGACCGGCGGGGATGACGAGCGGAGGCGCGTCGCCCGAGAGCGGGCCCAGGGTCAGGTCGACCTCGGCCGCGTCGCCGGCGCCCACGGTGATGGTCTGCACGTCCGACTCGAGGCGCTTCGTGCTCGCGCTCACCTCGTAGGTGCCGGGGAAGAGGGCGACGGCCCGGTAGCGGCCGCCGTTGGTGTACACCTGGTACACCATGTCGCGGTCGAGGTTGCGGGCGTAGACCTGCGCCGCCGTGAACGGCTCCGCGGCGGTCACCGTGCCCGACAGGGTCGCCGTGCCCGGCACTTCGGCCCGCAGGCCGGTCGCGGTCAGGGCGAGGAACACCGCGCACAACGCCGCGGCAAACAGCCGGGCGCGCCGAGGGCTCGCGCCACGCTTCTTCGAAAGCACCATCGTCTGCTCCTTATGGACGATCGACCTGATCGTATCCGTCAAGAATGCGCCCCGCGGCGGGACAAGTCAAGTCTCGGCGGCGTTCGGACGGGTGCAGACGGGATCGTGAGACGACCGTCGGGTGCGGTCGGCGAAGGCGGCCGCCGGTCGGGGCGGGCCAACCCCGACCGAGCGGGTAGAATCGGCGGCATGCCCGCTTCCCCAGACCGGCCGGACGCCGCCCCCGTCGCCGACAGTGCGCGCATCGACGCCATCGACGTGCTGCGCGGCTTCGCCCTGCTCGGCATCCTCGTCATGAACATCCAGTCGTTCGCGATGCCCCAGGCGGCGTACTTCAACCCCACCGCCTACGGCGACCTCGAGGGCGCG